>NZ_BOJU01000002.1:0-416368 GCF_016860625.1 Fructobacillus tropaeoli
GAGATGTTGATGAGCAGCGGCTTTATGAGGCAATTGAGTTGATCAACAATCGACCCATGAAGTTACATAACTACCAGACGCCACTAGAAGTTTTTCGGGGTTGTTCGAATTAAACTTGTAATCTGCCAAATAAAAAGTAGAGAAAACGCTACTTTTCTCTACTTTTCTCTACTTTCCTCTACTTTTATGTTGGTTTGACTATCGAGATAGCCTCACAGTGTCCCGTGATCAATCAGCGGAATGCCTTCTTCTTGACTAGCACGCCACATTTCAGCGAATGGCAGCGCATACCGAACAACTTCATACCAATTCTCATCAGTCGGTTTATTCGCCAATTTAGCTGCCTTGGGATGGTCAAACGTGGAATATTTATAATCCATCAAGACATTTTCGCCGTTAATAAAGACCAGCGCCTTTTGACCATCTAACCGTCCGATTTCATCCGGTGTTAGTAAGTCACGCGCTTGTGTTTGGCGGTTTTCAGAACCACCACCCTTTGAATTTAAGGAATGGTTCCGAATCGAAATGGTTTGTTTTCCAGAACGTTGCGATAAATATTCGATGGTCTCTTTTTCATTACCGCCCAAGAAAAGCAAAGTATCAGCGGTCGCTAAGAGACTGGCCCAACCTTTGTTATACATTGTTTTCAATTGATCCAAGGCTTGCAAAATGACCACAATCGACATTTCACGACTCCGCAAGGTTGCCATGGCTTTATCAATATTGGGTAATTTGCCAATATTGGCAAATTCATCCAAATAATAGCGCACATGTTGTAAGGGCTGTTGGGTCTTCAAAAGCCCTTGGTTCACCTGATCGGCCTTCTTCGATAACGTGGTAATTGAAGTGGCCACTAACATCGAGGCCAGGAAGTTATATGAACTACTTAATTCTGGAATTGAAATAAAGACGGCCGTCTTCTTTTCATTCCAAGAACCAATGTCCATGGTGTCATGCTCAATCATTTGCTGGACAGCTTGGTGATCAAAAGAAGCAAAGACTGCGACTGCATTCCCAACAATCCCGGCTTTGGTTTCGGCTGCACCACCCGTTGATTGAAAACTTTGCCATTGTTTGACCGCATAATTGCCGGGATGCTTTTGTTCCAATTCAATCATCCATTTTTCAACTTGACTGGGCTCCTCTTGATCAACACGTATAATGTTCCGTAACAAATCAGCGACTTGACCGATGTGTGGCAAATAGCCGTTATCACGGCCATCAAACCATAAAAAGGCAATCAATGAGCGCAACAACATGTCCGAAGCCAACTTCCAAAAATCAGGTTTCTGCTCATTACCCGCAATGGAAATCGAGATGCTTTCGAGCACCCGGTCAACATCCAATTCGGTGGGCATATAAGCAAAGACGTTAAAAGTATTGGAATTACTTAAATTCGCCAAATCAAAGACTTTAATTTGATAGCCCGCTTCCCGCAACATTTGGCCAACTTCATGCACCAACAGACCTTTGGGGTCGGTTACGACCATGGAGGCATTCATTTGCATCACATTCGGCTTCACAAATGTGAAGGTCTTTCCAGAACCAGAACCACCAATCACCACCATATTTTTATTACGTTGGACCGGCATTGGTAGGCGGGCATTGAACAGCCCCATCTGACCATTTTGCGTAAGCAATGTATTTTTTTCAAAGTCCTCATCGGCATATTTCTTCATTTCGCGGGTCGTGGCAAAACGGGCTGATCCATGTTCTTCCCCTGCCCGATAAATCCCGTGGTCATTACGATAAATATAAAGCAACATGGCGGATATGAAACCAAGCAGCGCGGCTAAAAAAGACCAGAGAGAAGGAATCAAAAGCAGTGGCCAATGTTGCAAAGTTTTTTGTGATTCGGCGCTATAAGTCAAAAAAGCAAATTCTTTTTCTGCAAAGCCGTTCAAAGGAATTGCAAAAAACCAATTCGTTAAGAAATAAAATAAAATGGCCAAAAACAGACCCAGCCATAGATGTGGGACAATGTGTTTTTTATAGCGTTGCATTAGCGTGCCCTTCCTTTCCCAGCAGTTGGTGCTGCTTGTGCCATGTTTTGTGCTTGCGTTTTCATCGTAGATGCCGTGTGCTTTTCGGCTTGTTTGAACTCTTCGGCAACCGAAGACCGTAAGTCAGGGTCTTTGACAATATCTTGCCAAAGTTTGGCGTCAGGATCATGAATGTCCTTTAGTAAATCGTCCATGGCTTTGTTAATAACCTCTTTGTCTTGAAAACGAAAGAGTAAATCGGTTTTGCCATCATATTGACGAAAGGCAAAGGCCACGCCATGTTCAGCCAGAACTTCTCGTAAACGTTCAAGATTAACCGGTTGATTGAAAGAGGACGGCAACGTGATGATGGACTTGCCTGATTTTTCAGCCATAAATTGATAATAACCGAGTTCACCGGTGCGCTGTCGGTACTGCGCAGCACGATCGGCCAGATAGTGTCGTAGTGACTCCCCCGTTAACACACTAAAGGCTTTTAAGATTTGGATGACAGTAGTTTGCCCGCTGTTCGTAAATTTATGCAGTGCTTCTTTTTGTTCCATAACAGTTCCTTCCCAAATAAAAAAAGTAGAGAAAGCTCTACTTTTCTCTACTTTTCTCTACTTTTCTCTACTTTTTAACTTTGCTTCATTCGTGCTATAATAAAGATATAAAAAAGGAGTAGCTGCTGGACACAACTACTCCTCCTAGTGAACCCGTTAAACGGTGGCTAGCCTAAGTTAATGTTTAATAACCATCATCAGCTCGCTAAAGTAGAGATGGTTATTTTTTTTGACTTAATTTAATTAGGTCAATGACAATACCAATTAACGCTAGAATAAACATTCCAAACGTTAATAGTAAGGTCAAGACGTCCTTGGTGGACATCTGGCATCTCCTTTCCTAGAATGTGGGGATTGGGTCATTACACCATACGCACCACCTCCAATCGAGGATAGCCACCATCTTCACTTGTTTGCGTAATAATATTTTAGTACAAAAACGCCTTAACCATGCAGTCAAGACGCTTTTTTCAACTTAATATTTTTTCATAACAATTTAGATTGACCAACCAGTTAATCGTTCAACAAAAATTGGATCATTATGATCAAAGAAAGCAGATTCTTTTTTGTCCAGACCTTTGATTAAATCCATGTCTTCTTCTGAAAGATTAAAGTCAAAAACATCAAAATTTTCGCGTATACGTTCCTCATGAACGGATTTGGCTAAAACAACAATATCTCTTTGTATTAACCATCTTAAAACCACTTGCCCAACTGTTTTGTTATATTTCTTACCAATTTCCTGCAAAATCTTGTTGTGAAATAGGTTTAACCGTCCCTCAGCGAATGGCGCCCATGCTTCTGGTTGAACAGAATATTTTTTATTCCACTCTTCATCTTTTTCTCGTTGATTCCATGGATTAAATTCGAGCTGATTAACTTGCGGGGTTATTTTAACTAGTTTTGCAAATTCAACAATTTTCCCTGCATCAAAATTTGAAACGCCAAGTGATCGTACTTTTCCGGCATTCAGAGCACTTTCCATTGCACGCCAAGCACCATAAATGTCACCATAAGGCTGATGCAATAATAACAGATCTAAATAATCGAGTTGCATTTTCTGTAAACGCCCGTTAATGGCACTCTCAGCATTTTGCTCTTTGTACTCATTTATCCAAAGTTTGGTCGTAATAAATAAATCTTCGCGTTTAACAATTCCCGTATTAATGGCTTCTTTAACAGCTTCTCCCACTTCAACTTCGTTTTTATAAGCACCTGCTGTATCAATTAAACGATATCCAATCTTAATGGCATGCAGGACTGCCTCTTTGGTTTCACTCTCAGGGATTTGGTAGACACCAAATCCTAATTTGGGCATTTTAACGTTATTGTTTAATATTGAGTACTCCATCAATTCATTTCCTTTCTAATATAGCAATACTTTTTCCATCAAAAATATAAGAAAAAATTTTTTTCATATTAAACCGTTTAAAATCCGGTTTAAATTCAGTAACTTCTCCTTTCTTACAAAGACTATTAAACACCTTAGAGTGAACTCCCAGTCAAGCCAATATTACTTCTTTTGAGTATCTCGTTTCACGTGCTATAATAAAGACATTAAAAAAGGAGCAGTTGCTGGACACAACTACTCCTCCTAGCGAACCCGTAAAACGGTAGCTACCCTAATGTAATATGATAATCATCAAGGCTGTGCTAGAGCGAAATGATGGTTATTTTTTTGACTTAATTTAATTAGGTCAATGACAATACCAATTAACGCTAGAATAAACATTCCAAACGTTAATAGTAAGGTCAAGACGTCCTTGGTGGACATCTGGCTTCTCCTTTCCTAGAATGTGGGGGTTGGGTCATTACACCATACGCACCACCTCCAATCGAGGATAGCCACCATCTTCACTTGTTCACTATGATCATTATTATAACATGTGCGGATTTAGACTAGTCAGAATAACAAATATTTTGGCGAATCTTATAAATAGATAAAAGACTGTGGAGCCGCTTTGAGACTGGCATCAAAATCTTTCAAGGTTTTTGGCTCAATGTATGGGGTTACCTTCCCTAATTGAATGGCGTGAGCCTCTTTTTTTCCTTTAAAATATGCAAATAAATCCCGACGCGATATACCACTATATTTTTTGGTCCTTTGCCAGATTTCAGTCTTACTACCAGATAAAACACCAAGAACCTCTACTTCAGCAACAACCAAGCCCTCAGGTAACGTCGCGTAAATCACCATCGAATCGACATTTTTGTTCTTGAAAACTGTGCGTCTGTATTCAAATTTTTTGGTACCATCTAAAATCTTATAGACATATTCCGGTTTAATCGATAACAAAATTCTCATTGGTGTCCCCCATTTCAAGAATCTCTTTAAATTTTGTTTTTTGTATTGGTTCAATGACTATTCTTTGTTCTTGGTTTATTACGCCCTTTTCTAAAAGTAGTTTTCTATTGGGGTATGTTGCAAAAGAAAAATTATAAATAAATTTAATAATCCATGGATATTTTTTTGTATGCCAAAAATCATTCAGCTCTTCATCTGTAAAAATCGATTTACCTTTAACAAATCGATAAAATACATCATATGAACTGAAATCCCTAATACTTTTGACTTCTGTAATGGTACCAACAGAGGTTATAACTGATCGATAATACGCTGGGCCCATGTTGTCGTTCATACGATAAGCAACAACATGGTCTCCCTCGATTAATTTCATCGCATTTATGGAGGCCGACAAATAAATTTTCTCGATACTGTTTATAGAACTAGTATCTTCAACAAGGGAATGTCTTTCACTTTTTAAGTCCACTTCACCAAACATTTTGTTATGGTATTTTGGGAGAATTGCTAATAAATAATCATTCCCCTCATTTTGTGAAAAAAACGGAAATAATTGATAAACATCATTTTTTCCATTTGGATCTGGCACCATTTTTCTAAAAACTAATTCTTTGCCATTCTTTACCCCATATTTAGAAAAACCGTACTTTTGTAACAAACGTTGTAGTCCCATAGTATTGTCGTTTGCGTATAAAGTGACATATAAATACTTATACTCATTAGAAAGCTCAGCAAATTTTCTCATTACTATTGCTAGAAGTCGCTTGCCTAGAGCAGAGTGATGCTTAAAGTCTACTTTGAACGTACCAATCTTCAAACGTTTACCTGTAAGAGATGGCACAACGTCATCATCAATTTCATGTTCCTTCTTTAAGTAAACAAAAGCGATTAAATTATGGTTTACATCATAAGAAACATATGCTTTTTCATCAAGCGCAGCTTTTCGTCGAAACCATTCATCAAACTCCGAGTAACTCGCTCTTAGTGACTGAAAAAAAGAATCGTTGACGTCTATTTTCGAAAAATTAGTTAATACAATATGGTCTTCTCTTTCCAAAATCTTTTTCTCTCCCTTAATTTATATACATAGATATTACCACATCGCTGCAAACTGTTTCTCTACTTTTCTAAGTATGACCGCTGCTGGATTAAGACGCCAGTCTTTTTTAAGTGGATTGGTTGCCACCATAGTCCTTGGCAATTTCATTGCCTCGCTTCTCATCCGCGTCTTGCTTTTTTTCCTCCTTGGTCTTACCTAGATATTGGTACCAATTTAAGGCCGCGTTGGTTCGATCTTGCAACTTATTGCCAGGATTTCCTTCCCATTGTGTCAAAAACTGTTGGGTTAAATCCTTCACGTCTTGGCTGTCCGAGGACAAAATCGCTTTAGCCACATCGGAGTGCCCGCCATCGTGATTCACTAAGAAATCAATTTGCAAGTCCAAATCATACCACTTCTTGTTTTGAGATTTTGCATAATCCACTAAGGCCGTATGACGTCCTCCTGGTCCCGGCGCGACATCTGTCCATTGTCCCAATCCTAAACCGCGGTGAATGATATTCGCAAAACGACCGTCATAGATTTGTGGGCCGCCAATATTCAACCAATCATCTTTATCATAAGAACCGTCATACTTGCCAACGGGCGCTTTTAGATAATCACCCTCGGCTCGCTTGGGGTTAATCGAACTTTCAACATCAAAATTACCGAGCATGGCGGCAATGCCAGCCTTCTTATAGCCCATCTTGGTCAGCTGATCGTATACTTTTTGCGCATTTTGAGCCTTATCTTTCGAAGGGTCAAAGTTTTCATCAGTCGTTGTCGTAAACTGCGTATAACGAACCTTCTTAAAGTAAAATCCAGGGTTGGCGTCAAACCACTGCTTTTCTAAATCATCAAAGAGACGATATTGTAAATTGATATGATCACCTAAAGTATTTCCAAGTAGATCACCAGCGTTCAAATTAGCACCCTGTTGTAAGCGGCTAAGGTCTACGCCATCAATGGTCAAAACTGCTTGGTCCTGTGTCAACTGCACGGTATGGTCATTCACGAAACGAACCGTTCCACCCATTGGCACTTTTAGCATCGTCCCTTTCGCAATATCGATGGTTGACCAATCGTTTTTAACTTCCTTGCCGTTTTGTTTCTCATACCCCAGTCGGCGACTAATCACCACATTGCCATCATCCGTCAAATTTTCCAATTGATTTCCTAAAACATCAAAACCAATTTCATCACGACTGATTTTCACATCTTGCTGTTCACTCTCTTTTAAAATCCAAGGGTTATGCAAGTCATCTTCAGTCGCAACTTTGTTACCGCTCATCAACTCATCAACCGTTTTTTCAGCGTCTTTGACATGCACGGCATCCCACTGCTTTGCCAAAACATCTTGATACTTGATAACCCCAAAAGGCAATTGCAGACTTTGCTTTTGGTCATGGATATTAAAATCCTCCAACAGCTCGTTATTATAAAACATAAACGGTGCCCAATCCGTATAGTATTGGTGCTGGTCATCAGACTTTTGAGCATCCAGCTGGGTCATGTAGAGCCAAGTATCATTGATTTCGTGATTGTCTTGTTTCAAACCAGGTTGATTAATGCCCCCCACCATAAAAGCCAACAATAACGGCAAACAAACCAGAATACCGACTAAAATTTTAAATTTCAACGAAAACGGATTTAACCATTTCACCCCTTTTTTTAGGCCTTTTCCTAAAAAGCGGCTAACACGAGTGGTTTTTTTGAAGCGGCCCGCAAAACGTCGCATCTGCCGTTTGCTTTTCTTTTTAACAGACCGCCCCAAATCACCCAGTCGCTTCCGTCCACCAAACCATTGTTGCTCATAGGGCGTTTTATAAAAGCCACGGCCCATGACGGCATTTTTACTACGATTAAGTACGTGATAAGTGCCTAACCCAATATTGCCCGCTGTCTTCCCCAGCAAACGGCTACCCGTTTTCACAGTCCGACCATAGGAACGGGCTTGATTGATTGTATTGCTAGCTTGAACGTGTTGCGCTAGTAAATCATCCTCTTGTAGTTTTTGGCGTAAGCTATTTTGTACCCGACCCTTAACAGTTCCTTTCACACCAGCCTTGATGGTGCGACCGGTTCGATTGCGAAAACTCGTGTTGTCCAGTTTTCGATGATGCTTAAATTGCTTTTTTAAAGTCAACACATCCGCTTTTTCATCGGCTAATGTTCGTTTGGCGGTGTCTAAGCCATTACTCCTTTGCTTTTGCTTAAAAGCTTGCTTATAACTTTTTCGAGCTTTCTTATACGCCTTTTTAGTATGCTTCCGGGCGGCTCGGTGCCCCATACCATCATGTTCATGTAACTTCTCTGGATCAATCCGCATTTTTTGTCTCCTCTTGACTGCTCAAAAAAAGCAGCCAGATTTCTGACTGCTTATGAAAAGAGCTGCTTTGCTTCGTGAATTTTGGTTGTTAACTCTTCGCGAGCACTTAACAAGCGTTCCAATTGTTTTTGGTTTTCATCTAATCGCTTTTCCAACATTTGATCATGATCATGTTGAATGGACTGATCGACTTCGACAACCAAGTGGGCCTGGGTCTTATCAAACTGATCATCTAAATCCCGAAGCGCCTGTTCATAGCGTTCCTTTTCGCGGCGCTTGGCTTCTTCTAAATCGCGGGCCGCGGTTTTCTTGACTTGATCTAACAGCTTAATGCGCTTGTCTTCGTATTCCTGTTGCGTTTCCCGCCGAATGGTCCCCGACTGATCAGATTGGTTTAACAAGGCCGACAATTTCGCTTGTTTTTCTTCTAAGACCTTAACCACCGCTGATGAAACATCTTCTTGTAAGGAAGCTAACTCCGGATTTACGGGTGGCACAGTTTCTGCTGGTTGCTGGGGACTTGAGGCAGCTTGTTGCTGGGCTAAGAGTGCGGTTAAGTGTTGGATTTTAAGGTCCTTTTGTTCAGGAGTTTCAACTTCAGCATCTGCTGTGACCGCTCCTGACACTGGAACAGGCGTGGCAGATGATGGTTGTTCACTGGGAACCGGTTGCGACTCGGTGGTAGCGGCATCAGTTGTTTCATCAGTGACGACGACCAAATCTGCATTTTCAGTAGCGACCTTTAAGTCCGCATTTTCTGCCGTGACATCATCTGCATGCGGTACTTGTTCCAAATTATTTGGTTGAGCTGGTTCCGCTGATTGTGAAAAGCGATTGAAAATTGATGAATCATAAGGCAACTTCTTCTTGGTATAAAAATCAGCCAACTGGCTATCAATGTCACCACGAGCCGGTAAATCAAAAATCATGCCAAAGAGATATTCACCAGACGGTGCGCTCTTCAATAGCCCAACTTGGTCTGATAACCCCCGTCTTTCAAGGTCTTGACTCTGTTGTTCCACATAGTTCAAGAAGTCTTCTGTTTCATGAAAGACCTCAGTGGGCACGTACTTCCCAGCACGGACCTCATAACCGTAATGGCTTTCAGTCTTGTGTGATGGGAATAAATGTTTTAAAAGTTTTGGCATCGTTATACTCCTTTTGTGTGAAGTGCATTCCATTTAATCAATGCAAATCGTTGTCACCGTTAATTACGGTCACTTTCCTTCTGCACTAAAGCCACCAAATCTGATAGGCTCATGTCGTTATCTTTCATTGTCGCTTCCAACAACTCTTGGTCAACTTGCGCCAATGCTTGCTTTTTATCGGCTATTTTTTCATTCAGTGTCTTCAACTCTGTTTGCAGGCGCTTTTTCTTTTGTTGTAAACGTTCAGTTTTGGTCATCGTGAGCACTCCTTACTTGGTTTAAATCTTGTGGCTGGTCGTTGCTAGAAGCATCCGACAATGTTTTGCGTTGAATATTGTTAACGAGAGCCTGCCCCTTTTCGGTAGCATACGTCAGTAACAATGTTTCAGACTTACTGGTGCTAGCTGTTTGACTCGGATTATCCGTTTTATTGACTAGTTGCGTATTATGATAGTCAACCGTTACCAGCGCTTGTTGATCCGCTTGGTCAATATAAATCTTGGCATCGTCAAACACCTGATTCACAACATAGCCCTTATAGGCCTGATTTTCAGGCTTGGCTTCCTTAGCCGTTTCAGCTTGGAAAGCGGCCTGAGTCATAAAGCCTTGATACCGGTTTTGATTTTCGCCCAAGTCCTTCTTGGTGTAATAAGCAATCAAAAACTTTTGCACATCGCTTTGCTTAATCGTGGGTTGGCTATTAGTCAATGAACTGGTTTGTTGTATCGTTTGATTGACTTTGGGCACCGAGATGCTCTTCACCCCAATGCCCAACATAATCCCTAAGATAAGTAAGCCGGCAATGGATAGTCGCTTTTTAATCTTCAATTTTTTCAAGTTAAACATTTCTACTCCTTATCTGTATCAACATCCGTGTTTAGTAATTCATACAGTTTTGTGTGTTTTGGAATTGGATTTTTAAAGGGGACCATAATCCCATTCACGCGAATTAACCCAGTTCCCACTTCGGCGCGTTCATTAACGAACTGATCTAAGACATTTTCGTCGAAATGCAATTCTTCTTTCAAAATCTTGAGGTCCGGCGCCTTTTGCCGAAGTAACATCATAAATTCAGTATTGGAAGTCAAGTTTCGGCCCCCTTGGAATTGCGTGATATTACTAATATTTTGCGTAATACCGGTCGGAATCGCCCCATACTTTCGCACACGGGCCCACAAATTAGCAAACCAATTGGCACTGTCTTTATCTTGAAAGTTGACTTGAATCTCATCAAAGAATAGCCAAGTGGAAACGATATTTTGAGAAGCAACCACTTGTTTCCAAATCTGATCCAAAATGACCTGCATGGCAAACGGCTTCATGTTGTCATCCAACTGCTTCGTGTTAAAAATCAAAAATCGACCGCTTAAGTCGATATTGGTCTCGTATGAGAACACATCTTGTGACCCGATTGTATAAGGGCTCGTTGATAATGCCAAATCTTGAGCCACTTTTTCAGGCCGGCTTTTCAATACTGTTTGCCAGTCTACTAAAGTGGGCTTTTCATATTTTTCATACGTCTCATGCGTGACTAAGTCAATCACACCCTTTTGTGCGTCGGACAAGGTCAAAACTTTATCAAACATCGTCGTTAACAGGTTTGACTTTTCTTTCATGAAGTCAAGTTTCTTATCTTCTTCGCGCAGCTTGGTACGATCCGCTAAGTCCATCAGATTGAGGTGATTATCAGTCCCGGTCGAAATATCAAGGATTTGAGCCCCTAATTTTTGACCAATCTCTAAATACTCACTTTCAGGATCCACAATGATAATGCGGTCTTTGGGATGATTTAACAACGTATTGAGCAATTGATACTTTACCGCCACTGACTTACCAGAACCACTGGAACCCAAAACAAGACCAGATGGTGTTAACAAGTCCTGCTTATCCTTACGATCAATCGTAATGACATTACCAGTAATTTGATTTTGCCCAAAAAATTCACCGTGTGGGTTTTGCAATTCCACCGACGTAAAGGGACGTTGCGTTGCGACATTTAACGTGGTCATATCCCGATAAGTTTCAGGATTTTCTAGTAAGAAAGACCGGCCAATGGGCAACGTCGTGTTAAACGCCTCTTCTTGATAATTGTAGGCACTCTCAAAGAAAACCCCTTTAGCTTCCCCCACCGCTTTCACTTCATCAGTGATGGTCTTCAACTCACGACGATTTTTAGCCACCACCATAACGGTCAAGGTTCCGGTAAATAACTTTTGACCGTACTTTGAAAAGTCTTCTTTCAAGGCTTCCGTTGTCTTGCCAATGCCCTTGGCCAGTCCGGAGACAAATTCGGAATCCACCCCATCTTTAGCATTATCTTTTTGTTGGCGACGCTGATCAATCTTATTGAATTGTGAAATGGTTTGCAGTCTTCTTTGCAAATCGCGCATATTATACGGCTGCGCATGGAGAGAAATCGCGATTTCATGTTTGATTTCGGTTAAATTCTTCAGGAAATCATCTTCTAACATCTCCGGGTAATACTTCACGTAGAGTACCCGTGCATACTGTTGATTGAGTTGGAATTGATTGTTATCCAGTTCAATTAACCTGGGGGCTACTAAATCCTTGGCATGAAGTTGGTTAAAATCAGCCTTCTGCATGAGCATACCTGGATTGGTCAGTTGATTGATCAACCGAACGCGTTGTTCACCATCTAAAGCACGCAACGTTAATGGAACCCCTCCTTTACGAAAAGGTTCTTGAAAAGCTAATGTCGCTTTTGATAAGGCAATTTCGGCCGCTGCGGCTCGTTCCTGTTGGGTACTAATAATCGCATAACGCTTCACTTGATATTCATTTTCTTCTGATGAAAAACGTTGTTTCATCATGGCGTTAATTTCTTGTCGATAGACATCATCGGGGGTCCCAGCCATGGGCATTAACAAGTTTTCAATGGCATTTTCGCCCACGTGCTCGTTGACCACTAATAACTGATAATGACTCTTATCGTTTAGGGTATTCAAGGCTTCACCATATGAAACAATGACATCTTGTTGAGCAGCGACGCCTAGTGCTTCAAAAGGAACATCACTTAATTCATAAGCCCGTGAATAATGGTCTGCATCAATTTTCATTAGACCTTCTGCGCTTAAATCTTGAAATTGCAATGTATCTTGTGTACTGCAACCCAAACGTGCTAAACGCTCTTGCTTTCTTTGTTCGGCTACCGATAAAGACTTCTTTTTCTTAAACATGACCTACTCCTTTCCAATTTTCTGATACGTCCGTTTCTTCTCCGTTAAATAAAAGGTAATGGATCGTTTCAACGTGCGATCGTAGTCAAAAAAACGAAGTAAGAACGGCAGTAGTGTGGTGCTCACTAAAACGCCCGTGAGCACCCAGCCATACCAGCCCGGAATTAAAATAAAAGCCCCGGTTGAAAGCACAGCCCCTGGTACCATTTTTAAAATCAGCCCGCCCTGTTTGCGAGTAAATAACCCCCGACCAATCGTTGGTTCCCACTTTGATAAATCTGTATAAAATTCACTACTAGCCATTTCCTAACCTCCAATCAAACGACGTGTCATACTCTGCGAGCCGATCACTGCCCAACCGACCACAAACAACTTGACTAGCGCCAAGGCAGCCGCGGCTTGCCAAGTGCCATAGGATACTTTCCCTGTTAATGGAAAATCCGAATCCGTTTGCCAAGCCGGGATGAGCTTTAAGATAATAATCAAAACCACTGACTGCAATAAAACAATGGCTACTTGTTTCCAATAATTAATCGAAACGGAGCGATAATCTTCATGTAGTGAGGCTGCTAACATAATTGGTGACAAAATTTTGTAAACGCATAAGGTCAAAAAGCGCATAAAGACAATGACGGTCACGAGCATGGAGATAATGGTCGTCCCCAGTGAATTGAGAAAAGAAATTATTCCAAAGATTCCCTTCTGATACCATGACAAATCCACACGTGACATATCCCAAAGGCCGGCATTCGATCCATTACTTTGATTATGTAGTCCGCCAGTTGTGGCAATGGTATGGCCAATGGCATTGGCAAGGTATAACATGGCATCAATAATTTGCGGTGCCAGACCAATCACTAAGGTGGCGATAAAATAACGTAATCCTAAGTTCACCATGACCTCTGATGTCAGTGGCGTTCCTTGGGTTTCCCGAAATCGCTGCGCTGTCTTAGCCCACTCCAATAAAAACATGATGCCTAAAATGGCAAAGCCGATGAACATCAAGGCGTGGGTAATATCATTGACCCAGCTACTGGCCGTAGGATTCCAAGAACTGAGCGATTGTGTTAATTGATTGAGTTTGTCTTTATCTAAAACAACACCATTCATAGTCAATCCTTTCTAATGGGCTTTTCACCCCATTCGGTTGGTTCCGCCAACGTCGATTTAACTCGAAAATTTAAAACGAAATTTTCGAAAGGGCAGCAATAATTCCGGCACCGACACCACCAACAATGGCCGCCGTCGCCGCCCCCCAAATCATGCCTTCAATCCCTTCATCGGTCATACGGGTATCTTCTGATTTACGTCCCTTGGTAAATTTGTTAAAGCCAAACAAGATGCTGAATAAACCAATAACGACGACAACTGATACAACAACACCGACCAATTTAATTAAAATATCCATAATTTCCTCTTTTCTCAAACTTCTTGATTTTTAAACAATAAAAAAAGTAGAGAAAGTTCTACTTTTCTCTACTTTTCTTTAACACTCAAACCGCACTCTGCTTCACATCTTGTGACGCCTTCGCTAAGCGCTTACGCTTACGGTTATTACTTTGAACCTTCTGCCAAGAGCCAAGCCCTACTCCGGCCAAGACTGCCAAACCGGCAACATAAAGCTTGGTTGGATTAGCAGCGGTCTTCATCCCTGTATTTGGCAAGGCCGTGACCGTCTTGCCAGACGATGAAGGCGTCGATTGGGCAGGTTGAACCGTTCCTGCCGTTGGGGCAACGTTTGCATTCAACTGACTCGCTTGTGTTGGTGTGCCAACGTTTTGAGTTGCCGCGCCACTAGTCGCTGTTGGATTAGCCGTGGCAGTTGGCTTGCTCTCTTGTGATTGCGTACCACCATTTTGAGTGGTTGCACCACCCGTTACCGTTGGGTTAGCCGTGGCAGTTGGCTTGCTCTCTTGTGATTGCGTACCACCATTTTGAGTGGTTGCACCACCCGTTACCGTTGGGTTAGCCGTGGCAGTTGCCTTACTATCTTGCGATTGTGTACCACCGTTTTGAGTAGTTGCACCGCCCGTTACTGTTGGGTTAGCCGTGGCAGTTGCCTTACTATCTTGCGATTGTGTACCACCGTTTTGAGTGGTTGCACCACCCGTTACCGTTGGGTTAGCCGTGGCATTCGGCTTACTATCTTGCGTCTGCTCTTGCTTTCCGCCCGTTTGTGACTGGTCACCGCCCGTTACATTTGGGCTAGTCGTTGTTGACTGTTTTTGATCTTGATTGCCACCATTTTGAGTCGTCGCCCCACCAGTTTGATGTTGATTCTCTTCTTGATGTTGTTGACCACCATTAGAAGTTGAATTAGTATTCACAACAGGATTATTGTTAATCACCGGTGAATTGGTATTTGTATTCGTGTTATTGATGTTAATAACCGGTTGGTTATTGCCACCGCCATTGCATTTTCTAGTATCTTCCGACTTGTCGAACAAGAAGAGCTTTGAAAGGTACACATTACCGGTGCCTTCATTAATTTGGGTGACCGGCACGATCATCTTCTTTAATGGTACTGACTGACCCTTTTCAGTGACAGTGAAAACATAGGCCGTTTTATCGGCGTTTAGTTCAATATGAACATAAAGTGGTTCAATATGCTGGTAGCCTTCTGGGGCGTTTTCTTCCCACAACTCATAATCACCGTATGAAATATTGTTGAACTTGTAATAACCATCATAACCATTGGCTTCCGTTTCAGTTGTCACGGTCTGCTTGTCACCCTTGGTACCGTTAATTGGAATCAATGACAATTGAATACCATTGTAACCTGATTGGGAGCTACCTGATGGAGATTGCACGTATTTGAATCCGTCAAAACTAAAGTTAATCACTTGTTCCTTCGAGGTTTCATTTTGCGTAATCACCGGTGTATCTTGGTCCTGATACTTGATGGCGACATTGTACTTTTGACCGTCCAATTGATACCCTTCAGGCGCCTTGGTTTCTTGCCAGTAATAGTCACCCAATGCTAGATGCCTAACACCTGCTTCATGCAAATCATCGTCAATTCGCAATGTCACTTGATCGCGACTAACCTGCTTACCGGACGTAATTTCAGGTGTTGGTTGACCATTTTCTGACCACTTCACCGGTGTACCATCGGCATGGTAAAGTGTGTATTCAGCACCGCTAAGGGTAGCTCGTCCTTGACTGTTATCACCAGTCTGCTTGTCTTGCTTAATGACCGACGTTGAACCAGTTACTTCTTGGTTCGTTCCGGCCGCCATATCAGCTACCAAGGCAACTTCTTGACCGGCATACTTCAACGTTACCTTTTGTGGTGTAAAGCTATTGACATAGCCTTGGCTTGCCTTTGATTCGGTCACATAATAATCACCTAATGGCAAGTTGGCATCGGTTTCGGCGTGCCCATTTGCATCAGTCGTGATTTGAGCAACCACCTTACCTAACGCATTGTCTTGATGAATATCAAAGACATTGCCTGCCAAAGAATAATTACTATTCCAAGGTGTCTTTTTGCTTTCGGAACCAGACTTATCAATGACAGTCTTTCCCTTGACCTCTTGGTTCGTTCCACCCGTCAAAGATAATACGATCGGCACATTTTGACCTTGATACGTAATATCAACATCCTGTGGTTTGAAGGTCTTAACAAAGCCCTTGGAAGCTTGGACTTCTTCAACGACATAGTGACCCAATGGCAAGTCCGTCTTGGTCTTGGCATAACCATTAGCATCCGTGGTCACTTCATCAACGACTTCACCATTGATACTATCTTTGTGAATCTTAAAGACGTTGCCAGCAAGAGAGTAATTGTCATTCCACATCTTGGTACCAGTTTCAGCACCAGTCTTTTGGATGGTAATACCACCCTTGACTTCTTGGTTGGTTTCATACGCCGTGTCAAAGACAACCGGTACTTCCTGACCAACGTAAGACAAGTCCACCTTTTGTGGGGTTGCCGACTTGACAAAGCCTTGACTGGCCTTCGTTTCGACGACAGTGTACTTACCCAATGGCAAGTCCGTCTTTGAGTAAGCCTTACCAGAAGCATCGGTCGTCACATGGTCCACCAAGTGATTCTGTTCATCAAAAATATCGAACTCGTTCCCAGCCAACGTGTAGTTGCCATTAATCATGTTCTTGCCTGATTGGGCACCAGACTTATCGACAATGATTTGACCTTTTACTTCTTGGTTGGTCCCACCAGTAGCCGAGATAACAATCGGTACATTTTGACCTTGATACGTAATATCAACATCTTGAGGCTTGAAGGTCTTCAAGAAGCCTTTAGAAGCTTGGACTTCTTCAACGACATAGTGACCTAATGGCAAGTCCGTCTTGGTCTTAGCATAACCATTAGCATCCGTGGTCACTTCGTCAACTACTTCACCATTGATATTGTCCTTATGAATCTTAAAGACATTACCAGCCAATGAATAGTTGGCGTTCCATTGTTTTGTGCCAGTTTCGGCACCAGTCTTTTGGATGGTAATGCCACCCTTGACTTCTTGGTTGGTTTCATACGCCGTGTCAAAGACAACCGGTACTTCTTGACCAACATAAGACAAGTCCACCTTTTGTGGCGTTGCCGACTTGACAAAGCCTTGACTGGCCTTCGTTTCGACGACAGTGTACTTACCCAACTTCAAGTCGGTCTTCGAATAAGCCTTACCAGAAGCATCGGTTGTCACGTGGTCAACCAAGTTGTTTTGTTCGTCAAAAATATCGAACTCGTTCCCAGCCAACGTGTAGTTGCCGTTTATCATGTTCTTGCCGGATTGGGCACCAGACTTATCGACAATGATTTGACCCTTTACTTCTTGGTTGGTCCCACCAGTAGCCGAGATAACAATCGGTACATTTTGACCTTGATACGTAATATCAACATCTTGAGGCTTGAAGGTCTTCAAGAAGCCTTTAGAAGCTTGGACTTCTTCAACGACATAGTGACCTAATGGCAAGTCCGTCTTGGTCTTGGCATAACCATTGGCATCCGTTGTCACTTCGTCAACTACTTCACCATTGATATTGTCCTTATGAATCTTAAAGACGTTACCAGCCAATGAATAGTTGGCGTTCCATTGTTTTGTGCCAGTTTCAGCCCCCGTCTTTTGGATGGTAATGCCACCCTTGACTTCTTGGTTGGTCTCAAAAGCTGTGTTAAAAACAATAGGTGCTTGTTGACCATTGTATGTCAACGTTACATTCTGAGGAGTGGCCGATTTGACAAAACCTTGACTAGCTTTGGTTTCAATAACCTTATATGTGCCTAGTGGCAATGACTCTTTCGAGTAGGCTTTACCAGAAGCATCGGTTGTCACATGATCAACAACCTGACCATGCTCATCAACAATATCAAACTCGTTCCCAGCCAACGTGTAGTTGCCATTAATCATGTTCTTGCCTGATTGGACACCAGACTTATCGACAATGATTTGACCCTTGACTTCTTGGTTGGTTCCACCAGTAGCTGAGATGACAATGGGTACATTTTGACCTTGATACGTAATATCAACATCTTGTGGCTTGAAGGTTTTGACAAATCCCTTTGAGGCTTGGACTTCTTCAACGACATAGTGTCCAAGAGGCAAGTCTGTCTTGGTCTGTGCCTGTCCTTTATCATTGGTAGTGACCGTATCAACGATTTCACCATTGATCGAGTCCTTATGAATCTTAAAGATATTGCCAGCTAAGGAATAGTTGTCGTTCCACATTTGAGTGCCTGTTTCGGCACCCGTCTTTTGAATAGTAATGCCACCGGTAACTTCCGAATTTGTACCAGAGGCTTTTACATCCAAATTGTCAACCGAATCCACATTAACGGTCACTGGGTTGAAGGTACGAACCAAGCCCTGGCTGGCTTGCTTTTCAGTCACCACATACTTACCAGCTGCCAGAATGTTACCGGTTTCGGCATCACCATTAGCATCAGTCGTAACGGTTGCTACGACCTCACCATCTGCGGTGTCCTTATGAACTTCAAAGACATTACCAGACAAGGAATAGTTCCCATTTGTAAGGTCTTTGGTTGTAATCCCACCATTCTTTAAAATCGACTTATCAATTTTCAAGTTGGCTTTTTTAACATTAACTTGGAGTTCTGAAGTGTTTATACTGGGGTCTTTTGCTGCAAAAACAGGTTGTTGCGGATTAGATAGATTGTTCCCCTCATACGTCCCATAAACATAGTACGGTTGTTGGGAAAGTTCTCGAGGTGTGTTTTTTAATCTTAAGCTACCTGATTGCGCATTTTGAGACGTATTAATTGTTAAATTATTACCATTTATTACAGCATTAATTCCGTCCGTACCAGAAATGTTTTTAAAGTTCTGCAACACACCATTTTTATCCGCTACTGTGGCAGATTGGCCAGCCAAAATGTTCAATGGTGCGGGTGAAAAGTCAGGACGTTGGCCCATCGCTGCGGCGTTTTGCAAAATCTGTTCAGCTTTGGCAATCGCCCCTGAGCTAACAACATTAGAATCCCATCCAGTGATAGTCGCACCGATTGCATTATGCAGGTCGCTTGAATCAATTTTGTCCGATCCATTCATAACTCCTGGAATACCATTCTGACCAGAAATTAATGACCAGACGACCAATTGACCGGCAAAGTATGTTTCACTGTCTGTGGCAGCTCCTTGTGCTTGCGCTAAATACGCGGCATTGTTAATCAGGTTTTGTTGTTGCTTCGTCAATGATTTCCAATATGAGGCGGTTAGATCCTGTTGCCCCTGAGCGGAAGAAGCGTACTCGCCACCTCTTAAATGAGCAAAGGGGTTAATACAAAAGACCACTTGATCATTTACCCGGATATTTAAAACGGGGTCAACTCGTCCGTTTGAAAACGTAATATGGCCTTTAATTGGGTCAGGACTGGCAAAAGATACTCGACCATCAGCTGGTAGTTCATCAGCGTGAACATGATGTCCATTTGTCGCCCCCGTTGTTGCCAGGAAAAGAGCTGACACCATGGCGGTAACCCAGAATTTTCCAGACTTATACAACTTATAATGTTGATGTGATTTAATATTTTCCATTAAAGTTCCTTTCAAATCAATAAAAAAAGGACACCGATAAAAGTGTCCTTTAAATAATAAAACAAGATATTTTTAATATGCACCGTAACTATAAGGTTCCATATCGCCTTGATCCCACATATGATTATTCATATATTGCGTGGCAGCGGTTTCAGCTTCCTTCATGGATGAAAAGTCAGAACTCTTCCAAATAACAGTGCCTTTTTCATTTTTAACCCAACCTGTAAAAGTACGTGCAAGTGTTGTTTGATTAGTGTTAGTCGTTGCAGCCTGCTCAGGCTGTTGTACCACCGGTGCTTTAATGGTTGCCGGGCTGCGGTCAGCGTCTGGGGCACCACCAAAACCAGGTGTGGTTGGTGTTTTGGTGCCAGGAAGCCGCAGGTAATACGTACCATCGTTTCCAAAGTCATAGGTTGTACCATTCATTGGCACACGACCTTGAACGGCCCGACCATTTTGGTCTGTGTAGTAATACATTCCCCATGCCTGACGCCAACCTTCGTTTTGCCGAACACCATTGACGAACCAATAATAAGTACCCATGTAATAACGGAAGCCAGTGAACACTTGGCCATCTTCATACCAACGATAACCCCCATTTGCCGCTGAGCCATCCCAAACATACCCTTGAACTGGGCGTGAATAGTAAGTACCATCATCACCAAAGTTATAAACTTTACCATCAATCACGTGGGTGCCTTGAACAGCCCGGCCATCTTGGTCAGTATAGTAGGTCATACCCCAAGCTTCACGCCATCCTGTGTTTTGACGAACACCGTTCACAAACCAGTAATAGGTCCCCATGTAATAACGGAAACCTGTATAAGGCTGGCCATTTTCTAACCAGTTCCAGCCACCATTAACTTGTGAAACCTCCGGCGAATAAACATAACCATTAGCCTGTTTGTCAGCGGCATGCGCACCAACGCCAGCACTCAGAGTAATCACTGTAGCACCTGCAATCATCAACGATGCTCTCTTGATCAAAAACATTGCATTCAACTTCATTTTTGTTCCCTCCTTAGGGTTCTCACTTCTAAACCATAATATTTCTACCAGTTTATTATAACAAATACTGGGCACAGACAAGTCATTTTGAGCCTTTTCCATCGTACTATTCTCATAGCGAAGGTCCGACACCGGTCGTAATCCAGTTTAAAATTATTAAAATGATGGTCAAACCAATGGCTGCCATAAAAAGAAAAGCAAGTGCGCCAATAATTAAACTTGGTATCATGGCCAAGATTGTAATAATCCAGCATACCGCCAAGAAAGCCCAATAAATCAATAGACCGATGATTTTAATTGGCCAAAACAAAGCGCGCATCGTCAAGTAACAATAATCTTTAAATGTATATTGATATGGCTCTATTGTATAAGTCTCTTCTTGAACATTAGCCGTTCCCTCTTGTTGGGTTAACGCATCCGTCAAATTCGACAAATCACGATACTGATTCAGTTGTTGGTCATAACGACTTCTCGTTGATGGATCCGATAATACCTCGTACGCTTTCTGTATAGAAAGATACTTGGCTTCAGCACCTTCTTCTTGATTGTGATCGGGATGAAACCGCTTTGACAGTGTTCGATACGCTTGTTTAACCATTTCTGGACTAGCATTTTGAGATAATTCTAGTTCATCATAGTAATTAACGAACTCATTTGACATCGATATTTCCTTTCGTAAACCCTTGTTTACTTTTAATAAGTGAACTTATTTAAAAAGAAACTATTTTATAGCTCTTCTGTTTGAAAAAGATGATAACCTTCATGAGCGTATGATTGTTCCTGTTTTATCGAAATAAATCCGAGTGGCTACCCGTATCAATCAATTCGAGATATTGACCATGATAACGATAAACTAACAGCCAATCAGGTTTAATATGCAATTCACGTTCCGGAAAACGATTCACTAAAGCATGATCATTGTAATGCGCAGGAAGTGGCTGATGATTGACCAATTGATCCAAAACAATTTTAAAATCTGCTGGATGGTAGCGACCACCCCTCACAATTTTTTTAAAATTCTTTTTAAATTTGCTTTGTACTCTTACTTTATATTCAGTCATCAGAACTTAAATACTCCCAAGCATCTTCGCTGGAATCAAAGGTCACATAATCATCACTACGAATAGCCTCTTGCAACCTCTCATTAGGTTGATAGAGTTCAAATGGTAGTCCTCTCACTTCTAACGACTTCTTCGCAAAAAGCCGAAAAGCGTCAGAAGCGGTCATGCCCATTTGCTGATACAATTCTTCAACTGCCTTCTTATCTTTTTCGTCCATCCGAAAATGTACTTGTTGTGTGGCCATATTTTTCTCCTTTTAGTGTTCATAAAAGACTCGCTACCACAATGGTACCAATTGACACACAAAAGTTCAATGGCGTTTTAAATGTTTGCCTTGTAAAGCCTTGGTTGTAAAGCACAACACATCATTGACTCGTTCTGCAACCAAAATCTGACCAACTTTCATCGTCTTAATCAGTTGCATACCTTGCGTTAAAGACAGTTTTTCACGAAATTCTCGTTGTTTGCCTTCAACCTCAATTGTTTTAGGGTTTCCAACCAAACCATTAGACCAAACCTCAAATAACCGACCATCTTTTAAGATCGCTGTCGGTGTCTGAGGGCTTTCTTTGACAAAATCACTTAAGCTCCGATAACGGACACGTTTCTCCTCATTCATGAAGTTGCTCCTGTGTATAAGAAGTAACCGCTTGGGCGAGTGCCTGATCTAGCGTAACGCCATGGGCATCCGCATATTTTTTCAGCGATTGAAAAATCTCTTCAGACAAGGTTAAGCTCCGATTAGCAAACTTTTGATCACTCATGATCAACTGACCATTCACGCGCTCTGCCAATAGCAGATCACCCGCGCGAATACTTTGAATATCACACAGTCCTTTTTGCAAATCATGCTTTCGACGAACAACATAGTTTTGACCATCAATTAGCGCCTTTTTCTCAGGACCCAATAACGCTCTGGGATGTAGTTCTAAGATTTCGTGGTTTTTCATCTTAGCAGTCGCTACTTGATTGCTTACGGTAGCAAATCGCCGTAGTTCTTTTAAGCCTACTATTGTTTCATCGGTCATGTTCAGTCTCCTGTTCATAGTAACCAGCGACTGATTCGTGTAACAGGTGTTTCATCGATAGGCCTGTGCGGTCTTTTAAATCCATCAACTGTTGATAGCTTGCCAAATCAATTTTAATCGATTTTTCAAACTGAGGTCGATAGGCAGTTTTCTGCTTTTTCGACAAAACCTGTCGCTGGTGATAGTTTTCTTCTTCACTACTATAACGACTAAAGCGACTCATGACAACACCTCCTTAAAGACTGCTGTAAGTTGCTTAATCAGGTTCTGGTCTGCACATTCAATGATTGGCGTGTCATCTGCGAGTTTTGTTCGCCGTGGCAAATAACCGCGATATTCTTCATATTCGTGCAATTCTTCGAGTAATTCTTTGGATGCATTTTCCGACAAGTTAATCTTGTTAGCCACAAAGGCCAAATTGGCTTGAACGTCAAAATCTTGATTTAATTCCGAAACAAATTTCTTCAAATCCAATAACGCTACAAAAGAGTCTTTTGAGGCTTCTGCTACGCCAATCACTAAATCAGATACAATTAACGCATTTTGCGTTAAGATGCCTTCATCATTTTCAGTATCAATAATCAGATAATCGTACTTATCAATAAGTTCTTTCTCATTTTGTGCCAACCACTTACCAAAAATAATTTCACGTTGTCGGCGAGTATTCAAACATTCTTTTAACTGTTCAACAGTGTTGTGACCTGCAATTAAATCAAGGTTATTTTTCAAATGAATTGGATTCACATCACCGTTTTCAAATAAGTTAATGACGGTCTCATTTAAGTTCGTAAAGTGTCCATAACGATGCGTTAAATTGGCTGAGTCATCGAAATCCATCAATAAAACGCGATGCTTTTGTTTCAAAAATTCTGCTAAATTATAAGCCAGTGTCGTCTTACCAGCCCCACCTTTATTGACATTAATCGTTATGATTTTCATGTTGAACTCCTTTGCCAGCCTTATCAGGTACTTTGGAAAACTCATACAAACTAGTTGCGACTAATTTTTGTGAATAGCGTTTGGCAACCAGCTTATCGGCCACTCGAATATTTTTGATTTTAGAGATTGCTCGTTGAAAGTCCATACGGAACTTCGCATCTGTATAGACGCCCCCAATAATGGCATTATGACGAGTGTAGTATAAGCCATCCGCTCGTAATTCACCACGCTTCCCATTCACTAAAAGAACGGTTGCGTTTCCCTTTTTCCCTAACCGACGTAGGTCATTCATTGTTAATTCATACATACATTTCCCCCTTAGGTTTGTACGGCCACTTATGGCGTTGTGCTTGCTTCTTGCCACTTGTTTGTAGTGGCGAAGAGCGACAGCGTTTTTTATGCAAGTGTTTCAGTCCTAAATCACCTTCACTTATGGTCTGAAACCAGTGTAGACGGGCCTTGTTGTACACAAGTATAGCCACTCCCCTATTCGTATATCCCTAGTCTGCTAATCAGGACGTGGCTTTTTATCAATTGTCAATGTGCAAGGCCTTTTAACGTCTTACCAGGGACAGAGGATTGATAGTGCTTCAAATCATTTTGGTGACTTGAAGCTCGGTAACTGCTTTTTTAAATCAAGGTCTAGTGTTTCACAACAACGTTGGATATAGACCATGTTCGCTGTATCATTATTAGCTGCCTTCGTAATTGCGTCACTAACGAGCAAGGATCCATATTGATTTCTTAACTGTTCAAGTGTTCGTTTTTTAACTGGCGATATGCTGGATCCAGTTTCTTGGGTGTATTGCTCAATCAGTAAATCAATATCCGATTGCGCTTGCGTATATACATAGTCATCATCATCTTTATCTTTAAAATCATTATAGATAGACCCGATATTTCCGGGTTCTTGACCACGATTTTCTCGGGGTCCGGACCCCGAGATTTCCGGGGTCCGCTGTTCATGCGGGTTTGACCCTGTGGATAACTCATTTTCTACGGTGACCATGCCAAGATAAAGACGATTTGGTTTGTTCAGACCCTGCCGTTCTTCTTCAAGCAACCCATGTTGGTTAAGATCTTTTTTGATTGAGCGGGCTTTATCTTCCCCACAATTCAAGATAGTAGCAAGCTCTTTAACCGTGTACAAAAAATAGATCATGCCATCTTTATCGATCCACCCATTTTTTTCTGATAGTTCAAAGCGATGCCTGAGAATAGCATAAGCTGTCTTAGACTCAAGTTTCATTTTTTTATATTTATCAAGCTTGAAAAAAGCTTGTGGCAGTCGGTAAAATTGTTCAAATGCCTGAACTTGTTGAATTGATATTCTTTGCATATTAGACCTCTACCTTTGCCATAAACTCTGATATAGTCATGCCCATTGCTTGAGCAATGCCCGTTGCATGAACAGTGGTGAGAGATTTGACTTGGCCGCGTTCAAGATTAGAAATGATTGTTTGTGTGACCCCAGCTCTTTTCGCAAATTCTGTTTGCGACAGCCGACGTCGATTGCGATATTCTTTAATGAAAATGCCAACATTTTGTTTCATGATTACCTCGTTTATGTATTTTGACTTAAAAAAGCGCAAAAAAAATAAGCCAACGAATATTGGCTTATCACTTTTAGCTAAAGTTAACTTATTTTATGAAAAACAAAATAAAAAAATAAGATAACGGAAGCTAGCTTATGTTACCAAGAAAAAGCACATGATAACCGTTGCTATATAAGCGTTTTAAGCACCTTCGTTACCTTTTATTCTACAAAATACGTGCAACCCTAAAATTAACAACGTAAGTAAACAATCGCTCCCAGGCTTGGTATAAGGCCTTTTTTGTTTGAAAAAAAGTTTTTTGTTTTTCTATCGTCGAAAAAGAATCGGTTATTTTCGCTTCTTTTTTCGCTAAACGCTTTGAATTATAACGTATTTTTCTTCAACTGCCAATCTTGTTAACTTTTAGACCAACGCAAAAAAGCCAGTCCCTTGACTGGTTCAAAAAATTCAATTGTTGCTCTTTAAGCTGGGTTTAAGAATCGCTGGTCAAACGCAACCCGACGATATTGGCAGTGACGTCTAAAAGCCTGTAAACGGCTCCTGTAACGATGAGTACGCATCGGACGAGTGTTGATACTCATGACCACTTTATCGAGCTCTGACTGGCTTATATGAGCGAAATCCGTTTTCTTAGGATAATATTCCCGTAAGAGCTTATTAAAATTCTCGTTGGAACCGCGTTCATACGGCGAATATGCATGCGCGTAATAATATTTCACGCCATGCTGATCCAACATTTGTCGGGTCTGCAAGGCAATGAACTCGGACCCTCGGTCACAAGTCACACTGTCCACACAACCTTTATATTTTTCACAGAAATCTGAAATAGCATTGCTGACGGTATAAGCGGACTTATCCTTAATGACCATCGAGACTGCATACCGACTAAAACGTTCTACAAAAGTTAACAACAAGTGACTGGATTGACGAGACTCAACACCGTCTAGTTCCCAATGACCAAAACGGTTACGGTTTTCAATCACACTTGGTCGAAACTCAATGGAATACTGGTGTGTCGCTCGTTTTTGATCTTCTTTTTTCAGATACAGACTTTTGCGTTCACTCCAACTTAACGCTCGCTTATGATACCGTTGCCGCTTGCCTTTATCTCGTAAGGCCCAGTAATCGAGTCCCTTAATTCTTTTATGATTAACCCAATTGTAGTTGGTTTTAAAGGACACACCAACTCGTAAAGGCCCCTTAGCGATTTGCTCAGGTGACCACTTGTGTTCGAGGATGTATTTTTTAATGAGCTGTTCACGTCTGAGCGTTAATTTAGTTGGAGATTTCTTTTTGTTCCGTTGTTTTTGGTCAGCTAACGTTTGGCCTTCAATGGCTCGGTACATTTTTCTGGATATATGTGTACTTACCTTTCTATCCATTGTAGCATGTAACGTTGTCCGCTGTATTTCTTTCGTAAGGGTTGCTCTGGAGTAACCGATTGTTTTAGCAATAAAACTTAAGTTATACCCTTCTTTTAGTAACGTTTCAATTTGAACTCGTTGTGCGAGTTGTAGATGTTTCTGCCCCATATCGCCTATTCTCCTCTAACATTTGATACCCAAAAATTATAGCAAGCGAAAGCCTTGAATACATACTAAAAAGTAGAGAAAAGTAGATTTTTCTCTACTTTTTTTACTTTGGTCATTATGGTCAAACAAAAAAGCCTGCTGTGTTAACAGCAGGACCGCCCGATTGAAAGGAATATTATTTAAAATGAATGAACAAAAGTTTTTATCTTACATTGTTACTTGTGTTATAGGAAGTAATTTAATAATCATGAAACAGATCACATTCGACAACAAATCTTGTATCAAAAAGGGAGATTTTTGAAAACAAAATACCGATTACAGCTTTCAGGCGGTGGTCGAAACCCTTTTTCGCTCAAAAATATTATTTGAGTTAACTTATTTATACCGCGACTTATTAACCCTGTCAAGCAACAAGGATAACGATAATAAAAAAGCCTACTGACTGATTATCAGTAGGATCGTCTTGCCAAAAAAATGTCTGGAAAAGACAGCAAATTTCACACAAGCAGTAATCGGATAAGTAGCAAGGCGACGTTTCATTTTTACTCCCTCAAAAACCTTTCAGGATATAATCATTATATGCTAAATTCTAAATAAAAGGTAGAGCTTTCTCTACTTTTCTCTACTTTTCTCTACTGCAATTAATTCATAGCGCCCATTTTCTGACAAGAGATCGAGCAAACGATCCAAACTCTTATCCGTAATCGACAGTTGGTCAGCTAAGTGACGCTTTTGAGATAAATTAAGTCCCTCTGGGAATCGTTTCACCATGATATTCGCTACTTTCATCGCGATTTCTAAGTCTGGTAGTCGTTCATAACGCGATCCACGTTCTTGCAAGAGTTTTCGTTCATATTCCTGTTGTAACATGGTAACCACCTTTCCAAAAGTAGCGTTTTCTCTACTTTTCTCTACTTTTCTCTACTTTTCTCATTTTACGCGATTTCTTTTTATCGAGGATTAAATTCTGGTTTAAAGCCGACAAATTTACTGGTCTTGTATGTTTGAATTTCCAGCCTTCCGGCTACTTCAAAGGACTTCCCCTTTTTACTTCTGGCTTTAAAAGCAATTCTTTGGCCATCGAGCAAGTCTTCAATCTCTTGTTCAGTAAATTTATGGCCAGAAAACTTGCTTGAGAATGACACTTCCTTACCCCGCCATATGCCAGTTACCTTTTCCTTAGTGGGACTTTTGGCTTGTTTTTTAGTTTCCTTGGGGGCACCAAGGCTGTCTTTTAGTTTTTTGGCGTTTTCGGTCATGACAGGAATATCATGGTTAACCGTCAAGACAATCGAGTTCATCGCTTGATCAGCACTGACTTCAAACCGGCCAACTTGATCAAAAATTTCAAAGACACGCTTGGTAGTCTTGGGATTGGCTAACCAAGTGTTTTGGGCCAGAATGGCAACAGCTTGACCGTCTGTTGTGAGGTCGATTTTACCCTTTTTATCAATAATATAGGCATTTTTACCACTAGAGAGTTCCCCGTAAGTACTTGTCCGCGTGGCTCCTGTGCCAATCTCATTCTTTTCAAGGAAGGTCTTGAGCCACTGCCATGTTGGCGTTGTTGGCTTTGGATTCTGCCCTTCATGAACAAAGAGGTCCGCTGTTTGCCCTAGGGCTTTTTGCTTGGAGTCGTCCTCATCTTGGTCTTGATTTTGATCCTGGTAGACGGCTTTCCACCCTAACGAAAGTGGATTATTCAGGGTTGCTTTAAAATCAGGATATTCAACGATAGACCCTTTAATCTGCTGGTAAAGGTAATCCTCGGCGAACATCGCTAAAAAGTTTTTCGCTAATGTTTGATAGATCCGCTTAGCAGATGGACCGTATGATTGCAGTGCTTCTAGACTTGCGGGAACCTTTGGCCCAGGTCGGTTAGCACCGTGGGCGCCCTCTTCCTTGACATGTGTTTTACGAGGGTTCCTATGAGTGAGCAAACTTACGTCGGTACCCACTACCTGCGCAATTTGGTCGACTAACGGCAGCATATCTTGGAATTGTTCGGGAGTAATTGTCTTATCTTCAGTTCGTGGATAAGACACGATTTGCGCTTCGTATAGTTTTTGATAGGTGGCGAGAACTTCCTTGGCCTTATAGCCCTCTTTGGCTAAAATGGCCGAGAGCGAGGACAAGTCGAGCAACTTTGGTGGCTTAGTACTTTTTTTAGTCACTGAATCTTGCTGGACCTGTCCTGATTTTGCAAAGGATTCGCCTGCTTTCAAGGCCTCGGGGCTGGGATAGCGGAAGGAAACCACTTCCTGTTTTGAGTCAACTACTCGAGCATAAACATTTCCCTGGTCATCTCGAAAGCGATACTCAAAATACGGGACCTTTTGGTAATTTTTAATGGCTTGGAGTTGTTGATAGATTTTCAACAGCATCGCTGATTTTAACCGCCCTTGCCGTGATACAAGTGAGTAGCCCTGCTTTTTGGTTAATGTCGTTGCCGCCCGGGTTAGCTGCATCGAAGCAAAGTCCCACTTGTTGCGTGTCAGTCCTTTTTGGTAGGCTCCGTGCCGGTCCTTACTTTCAATGGCAGTCAGTTGGTTGAGCGCCTTCACCAAACTTTTTGGACTTTCATCTGCAAAATTAGCTCGAAAAACTTGCCCCTGCCATTTGATGGCATCAATGGCCTCCCAGGCTAGCAGGTCCCCCTCCCCTGACGAATCAGTATCGGTCGCAATGATGAGACCGTCAGCGCCTTTAGCCTTCGTTTTGAGTTCATCAATCAAGCTCTTGGTACTTTCTGATTTTTTACTGCGTGGGTTCCAGGAACGAATGTACGTTCGTTTCCAAGACAAATCCTGCAAGTCCCATGGCAAATCAGCTAGTTTCCATGATTTGTATTTTGCTTTTAAATCAGCCGAGACCTGGTCTTCCGGTTCCCTTAAAGTCATGACATGGCCACGTAGGTTTGTTAACTCATAATCATAGTGGGCAACATGTCCCGTTGTCCCACCTAGTGCCTTTTCGAAATTGCGGCGAGCACTTGGCTTCTCGGTGATAATTAAATACTTGGTCAAGCGTCAACCTCCCTTACGTTGTGTTTAACATTGTAAATCTTTACTGATGAGAAAAACGATGTAGTTATTACCACACCGCTTTTTAGTCAAAAACCTGTTCGAATAGTGACTACCGTACTTTGTTTTCCTAATCAATATTATAGCATGAGTACTGGTACGAACCGGTTAACGCTCTTGCTGACTTTGTCCGATTAATGATTGAACATGCCGTAATTAGGAGTAATGGACCCTTTACGAGACACATTGGTTGGACCGGTTATCAACCACCTAAAAAACTGGTTTCGTCAAAACTTTCCACTGTGAAAAACGGCAATCAGCAGTATTGAAATGCTTGCTGTGTAGCAGGTATTCCTTTGCTTTCAATACTAAGGGTGAACTATTTTGTTCTGTTAACAAATCAAGCGGGACAAACAAGGACCCAAGGGAATCTTGACCGAGAAATTGCAGTGGTGCTTCCGTTAATCCACCGCTGACTCTTTCAACCTCATAAAAGGCTGCAATATGCTGGTTCATATTGAAATCTAAATACTGCCATGGGTAAATAAAACTAGTCGTTCCGATTTGTCTGGCCTTTTCAACCGTCAAATCAGTCTCCTCTTTGACTTCACGGACCAGTGCATGCTCAAGTGGCTCACCCGATTCAAGACTACCACCTGGTAAATCATAGCGGTTCAAATAGGGACCCGCATTCTTCTTAATAACAACTAAACCGCGGTGCTCTTCATAAAGAATGGCATAGACGCCAAAGGCACGGTGATAATGTTCCATACTGATTTTCCCCTTTGTGATTAATAAAAAGCCCACAGGATTTTCAACCATGCACCGATTACGAAAGCGGACATGACTCAGAATTCTTTGGGCTTTTTAGCAAATGTTCAACGTATTCCTTTTTAGCAACCCTTTTGATCAAAGATAATGCTATAGAGCGATTGAACAAACATCCCACCGGCCATGACATACATAGCCAACATATCCTGCATGTGCATGAGTAAATAAAAAGTATAAATCCAAACACAGGCCATAACAAAATGAAAAATACGATTACGTGTCATTCTCACTTCCTCCTCCTTTAGCGGCTACTGATTTGCCGCCTAAATTAAGCTTAGCACAATTGTTAGAAAAAACGACCCGGGTCTTGTATACTAAGAGACAAATAGAAGGAGGAAGTATCATGTCGACTGAAGAAAAGCCTGTTTACCAGGATTACTTTTTTAATGAAACAGCTTATGACTATCATGACGGTGGCTACGTGCCTTTAGAGGTTTACGATGCACCCCATGTACCGCTGACAATTCCTAGTCTCTTGAAGCCTGATCGAGAAACGGATACAGATGTCTGGCTGACAGTCCATGCCCAGTCGGGCGAAACGCAAATTTTACCCGGTGCTAAAACCAAGACCTGGGGTTACAATCAGAGTTTATTGGGGCAAACTATTGTTTTCCGAAGCGGTAAAACCTATCACGTTACGCTAAAGAATAGTTTACCTGAGTTAACGACGTTTCACTGGCACGGCTTGGACGTGCCCGGTCCCTTTATTGATGGTGGTTGCCATGCGCCAATTTATCCCGGTGAGGAAAAAGAGATTACCTTTACCGTCAACCAACCAGCCGCAACCACTTGGTTGCATGCCCACCCTTGCCCATTAACCGGTTGGGACGTCTGGCATGGTTTGGCCACAATGGTCTACGTTGAAGATGACCATGAAGACAACTTGGCCCTACCACACAACTATGGTGTTGATGATTTACCAATCGTTCTCCAAGACCGCCGCTTTCATGAAGACAACCAGTGGGACTATGATGCCGATTATGATCCCGATGGAACCGCTGGCCCAACGGCCCTTATCAATGGAACGGTTAACCCAAGTTTTGATGTGACAACTCAGAAATTGCGCTTGCGCTTTTTGGATGGTTCGAACCGGCGGGAATGGCGCCTGCACCTTTCAGATGATTTAGTGATGACGCAAATCGCTTCCGATGGCGGTCTCTTACCAGAGCCGGTGCAGATGACCAAGTGTATGCTAACTTGTGCTGAGCGAGCAGAGGTTATCATCGACTTTAGTGATTACAAGGCCGGCGACCAGGTAACGTTGTACTCGGATGACACGCCAATTCTGATTTTTAACATCAAGGATTTTGTAGCTGACGACACAACCTTACCGGACAAATTAGCGGAAATCAGCTACCCAGACGTCGATCCAAATGCACTCGTTCACCAAGTTGTCCTGGCCGGAACGGATGAAGAAATCACCATTAACGGTTTGAAGTTTGGGATGATGCGCATTGATGACCGCCAAGAAATCGGCAAGACAGAATACTGGGACATTACGAATACTAATGATTGCTGCGGGGGGATGCTTCACCCCTACCACATGCATGGCGGTTCCTTCCAGATTGTTTCCCGCAACGGCCAAGCCCCCTACCCAAACGAACTCGGTTACAAGGATACTGTTGCCGTCAATCCCGGGGAAACCGTTCGGATTAAGATGAAGTTCAACTTCGCCGGTGTCTTTATGTACCACTGCCATATTATCGAGCACGAGGATGGTGGCATGATGGCACAGATGCAGGTTTACACGCCAGAAGAGCCGGAAAAGAAGTACGACTTAATGGCCATGGATACCCTGATGAACGCCTTGGCAGAAGAACGCGGTTGCGCTGTCGAAGATTTACAGATTAAAAGTCTTGATTCCTACAAAAAGATGGGCATGGATATGTGTTAAAAGCTACCCCATCATCATTTATAAAGGACCTCAGCGTTTATGTACGCTGAGGCCCTTTTAGTATATTGAGGATTATTTGTTAATTAAATCAGTCCTGATTTAGCCTTTCACAACGCGGCGCATCAGCGCATCAAACCATCGCGCTGGTAGGATGGCGCGCAAGAAGACCAATGGTTTGGCTACAAAGCCGATCAAGTAACGAGCCCGAGACTTTTTCTGGTTGACAATTTTCACCAAGGTTTTCGCAATCAGAATTGGCTGAGACAGTAATTGCCCCTGGTATTGCTTTTTCATGCCATTGGCGGTTTGGCGAGCAGCTACTTCGTAGGGGCCACCGGCCGCTGAAGAGGCCAGATGGTCGGCAGCAATCAGGCCCCAATCCGTTTTAATCAGACCAGGTTCAACTAAGACAACGTCAATTCCAAATAGTTTTAGTTCCATTCGCAATGAATCGCTAAAGCCCTCTAAAGCAAACTTAGTGGCATGGTACCAGGCCCCAAAGTAGCTGGCCATTCGTCCGGCCATCGACGAGACATTGATAATCCGTCCGGACTGTTGCTGGCGCATTGTTGGCAAAACTAATTTGATTAACTGGGCTAAACCAAATAAATTAACATCGAACTGACGTTTGGCTTCCTCGAGATCTACATCCTCAACGGCACCATAGGAACCGTAGCCTGCATTGTTAATTAGCACGTCAATGCGACCTTGATCGGCTAAGACGGTCGCGACCGCTTGTCGGCAGGATTCTTCGTCAGTTAAATCGAGTTTGAGGGGATGGACCCCCACTTTTTCTAGGGCAGCGAGTTTCTCGACTCGACGGCCAGCACCATAAACGATGTGTCCTTGTTCTGCTAATAATTGAGTCGTTTGGTAACCGATGCCGCTAGTGGCACCGGTAACAAGAATTACTTTGGGCATTCATTTATCTTTCTTTAATTAGTTGGACCATTTGCTGAATGGCAGCCTTTCCTTCTGGAATCGGAATTTCGGGAAAATCATGGTACATTTCTGGGTATATGGTCGTGTGCACGTCCCAACCGCCATCATCAGCAAGCTCCTGAAACTTCACGGCATCAGGATGCAAGACATCATAGGTTCCCGTAATCACGTTAATAGCCGGCATATTGGCAAAATCAGCATAGAGCGGGCTGATCAATGGATCATCCAAATCAAGCTCACCCTGGTAACCGGCGGCCATAAGATCTAAAACAGCTATTTCTAGCATTGGGTCGAAGGGTTGCACTGCCTTCATCTCATGGTTGGTATCGCTGATATCAAACCATGGTGAAATCAAAATTAGTTGCTTTGGTAAAGCAAGTTTTGCATCGCGTAGCTGTTGCAAAAGAGACAATGCCAGGCCGGCACCGGCCGAATCACCCATTAACACAATTTGATTGGCACCAATTTGTTCCTTTTCCAGTGTTTCCAGGAAAGCATCCTTGGTCCATTGAATGGTTTCTTGTGCCTGGTGCTGGGGCGCCTTTGGATAAATTGGCATGATAATTCGGTGTTGTGTCTGGTCGGCCAACTTTTTCAGCAAACGGTAGTGCATGATTGAAGGTTGGTCCCAATAGCCCCCACCGTGGAGGTAAAAAATCAGCTGTCGGTCGTCTACGTACTTCGGACTGATTTCCAAAACGTCGTTACGACCGTTATACTCTGTCGCTCCAAACAACAACCGATACAAAAAAGCCAATCGATATGGTTTTTGGCTGGCAGTAACCGCCCGTTGATAGGTCTTCTCGTTTGTTAAATCAGGCAGAACATGGAGACCTTGCAAGATGTACTTCATCAGACGTCCGGTCGTGCTTACTTGTCTTTTTTGGGCCATTTGCATTTCTCCAGTCATGAATCGTGTTGCCAATTAACTAGCAAACAGAAATCTTACATAAACCTATTATAGCGGTTAAACGAAGGATGACTCAAATAAAAAGAAGTCAAAACTCGTCACGAGGTCGACTTCTATTAAAACGAATCCCTTGATTTAGGGAATCAAATCTAGTTATTGTGGAATGACCCAATAGTTGTCATCGTTATGCTTCTTCACATAATCGGCAAATTCCTTTGATTCATAGGCCTTTTTGACAGCCTTTGCCCACTTAGTATCTGCATTCTTTTTTGTCGTTGTCGCTACCAAATAGTAGTCGTTTTGAATTTTCTCTGCTACCAGCATCTTCTTTGAAGAGACCTTGGCATTGTAAGCAACTGAACCTGGAAGAATGACATAACTAAAATCATTGGTTACCCGTGGAATCGTTGATGAATCAATTTCCTTAAAGTTTAAATTGTACTTATTTTCTACAATATCATTTTTAGTTGCGGTAATTGGGTTCACCCCAGAACGCAGTTTAATCCAACCAGCTTTTTCCAGTAATTGATCAGCTCGCGCCGTATTAGACGGATCATTTGGTACCGCAATCGTATCGCCATCACTGACAGACTTCAAAGAGTGCTTTTGTGCGGGATACAGGCCCATTGGAACCGTTGGAATCTTTGTTAATGCCGTCAACTTGCCATTCTTTTCCTTATTAAAATTATTCAAATAAGCGGTGTGCTGATCAACATTTAAATCAACCTGGCCCTCATTAAGGGCAATGTCGGCATTTAATAGGTTAGTAAATGACTTATTTTCAACCGTGTAACCCTCTTTTTCCAAAATGGGTTTCACGCCCTTTAAAAAGAGTTCGCTGTAAGGACCGGGTGAACTTGCTAATGTAATCGTTCCTTTTTTACTATTTGACTGGTGCGGATAAAAGGACCAAATTCCAGCAATCACAATCAAAATTAGAATCAAACCGGTCAACCAATATCTTTTCTTCATGCTTCTTCTCCCTTTTCAGCAAAGTAATCTTGTAACCGCAAAACTGACTGATAGTACCAAGTGATGGCGGTCTCTAACCCTGCATCATCTAGGACTAAATCAGAATGGTGCAGGCCCGAGTTGCCCCCACTGCCAATTTCTGCAAAGACACTGGGAACTTTACTCGTATAAAAAGCAAAGTCTTCACCACCAGCTGATGGCGGAAAGTTTACCAAATTAGCATGGTACTGAATATTTTCGGCCAGAATGTCCGTCAGGATTGGATCATTTTCGAGTACCGGCGGACCAGGAATCCACTCAATTTCCGCTGAAACGTCGTATGTTGCCGCTTGACCATTAATAATTTGGTAGAATTTCTCTTTGGCCCGTTCCCGATCATGGTCTCCAAAAGTACGAATTGTTCCTTCAAACCAGGTACTATCAGGAATAACATTCCATGTCTGGCCCCCTTCAATATGGGTCACCGATAAAACACTTTGCCGGTAAGGATCGAGCGAACGGCTAACGATGCTTTGTAAAGCCGTGACGGTGCTAGCCAATGCTAAAATGGGGTCAATGTTTTCATGTGGCTTCGCAGCATGACCGCCAACGCCGGTTAACTTGACGGCGAATTGGTCAACAGCCGCATTGCGGCCACCATTTCCCACACTGATTTGGCCAACGGGTAAGTTCGGGTGGTTGTGGTAGCCGACAATCACGTCCACGCCTTCTAAACCACCACTTGCAATCACCTGCTCTGCACCAACATGGGTTTCCTCTGCGGGCTGAAAAATCAGTCGCACCTTAACAGTCAATTTATCAGCATTTTCTTTAATCTTTTCAGCGGCTCCCAGTAAAGAGGTAAGGTGAAAATCATGACCACAGGCGTGCATGGTACCGGCATTTTCAGAGGCAAAGTCTAGGTTGGTTTGTTCTTGAATCGGCAGCGCATCAATATCGGCACGCAAAGCAACTGTGTGTTGGGCGTCTTCTGGACCGATTTCAGCAATAACGCCAGTCTGTAAGGCTTCTGGGGTGATAATTGTATAGCCCAAATCAGCTAAGTAGGCCTTAATTAATGCCGTTGTCTGATATTCTTGGCTTGAAAGTTCTGGATGCTGATGAAAGTAGTGTCGAATGGCACTCAAATCAGTAATTGTTTCAGTTGCAGTAGTTAATTTCATTAATGCTCCCTTCTCAAAACAAAGAAAAAAGGACTAGTATCCACCATTCCTGATAGACACTAGTCCCCGACATAAAGAACTAAAATTGTTAGATAACAATGTTGTGCGAATCAAATGATGGTTCTCAAATATGGAACATAACGTTCGACAATAAATGAGAACCAAACACAAGATTAAGTACCCATTTATTTTTTCAACATTCGAGAACAGCACATTTGCATCATCATCATTCTTTTTTCGTCCTTTTTCTAATATTGCTTTAATAATAGCATTGAATTTTAATTTGTCAACTGATTAGAACCATTTTATTTTTATCAGTTCTAACGGATTATTCGTACAATTGGCCGTCAAAGACAGTTAAGTCACTAATTTTACTTTGACAAACCTTCTGAAATCTTGTCCAAGTTCCACTTCATCATGCCATAGTAAGTATCGCCGGGCTTGCCTTCCTTGGCTAATGAATCAGTATAAATCTTAGCGTAAATTGGCAAGCCAGTTTCCTTAGAAACCTTGTCCATTGACTTTGGTGATACAGAACTTTCAACAAAGAGAACAGGTACCTTGGTTGCGCGAATCTTTTCCAAAACAGTCTTCATCTGTTCTGGTGTCCCTTGTGACTCGGTGTTAATTTCCCAAATAAAGGCTGGTGTGATGCCATAGGCTGCCGAGAAGTACTTAAAGGCGCCTTCGGAAGTCACCAAAAGCTTCTTATCTGCTGGAATATTGTTAAACTTAGTTTTGGCACTTTCATCTAACTTAGTTAGCTTTTCAATGTATGCAGCAGCATTTTTTTGGTAAGTACTCTTATTCTTTGGATCCTTTTCAATCAAAACCTTTTCAATGTTTTGGACATACTTAATCCCGTTTTGGATATCTAACCAAGCATGGGGATCCATTTCGTTTTCTTTACCGGCGTCTGTCAAATGCTTAGCGGCAACACCATCCGAGACAGCAAAGACTTGTTCATTGGCCTTCTTACCAGCATTTTGGTACATCTTCTTAAACCAGCCGGACCCACCGGTTTCCAGGTTCAAACCATTGTGGAACAAAACATCGGCTTCCTGCGTCGCCTTTACGTCTTGTGGTCGTGGTTCGTACTCATGGGGGTCGGTTCCACGAGGAACAATCGTGTGTAACTTGACCTTGTTACCAGCGACCTCTTCAACCATGTTCCCAATAATTGAGTTCGTCGCAACAACCTGTAACTTACCGCTTCGACTAGTTTTACCCGTCTGGCTTTCACTGACAAAGTAAAAGACACCCGCTAGCAACGCCAGTGCGGCCAGCCCAATAATCGTTAATCGCTTAATCATATTCAATTTTCCTCAATTCCAAGTGCGTTTAATACGCCTTTTATCATCTTCTTTCGCTACAAATTTTAGTTCGCTGCTCGTTTTTTAATTAAAATGCCCTGCTTTGGCGAAAAGAGAAAAGCCAATAAGAAGAACACTGCGGCAGTCAAGACAATCGCCGGACCGGAAGCCCAGTTAAAGGTAAAGCTAAAGTACAATCCAATAACGGATGCAAAAACCGAAAAGGTCGCTGCAATCATAATCATGGATGACATCTTATTTGTTAATAGATAAGCTGTAGCGGCTGGTGTAATCAGCATGGCCACAATCAAAATAATTCCAACCGTTTGCAGTGCGGTCACGGTTACTAAGGTTAAAATCAGCATCAAGCCGTAGTGCAAGACCTGCGTTTTCAAACCGTAAGCTCGGGCAAAGGTATTATCAAAGGACGTAATTAACAATTCCTTGTAGAAAAGCACGACGAACAGTACAACTACCACTAACACAATCGCCGTAGTAATCAGGTCTTGGTCAGAAACGGCCAAAACATTTCCAAAGAGGATATGGTGCAAGTTCGTGGTTGATTCCGCCATTGAAATCAAGATAAAGCCGAGTGCGAAGAAAGAAGAAAAGACAATTCCAATCGCGGTATCATTTTTTAGGTTTGACTTCATCGTTACGAAGCCAATCAACATCGCAGCCAACAGACCGAAAATCGAGGCCCCAATCAGCAGGTTAATCCCAAGCATGTAGGCAACCGCCACCCCAGGTAACACTGCATGCGAAATGGCATCACCCATTAGAGACATTCCACGCAAAATAATAAAGGAACCAACAATTCCAGACATGACACCGACTAAGATGGCGGTAATCAAGGCAGTTTGCAAGAAGTTATACTTCGTTAATCCATCAAGAAAAAGCGTAATACTATTCATGTGCGGCCTCCCCTTCATCAAAAAGAATGTTTGATAGGTCGCCACTAAAGGCGGTGGTAATATTCTTTTTTGTAAACACGTCCTGTGTCTGGCCTTGGGCCACAACCCCGTGATTAATGATGACGAGGTCATCAAAGTAAGTCGTGACCTTGTTCAAATCATGGTTCACAACGATGATTGTCTTACCAGCAGCCCGCCACTTTTTCAAAATCGCCATGATGTCGGCTTCTGATTTCATATCAATTCCAACAAATGGTTCATCCAAAATGATGACATCGGCATCTTGAACAATTGCTCGAGCCACAAAGACTCGTTGCAGCTGACCACCAGATAATTCACTAATTTGTCGCTGACTAAATTCAGCTAACTTAACATCGGTCAAGGCTGCTAAAGCGGCCTCTTCCTCTTTTTTTCCAGGCACTTTAAACAGACCGAGGTTCGGATAGGTCCCAGTTAAAACCGTATCCAAGACGTTAATTGGAAACGTCAGATCAAGTGCTGCCCGTTGTTCAACGTAAGCGATGCGCTTGAGTTGCTTTGCAATTGGTTGGTCTGCCAAAGTGGCCGTTCCGGACTGCTTGCTGGTCAACCCTAAAAGCCCTTTAATCATCGTCGATTTACCGGCACCATTGGGGCCAATAATTCCGGTGATTTTTCCAGGTTCAAATTGGATTGACAGGTTCGTGAAGACGGGGGCGCTATCATAGGCGACCGTCATATCGCGGACTTTGATCATAATCTTTTGCTCTCCTAATGCTAGTTAGCATATATTCGAGTATTGATTTTAAAATATTCTGTTTTCAGCCTAAACTTTTCGCACGCAAAAAAGGCGCGTTTAAAATCTACAGTCGAAGTAGTGCGTCGTAACATTTACGTTTTTATTTTTTGAAATTGATGGACTATCAACTGGCTGCTTCTTGGCTGACACAGCTAGTTGATAATCCCCAACTACTTTTCTAGAATATCATGGTTATTTAGAACAATCAAACAGAAAAAATTCATATATTTAAATTAATTTATAATTTTAAAACACTTTTATGCCGTTTTTTAGCATAAAAGCGTGGATTATCAAACGAATATTAAAATTAAATGACTGAGGTTTCCTGCCCTAATATTTTCATCGAACTTAAATAATCGGCTACGGAACAATCCAAATTACTTGTCAAAAGATGAAAGTCTCTTTCCATATTGTGAGCAATGTTTTCAGTGTCAATAAAGCCATTTTTCAAGTAAAAATGATAACGGGCTTCACGCTGCTGCTGGTTATCAGCATCCTCCAGCGTACTTTCAGATTCCAGAATAATCCCCTTTGGATAGCGTTCTTTCAAAGCTGATAGTGTTTTGCCACCAATCCCCTGTCCACGAATTGATTGATCAACAGCTAAGTAAAGGACAAAAGCTTTCTCCTTTAAGTCAACAAAATAAGCAATCCCGACGTTTTGTTCGCCATCAGTAATCACCACCATTTTGATTTGATGATTATCGGCTGCCTTTTGCTTTAACTCTTGAAAAGCAATTCGTTCGTTTGGTGGAAAAGCCTCACGATAGATTGTTTGCCAATAATCGTGATTAGTCTGATTTAGAGAGATAAGTTGCATGTTTTCTCCTTTATTTTCGTTATCATTATAAGTCAGCTTATAATAAAAAGTCCGATTTGAAAACGTTATATAAAATCAGAATAGCATGGATGCTTGGTGTCGTCAAACACAGCTAAAAAGCCACCCCCCTTAAAATTTGGGAGAGTGGCTGGCTTAACAACGGGCAAATTACCGTAGCACTGGTTGATTATTCACATCCAGAAGCTCAAACGGTTTCCGGTCATAGATGTCCATTTCGTATGGCAGATAATATTGCTTACCATCGATTGTCACGCTTGAACCATGAAAAAGCTGCTTATACAATGTCGGTTGCCGATACAAAATCAGTGGTCGTCTGGCTTTGGTCTCATCTCGCTGAATCACGACCTCAACATTTTGGTTGGCCACAAAACGCTTTTCTAAGACATAGTGACCATTCCTAGGCGTCAATTGCTGACCGGTACTCAGCGAAACACTTTGCCCAGGTTCAGGCCGGATATCCACCTTTAAGACATTAACCGTCTCTGGCACTGGTAATGAAAAACGCAATTCTGCTGGCGCCTTCACTGGTTGTAGGATGGCTAAGCGAATTGGATATTCCATGTTTCCGTAGGCAATTCCAGGAATACTCTTCGCTGAGAAAAGTGTCAATCCTAAGAAAAGGATGCTCGTAACGGGCAGAACCAGGAGTTTTGTCCAATTAACGTTCGATTTTGATCGGACAATTTGCAATGCGGGTAGGCGCTGAACGCCGCCCACCATGCCAATTAGAGTGACTACTGGGTAGATCATGGGCAAAAAGTAGCGTGGTTCGACTTCCCAAATAAAAGTATGAAAGATTGTCAAACCGATGGCTGCAATCCCCACTAGGTAGGAAAAGGCTCTTTGGGCTGATGTAATTGGTTGATCCCCATAAGGTTGCCAAACTTTAATTAATAGCTGGCCACCTGCCAGTAAGACGGTAGTCGTGGCAATGATGGCAAAAAAGGTCGTTAGCATCATCTGATGGTGGAGATAATATCCCGGTGCCTTAGCATAACCACTCGCATAACGGCCAAAGCCAAAGAGTGGCGTTCCAAGCAAAGTCTGTGACTTATCCAAAGCTAATTTGAACCAACCGCCAAGGCCAAGCATTTGTAGGCGGTCCTTGATGGAGTCGGTCGTTAGATAGGTTTTCTTTTCGAGCTTGCGCTCAATGTCAAGACTCTCGTCATTGGAATCGTAAGCACCCTTACCACTCGAACCAAGTAGATTTAATCCCATATTGATCCAATGAGTTGCCGGTAAGGCAATTTTCTTCTGTGCGCTTTGACTGTAGCCGTTTGAGCTGGCAATTGACTTTGTTGCCACTGTTGCCGTGATAACCCCCAAAGCAAGAGAAAAGGCAATCACCACCACCCGCCACCTTTCGGGCATCTTCAAGAAAAAAGTCATGAAAATCAGAACCGCCACCGCTGGCAGTAAGATGACCATATTGGGCTTAATGGCGTACAGCAAAGCATAAACCATGATCATGGCCAGATTGGCCCCCACTACTACCAGCCTTCTTTGACTGGTGAGTCCAACAGCTACCAAATAAAAGACAACCGTGGTACAAGAGATGGCCCAGGTATCCGTATAGGTCACCATATTGGGGTAAAGGTACATCACTGGGTAAAAAAGTAAGATGACAGCCGTCAAGGCAATCGCTCGGATATTTTTACTTAAGCGCCAGCTCGTTAGCAAGGTGAAAATTGTCACCATGGCTAACAAGAAAAAGTTCATCAGCCGCAATGCCAATTGAATGGAAAGACCAACTGACTGGGCGAAGGCCATGACCTTACTAATTAAAACCGTAAAGAAAACGAGGTTGGGATAAACGTAAAAGTATTCCTGACTCCCGTCAAAGTTGCTATGCCAATTCTGATTGCCATGTAAGAGTTCGGTTGCCTTAATTTGAACGTTCAATGGATCTGAAACATCATTGATTTGAAAATGAAGGGCAACATAAAGCAATAATAAGAGGTTGAGGGCGGTACAAAGGATCGTAACAGTCAGCAAAAATACTGGTTTTTTAACAAAATCAAGACGCGTAATCGCTGAATAGCCGGCCATCAAGGCCGGAATCAACAGCAAAATAGCAATCAGATTTTCAAGGTGCTGGTTCAATGCCTGATTTAACAGTAACAATACGATAAAAGCAGAAAAAGCAATTTGAAAGCCACGCTTAATAAACATCAATTTCCCTCAAATTCTCGCCTGATTAAAGAGCGGAGTTCTTAACTAGATTATAGCATTTTTCCGTTAACCAACTGCTTGTAAGACTAAATTCTATTTTTTTAAATTTTGTTAAATTAGTTCTTAGTGTTAACTGCCGAATTGTTACTATGTTAAGATAATACTAATGAGCACGTATTAAATAGCGACGTTCTGACATCGCCTAGTGACTTAGTACATATTAGAGAGGCTGAGAATCATGAAAAAGAACGAAAAAGTACAGGCAAACGATGCGCTCTGGTGCCTGGTTGATCATCGTGAATACGATTTAATCGATGGTAATTTTATCCATGAATTGGATCCCTATATCGCAACACTGATTCAAAAAGATTATCCGAAGGTTGCCAACAATAGCTTTATTTGTAGTGAACATCTTGTGCGTTACCGGCTCCAAAAAATGGATAAGATGATTAGCGAGGATTCACACAAAAATCGGCAGATCAATGAACGGATGACGCGACTAATGTCCAAGGATAGTTATCGCGTGATTGATGTTGAAAAGCAATTGGAAACCACGTTAACATTCGGTCAAAAAGTAGCCGATGCCGTTGCCCGCTTTGGTGGTTCATGGCCTTTTGTGATTACCTTTATTGGCATCATCATTGTCTGGATTTTCATTAACTCCGTTCACCTCTTCGGCCTCCACTTTGATCCATTCCCATTCATCCTTTTAAACCTCTTCTTGAGTATTATCGCGGCCATCCAGGCGCCTTTAATCATGATGAGCCAGAACCGGTCAAGTACCTATGACCGAATGGAATCAAAAAACGATTACCACGTTAACTTGAAATCCGAAGAGGAAATCAGAATTCTCCACTCAAAGATTGATCACCTCATCCAACAAGATCAACCGAATAATATGCAAATTCAAAAAATGCAAATGGAGATGCTTGCTTCGATTAATAACCAACTAACTGAAGTTCGCAAACAGCAAAAAGACGAAAAATTATAAGTTTACTTATCAAAAAGAGACTCACTTAACCATTCTTAAGTGAGTCTCTTTTTTTAATTAGTAAAAAAACTTTTGAAGCGTTGAATTGCTTTTGTCAAATCTTGTTCTGATTTGGCATAAGACAGGCGCAAGTATCCGGGCATTCCAAAGCCCTCACCGGATGGTACGGCCACGAGCTGCTCCTTCAATAGTGCCATGGAAACCTCATTTGTATTTTGGTAACCGTGTTCTTTCATAAAATCAGGGTTAACTTTAAAGAAGATATAAAACGACCCCTCGGGTTTAAAGGGAATACTAATATTTGGAATATTCAGCATCGCCGTGTACATATAGTTCAAGCGGTTTTCAAATGTCGCCTTCATCTTTGCCACACTGTCTTGGGGACCGTTCAGAGCCTCAATGGCAGCGTACTGAGCAGCAACGGTCGGATTTGAAGTCAGATGTCCCAAAATTTTATTCATTGCTTGAATAATTTCACTATCTGCCAGGGCCCAACCAATCCGCCAGCCGGTCATGGCATAGGCCTTGGAAACACCATTAATCACAATCACTTGGCTATTCTTAAGATCCGCTAGTTCGAGAACTGAATGGAATTGTGTCTGGCCATAAACGAGTTTTCCATAGATTTCATCCACCAGCAGGTAAACGTCATGTGCTTTCGTCCAGTCAACGATGGCCTGGAGTTCTTCAACGGTGTAAACCGCCCCACTTGGATTATTTGGTGTATTCAAAATTAACAGCTTTGGCCTTTGATCTAATTGCTCCAACTGTTCAATCGTAATCTTAAAATCAGAATCCTCTGTTTGCACCACCTGCATGCTACCACCGGCCAGTTTTACTTGTTCCGAATAACTAACCCAAAACGGCGCTGGGGTCACAACTGAATCACCAGGGTTAATTAAAACCTGCATCAAAGTGAACAGTGCTAATTTTGCACCCGTTGTCACGGCGATTTGGTCAGCAGCAACGGTCACATCGTAATCTGCTTTTACCCGATTGGCAATTGCTGTTTTTAACTCGCTTAAGCCACTAGTGGCCGTATAAAAATCAGTCTGATGACTGTTAATCGCCTGAATGGCCGCTTCACTAATATTAGCGGGTGTCTGGAAATCCGGCTCCCCCTGGCTAAGGTTGACGACATCCTCTCCAGCTGCGAGCATCTCTTTAGCGGTTTTTCCCATCGCTAATGTTGGTGATGCGGCGATTTTACTGACACGGTTGGCTAACATTTTTTCTCCTTTTTACTGCTGTTGGTACAGCATCCTAATTCTTTCGGCCATCATTCGACTGGGGGTAACTAAATGCCACAAGTGCGCATGATAGATCTCGTCGATGGCATTTGCTTGGATCCATAACTGTTCCCAGGCAGTTTCCAATGAAACTTGTCGGAACTGCAAGGCCTTTTTAACGGGCCACTGGGCTAACACGCCTAAATCAGCAGCAATCACCTTGGCAATCACTGGGTAACCACCGTGAGTCGCACGATCAGCAAGTAAAATAATTAATTTTCCATCACGGGAAACTTGGATACCGCCATTCAAATTAGCTCCCGAAAGCAAATTTTCTGATTTAAACGAGAGCTCCGGGCCCTCGATTCGGTAACCCATTCGATTAATATGCTGACCAAGCTGGTATGGCGTCGTTACAAATTTATGCCATTCTTTTTGATCAAACCACTCCTGCTCTGGTCCAGGAACAACATCAAGACTGTCTTGCTGAAGAAAACTCGAGGGAATATCGATTTTCGTTTTGGTTAACCGGCTATCAATTTGCTCGATTTGTTGATAATCGGCAATACAAATTCGATCACCCTTGGCTAACTGACGACCATGAAAACCGCCTAAATTAACGGAAATACTTGTTGATTGTGAACCCAAAATGCTTGGGACCTGGATACCACCAGCGACCGCTAGATAGGCAAACCGCCCTTCCAATAAATGGCGAAAATTCAAAATGTCTCCCTTTTGCACGTAGACGGGACGGTCTTGCATAATTGTTTCACCATTCAACGTTGGCTCTACTCGGGCACCGGTAATTGCCACCACCGTTGGGGCGGTGAACTCTACCACACCACCAGTTATCGCAAACTCCACACTAGCCTTATTTTCACTCGGATGGTTACCAACAAGGGCATTCCCATATTCGTAAGCATAGGCGTCCATCGCACCAGAGTTTAAAAAACCTTCGCCCTGGTGGCCAATCCGTCCTTTATCTTGGACGGTTGCTAAAATACCGGGATCAACCATGATCATTTTATTCATTGGTCTTCTCCTTTGAAAAATAATCGTTTACACTCACATTTTTTAGTTGGCGAAATTTTTGCTCATCGATTGGTAAAAACTTGATGGCGTCGCCTGCATGAAAGATAACCGTGGGCTGCTGTGAATCAAACATCTTCAAGGGGGTTTGCCCAATGATTTGCCAGCCACCCGGTGAAGTTACTGGATAATAGCCAGTCTGTTCGCCACCAATGGCAATCGATCCGGCAGGAATTTCTAACCTGGGTGTTGCTTTGCGGGCCGTGTGTAACCGTGGATCAAGACCACCCAAGAATGAAAAGCCAGGTAGAAAACCAAGCATATAGATTCGGTACTCACGATTGGCGTGCAGGTCAATCACCTCATCGATTGATAGGTCGTGAATGCCAGCCACTTCCTTTAAATCAAGGCCAACTTTTTCGTTGTAAAGTACTGGAATTTCAAAGACTGATGTGGTGCGAACCGACTGATTTTGCGTCTTTAACATCAGCTCATGCGCTAAAATTTCCTTAAAATTGTCTAAGTCGATGACCAAGGGATCAAACATAAAACTAACTTCACGATAAGCCGGCACGATATCCAAAATACCCGGAATATGCAGTGCTTCAATCCTTCTAGCGATGCTTAAGATACGTTCACTTACCTCTTCAGACATGACGTTAGGAAATTCCAAATTAATACAGGTATCACCTGCCATTTTCATTTTGGGTTCCATGCGGCCTCCTTTTAAAATGTTGTGATTAGCGTTTCAACACCGGAAAAGGTCATGAAAGCGACTACAATCCAACCAAGAACACTTAACAAGATTGGATGCTTATATGCCATACCCATAATTTTCGTTTTGCTGGCACCAATCAAAAGAATACCCAAGGCGACTGGTAAAATCAGGCCATTAACGGCCCCCACAATCACAAGAATTTGGGCCGGCTTACCAATCAAATAGAAGAACAATGTTGACAGGACGATAAAGGCAAGCACCAAGATTGGTCGTGCTTTTTCGAATTTTTGATTACCAGCGGCATCATTTGAATAGTTCAGAAAAGAAACAGAAGTAAAGGTTGATCCCAAGATTGACGTCATGCCGGCTGCAAACAGTAATAGGCCAAAAAACTTAAAGCCAAAATTACCAGCAGCAATTTTAAAGATATCGGCTGCGGGATTCAGCGCATTCAACTTATGGCCAGCCATGACAACTGCCAAGCCAGCTAGAAAGAGCATAATCCGGATAACGGATGCGATACCGATGCCCGTCAAGGCGCCTTCATTGACATACTTCAACCCTTCTTTTCCACGAACACCCCCCTCCAATAAGCGGTGGCCGCCAGAAAATGAAATATAACCCCCAACTGTTCCACCGACAATCGTTACGATTGAATAAAAATCAATACTCGTTGGCGCAAAAGTGTGTGTTAAGGCGCTGCTAACGGGAACGGTTGTAACCGAAAGAATGTAAATCAAAATGGCAATTTTAACGACTGCTAGAACTTGAACCGTGTGATCCATCACAACAAGTGCGTTGCGAACCAAAAAAATAACGATGGCAAAAATGGCGGCCAACACAGCCCCATTTTCTGGCGAAATGCCAAACAGTACATTTAGTCCTAAGCCGGCTCCGGCAACATTACCGATATTAAAGAAAAAGCCACCAACAACAATTAAAAAGGTTAAAAAGTAGCCCAATCCTGGGAAAATTTCGTTGGCAATTTACTGGGCATGCTTACCAGAAACGGTGATAATTCGCCAAATGTTCAGTTGAACGATAATATCAATCACAATCGTTGCCAAAATCGCAAAACCAAAGTTTGGCCCCAGTTTACTAGTAAAGGTTGCCGTTTGAGTTAAAAATCCCGGGCCGACAGCGGCCATGGCCATCACGAAGGCCGCCCCCATTGCTACTGAGCGGGCGCTGCGCTTTTGTGGCGCTGTTTCATTTACAATCGCTTTACTTTCCATATCAATGCTCCGTTTTATCTTTATAGTTGACTAGTAATCGAAATTCCCTCTTTGGTTAATGCTTCTCGAATCCGTTTGACCAAGGAAATAGCCGCCTGGTTATCGCCATGCACGCAAATCGAATCAATGGCTGTTGGCAAGACATCGCCATTAACGGCGGTAATCGCCTGGTCTTGAATCATTTTGACTACTCGTTTGGCAGCGATAGCTGGATCGGTAATAATGGCGTTTTCTTTGCTGCGTGAAACGAGTGATCCATCTGCTTCATAATTCCGGTCGGCAAAGGCCTCTTGCGCAAATTTCATTCCAGCGGCTTTGGCTGATTTGATTAATTCGCTGTTAGCTAAGCCATAAACGACCGTTTGCTCATCAGCGGCTTTGATGCCAGCAACAACGGCATCCGCGACTTGGCGATCTTTTGCTGCTAAATTATAGAGTGCGCCATGCGCCTTGACGTGATGGAGTCGGTGCCCCGGCACAAAAGCAGCTAAAGCGCCAACTTGATACTGCACCAGTGCCTCAATTTCTGCTGGCGCCATCTCAATTTTTCGGCGACCAAACCCCTGAAGGTCATGGAAGCCTGGATGAGCCCCAATCGCCGTTTGATTTTGTAACGCCAAGGCCACCGTATTTTTCATAACGGTTGGGTCCCCGGCATGAAAGCCACAGGCAATATTGGCTGATGTGACCTGCTTTAGGACTTCCTCATCGAGGCCGATTTTATATTTTCCAAAACTCTCGCCCAAGTCCGAATTTAAATCAATTTGCATCGCTTTCTCCTTAGATGATTAATTCACGGTTTGCTAAATCAGTAACCAGCATGTGGCCTGGAGCATGAGTAATCGCCAGGTGTGGCTTGGTGTTCATGACCACTGCCTGAGGCGTCACGCCGCAGGCCCAGAAGACAGGAATTTCACCCTCTTTAATCGTGACGGCATCACCAAAATCTGGACTGTCTAAGTGCGTAATCCCAATTTCTTCTGGATGACCGATTTGAATTGGGGCCCCATGGACGCTTGGAACCCGACTAGTTACCTGAACCGCTTTGGTCACCTGGCTGGCCGGAATTGGCCGCATACTAACCACCATATTGCCGGAAAACTGACCGGCACTCTCTAATGGAATATTCGTTTGATACATTGGCACGTTCACTTTTTCTTCAATATGCCGAATTTCAATTCCAGCTTCCAGCAGCAGGTCTTCGAATGAAAAACTGCAACCAATTAAAAAACTGACAAAGTCATCTGACCAATACTTTTCAATTGATAGGGGCTCCTCGACTAAAACGCCATCCTGGTAAACCCGATACTTTGGGATATCTGTCGCGATATCTAGGTCCTGACCTAATCTTTTTAACCCGCGTTGCCCCAATTCACTCACTTCCAATATTGGAATCGGTTTTGGATTGCGCTGCGCTAACAATAAGAAATCATACGCGTCTTCTTTTGGTAAAATAATCAAGTTTGCCTGTGAAAAGCCCGGGCAGATGCCAGCGGTTGGGCTGACAAATTGATTATTGCGGACCAAATGACGAAATTCTGCTGGTGCCATTTAATTTTCTCCTTCCAGCTGACGGTCAAGCCAATTGATATCCGTTCGGCTATCTTCAGCAATAAAATCAGGATGATATAAGATTTTGCTTAACAAATCTAAATTCGTTTCAACGCCCAGGATAACGGTCTCATCAATGGCTACTCGTAAGCGTTTCAACGCATTTTCTCTTGAAAAATCAGTCGCAATGATTTTTAAAATCATGGCATCGTAATTCGATGGCACCCGATAGCCTTGATAGATGGCCGTTTCGTTGCGAATACCAAGACCGGCTGGTAGGTGCAAGCCGGTAATTTTTCCAGCGCTTTTAGCGAGAACTCTGGCCTCGATTGCTACTACGGGTTGTTCATGGTGTGCAAGGGCTTGGATACTCGTTCCAAAGGCCAATGCCAACTGGGCACCAATCAAGTCAATCCCCGCCCTTTCCTCTGTCACGGCATGTTCCACCTGAATCCGGGTGTTCATTTCCATAAAGTAATAGCGACCAGGTCCCTGATAAAGAAACTCAAAGGTACCGGCACCTCGGTAGTTCAAACTTTCTGTAGCCTTCAATGCCAGTGAAAACATTTCCTGACGTGTGCTTTCATCCAGATAAACGCTTGGTGCTTCCTCAATCATCTTTTGATGGCGGTGCTGAATGGTGCAATCGCGATCGCCAAGCACCAACCCGTGACCGTTGCCATCGCCTAGAACTTGAATCTCAATATGACGGGGCCGGTCAACAAATTTTTCCAAATACATACGTTTGTCATTGGCGACGGCCATCACTTCCTGCTGGGCTAGTTGAAATTCGCCAGTAAAACTTTCTGATCGCTCAACCACCCGCATGCCTTTTCCGCCACCGCCGCCGACTGCTTTGAGCATCACCGGATAACCGATTTCTTCAGCTTGCTTCAGACCCCGGGGTGCTTCGGTAAATGATTGATGGCTCCCGGTCACAATAGGGACGCCGATCTTGGCCATTTCCTGTCTCGCAGCTGATTTATTCCCCATTATGCGAATGGTTTTGGCAGTTGGTCCAATAAAAATAAAACCTTTTTCTTCAACAAGCTGTGCAAAATCAGCATTTTCTGATAGCAAGCCATAGCCCGGGTGAATGGCAGTACAGCCTGTAATTTCGGCTGCGGCTAAGATGGCATCCTGGTTAAGATAACTTTCAGCAAGACTCGCTGGCCCCACTTTAACTGCCTCGTCAGCCATTGCCACATGTAGGGCATTTTGATCAGGCTCCGCATAAACAGCAACCGTTTGCAGGCCCAATAATTGAGCCGCTCGAATAATGCGGACAGCGATTTCACCACGGTTGGCGATTAAAATTTTATTCTTTCTTTTTTTAATTTCCATCACGGCACAATCCTAAATAAATTTTGACCATATTCAATGGCGTCCCCGTCAGCCACAAGGACTGCATCGATTCGGCCATTAACCCCGGCTGTGATTTCAGTCATCATTTTCATGCTTTCGATAATGGCAACGACCGTCTCTGGCGTCACCAGGTCACCAACCTGGACAAATTTGTCCGACTCTGGTGATGGCGCGGAATAAAAGGTCCCGACAAGAGAAGAAGAAATGAACTGCTCAGCTGATGCGTTCGTTTCGATCCCTTTCGTTGACTGACTAACGGTGGCCTGTTGCCCTGGTTCCTTACTCAGTTCGATTTCATAATCCTTATTTTTAAAGTGAAGATGGGTTAGATTGTTCTCAATTAACAAACTAACAAATGAATTAATGTCTGTATTGTTCATCATTTTCCTCATCAATCTCATAATAGTCTCATCATTATTTAACATATTAGGTTTTAAAAAATCGATTTTACATTATTTGGTCAGCTTTCATGACACAGATTAGAATCACTTTAGCGCTATTTTTCTCATATATCTTCTAAAAAAGCCGATATTAAACCGGCTTTTCTTCTTTATTTTCTTCTCGGATTTTAACCAACAATTGTCGCATTCGTTCATTATCAGCTGGCTGCCCCAGGGTAATTCGGACCCAACTTGGGCTTAAACGCTGGCTGATTTGCAGACCCTCTTTCAAGAAAGATTGTCCATAGCGCTTGGCGTCCCCCACTTGCACCCATAAAAAGTTTGTTTGTGAAGGGTAAAATTCAAACTGATTTTCTCGCAGAAAATCTTCAAACTTGTTGCGTTCAGCCTGAACCTTGGCAACCGTTTTTTGCAGGTAATCTTGGTCCAAAACAGCAGCCGTGCCGGTCTCAATTTGAAAATCAGACAAGTTATAGGGCAAACGAACAGCATTCAATTTTTGAGCTAATGCTGTGTCCATCATGCCGTAACCAATCCGCAGGTTGGCCAATCCGTAGGCCTTCGATAAAGTGCGTAAGATAATCAGATTTGGATAATCAACCAAAAGTGGCACGACGGTATTGTCGCTTGTATCGGCAAAATCGATGTAGGCCTCATCAACGACTAAATAAACGGACTCTGGTAATTGCTGCAAGAGTCCTTGAATATCTGCAGCTGATTCCAAAACACCTGTCGGATTGTTGGGATTCGCCAACCAAACCATCGATGTCTGGTCATCCACCGCAGCCAAAATGCCCTCAAAGTCCACATGACCAGTGCTGGCATCAATGGCAACCGACTTCGTTTCTGCCTGCTCAATTTGGGCATGAATGGCATATTCACCAAAAGTTGGTGCAGGGACAATGATATTTTGTCCCGGTTCTAGCGCTAGCCGGGTTAACAATTGAATCAACTCATCGGCACCTACACCGAAAACCAACATTTCGGGATCAACTTGGTTTAATTGAGCTACCGCCTGGCGCAATTTTTGCGCGGAGCCATCTGGGTAATAGTTCAACCGGTCAAAGGTCACTGCCGCTAACGCTTCTTTAACTTTTGGTGTTGGACCATACACCGACTCGTTGGCCGACAAACGGGCCAACGTTTCCAATTGGTACTGGTCTTTAATGGCTGCAAGGGGTTGTTCTGCCTGGTAGGCTTTTAATGCTGCAACTGATTTTTTCATAAGTTCACCGCCAATCTGATCGTTCGTGTAATTTGGACTTTTGGCCGACCCGCGAGCCAAGTTCTGCTTGAATGTCTGCTAAGCTAATCCCCTGATCAACCAATAGGACCATCAAGTGGAAAAACAGGTCGGCGGTTTCATAAGTTAGTTCTGCTCGGCTGTTTTTGGCACCAACAATCACCTCGGTGCTTTCTTCACCAACTTTCTTCAAAATTTTGTCCAGTCCTTTATCGTAAAGGTAAGCGGTATAAGACCCCTCTACTGGGTTCTCCTTTCGTGCCAAAACTTGGTCATAGAGTTCTTGTATTGTTTGTTCCATTTTGTTTTCCTTTCAAAGAAGTAGCGATAGACGGTTTTGACGAGCTTATCTCACGACTGACTGCCCACTGTGTTTTGACTGAACTGATTTTCCAGTGAGTCAATTTTATTGAAAAAACAGGAGTAAGCATTGGTGTGGCAGGCCGGTCCTGCTGGTTCAACTTCAATTAAAACCGTATCTTGGTCGCAATCCAACGTCATCGAAATCACTTTTTGGGTATTGCCCGAGGTTGCACCCTTGTGCCAAAGTTCTTGCCGTTCGCGCGACCAAAACCAGGTTTGGCGCGTCGCAATCGTCTTCTCATAGCTTTCTTGGTTCATATAAGCGAGCATCAGCACGGCCTTGGTCTTAGCATCGACTACAATTGCTGGAATCAAGCCGTTCTGATTTGCCTTATTAAAATCAGCTGTTACCTGGGTCATAGGCGGACCTCCACTTGTTCTTCTTTCAAACTTCGCTTCAAATCAGGAATGGCGATTTGGTTATAGTGAAAAACCGAAGCAGCCAAGGCGGCATCAACAGATCCGTCTGCAAAGACATCAACAAAATCCTTGGTCGTGCCAGCCCCGCCAGAGGCAATAATTGGCACATCGACAGCTGCGGTTAATTGCTGATAGAGTCGCAAATCATAGCCCTTTTTCTGGCCATCAGCATCAATACTCGTCACCAACAACTCTCCAGCGCCAGCCCGAACTAGCTCTTGCGCCCATTTGATTGCATCGAGCGCCGTTGGCTTCGTCCCTCCTGCGATGTAAACCCGGTAAAAGCCATTAACGGAGTCCCACTTCGCATCAATTGCCCCGACCATTGCTTGGGCACCAAAAACTTGTGCCCCGGCCGTCACTAAACCTGGATTCTTGACAGCAGCCGAATTTAGAAAAATTTTGTCAGCCCCCGCCTGGATCAAACTCGTCATTTCATCCAGTGAGCGGATTCCGCCGCCAACCGTCAATGGAATGAAAATTTCTTTTGAGACCTGGTCGACAACTGATTTCATCGTGGCCCGGCCTTCAATCGTGGCCGTGATATCTAAGAAGACCAGTTCATCAGCACCCATTTCTTGGTAACGCTTGGCCAATGCCACCGGATCGCCAACGGCGCGAATCTGGTCAAAGGAAATCCCCTTGACGACTTGGCCGTTTTTAATATCCAAGGCTGGAATAATTCGTTTCGCTAACCCCATCTTCTGCCTCCTTTAAATCAGCCAACGTTAAATCACCGTCGTATAGTGCGCGACCGACAATCATATCGACCAACCCGCTTTCCTGTAGCGTTGCAATATCGGCCAGTGTGCTGACACCGCCACTGACAACAAAACGACTTGCGGGAAAGTCCTGCTGCAATTGCTTTAGTAAGGCCACATTTGGACCTGAAAGCGTTCCGTCACGGCTAATATCAGTCACGATAAAGTTTGTCACTCCCAAGGCGGTCATGGCTGAAACGACTTCTGCAAAACTTTGCTGACTGGCTTCAGTCCAGCCGGCCGTCTTCACCTGACCATCTTGACCATCAACACCGACCACAATTTTTTCTGGGCCAAAGCGGGTAACCGCTTCCTGCACCAATTCAGGATTCGTCACGGCAATCGATCCGAGAATCACCCGATTAATCCCGAGTTGCAGGTAATCATCAATCTGTTGCAGGGTGCGAATCCCACCGCCCAATTCAAGGAAAATATCGCTATTTTCTCGTAAGCGTCGAATCAAATCAGCGTTAACGGACGACCCTTTCTTGGCGCCATCCAGGTCAACCAAGTGAACCTGCCGTAGGCCTGCCGCTTCAATGGCCTGCAGTTGGATGAGTGGATCTGTTTCGACCACCATCTTCTTTTGGTAATCACCTTGATAGAGACGAACCGATTCGCCGCCAAGCAGGTCAATCGCTGGAAAAATCATACGCTCACCACCATTTCTTGGAAACTTTGCCATAATGACAGCCCATCCAGCCCTGATTTTTCAGGGTGGAACTGGACACCAATCACATTTTTATTCACCACAATGCTTGGCACTGCAATCTGACCGTAAGGCACCGTAGCCGCAATATATTTTTTGTCTGTTACCACATAATAGCTGTGGACGAAGTACGTATACTTATCATCAATCGTCTTAGCCAACGGATTTTCCAACCGAACCTCGTTTTTGTTCCAGCCCATTTGTGGCACTTTATAATTTTTTTGTTGGGGTAAGGCAACTACCTGACCTGGAATCAAACCCAAGCCCTCCGTTTCACCAAACTCTGTCGATGAATCAAACAAAAGTTGCATGCCCAAGCAAATGCCCAACAGTGGGCGGCCTGATTTTGCATAGTCCTTAATGGGCTCCATTAATTCAGCTGCTTTGAGTTGGTCCATCGCCTTCGCAAAAGCCCCCACGCCCGGCACCACCAGGCCGTCCGCACTGGCAATGTCTGCCGGATCCTTTGAAATCTTGACCGACATGCCCGTATATTCAATGGCCTTGGCCACATTCAACACATTTCCAGCGCCATAATCAACAATCACAATCGTCATCTGATCCTCTTCTTTCTCAAATCGTCCCTTTGGTCGAATTGACACCCTTGATTTCCGGATTAATCGTCACGGCTTGGCGCATCGCCCGCCCCATTGCCTTGAACATACTTTCAATTTTGTGGTGAGTGTTACGACCATACAAAACTTCGATGTGGACATTGGCTCGTAGCTGGTCGCTAAAGCCCTGCCAAAAGTCCTCCACGACTTCCGTTTCAAAGGTTCCAAGTCGTTGGGCTGTTAAATCAGCTTGGAAGACGAGGTATGACCGACCAGATAAGTCAACCACCGCCCGGGTCAACGTTTCATCCATCGGCACAAATTGGGCACCATAACGTTCAATGCCAACTTTGTCTCCCAACGCTTTCGCAAAGGCCTGGCCCAAAGCGATGCCGATATCTTCTGTCGTGTGGTGACTATCAACTTCCAAATCACCCGTGGCCTTAATTTCCAGGCCAAAGCGACCATGCTTAGCAAACAAATTGAGCATGTGGTCTAAGTAGCCAATCCCACTGGAAATTGTTGCGGGACTTTGGTCATCCAGGTCCAATTTCAAGCTAATTTGCGTTTCCTTTGTATTGCGAATAATCGTTGCCTGTCGTTTAGTCATCTGCATTCACCCGACTTTCAATTGCTCGTGCGTGCCCTTCTAGTCCCTCTTCTCGTGCTAAGGCCGTTACGAATGGCGCATCTTTTACGAGCGCTTTTTGGTCATATTCTAAGTATTGAATTTTCTTTTGAAAATCCCAAACCCCCAAGGCCGAAGAAAAACGAGCTGTCCCTCCGGTTGGTAAGATGTGGTTTGGTCCAGCCAGATAGTCCCCAAGTGGTTCAGAGGCTAAAGGTCCTAAAAAGACGGAACCAGCATTTTGGATTTGATCAAGATACGAACTTGGGTTCTTCAATTGAATTTCCAAGTGCTCGGGGGCCAGCTTATTCATCGTATCCAACATTTCTTGAACTGTTTCCACCAAGTAAATCACGCCGTTGTTGGCAATTGATTGACTGGCAATCTCGCGCCGAGGTAGTTTGGCCAATTGTTCATCGACCTCTTTCATCACTCCCTGTGTCAGGTCGGCCGAATTGGTCACGAGCATGGCTTGTGCCCGCACATCGTGCTCAGCCTGGGATAATAAATCAGCGGCCACATTCTTGGCATTGGCCGTCTCATCGGCCAGGATGGCGATTTCTGAAGGGCCGGCAATCATGTCGATGGCCACGGTCCCATAGACCTGGCGCTTTGCTTCGGCGACATAGGCATTTCCCGGTCCCGTAATTTTATCGACTTGCGGAATTGTTTCGGTCCCAAATGCCAGCGCTGCAATGGCCTGGGCACCACCGATTTGGTAAATTTCATCAACACCAGCAATCGAAGCCGCCACGAGGACCGCCGGATTAATTCCCTTCGCTTGTGGTGGCGTCACCATTACAATTTGGTTCACGCCGGCAATCTTAGCTGGAATGGCATTCATCAAAACAGAAGATGGATAGGCGGCCGTCCCGCCCGGAACATAAATTCCAACGGCAGCTAGTGGCGTCACCTTGGTGCCCCGAATCACACCCGGACGACTTTTGTCTTCAAAGGACTGAGCCCGTTCCAACTGGTGAAAGGACCGAATATTTTCGGCGGCTTCTTTCAACGCCGTGACGACCTTTTCGTCAACTTGATCAAAGGCGGCTTGAATCGCAGCCGCTGGCACCCGGAGGTCGTTTAATTGAACGCGGTCAAAGGCTTGACTATATTCCTTTAATGCTTGGTCACCCTTTTTTTGGACCGTGGCAATGATATCTTGAACTTGCTGCGTCAAAACTTCATCCTGCCGATTCGTATCTGATCGCTGTCTCAATTCGGCTAAGGCCGTTGGCGTCATCTTTTCAATAATTTTCATTCTTTTACCTCTTCTTTCGGTGCAACTAGGTTTGCTAAGCGCTTAATAACGGTCGTTAACTCATCTTGGTACTGGAGTAAGGAGCCCTTACGAACCAGGAAGTGAGTCGCTACCGGGCCAACTCGATCGAAAATTTGTAAATGATTTTCAACCAGTGTTCGACCAGTTTGGGTAATATCAATAATGGCATCAGCCAGGCCGGTAATCGGTCCCAATTCAACGGACCCTTCGAGCTTGATTAATTCAACATCCTCGCCCTGGTCGTGAAAGTATTGACTGGCTAACTTGGGATATTTCGTGGCGATGCGGAGTCGGCTGATTTTTTCCGGTTCAAAGTCCTCGCAGGCTGCTAAAACGAACTCTGCCTTCCCGGTTTGCAAATCCAACACGTCATAGTGATTTTGTTCCTGTTCGGCAATCGTGTCGGATCCGACAATGCCGACATCACCAATTCCCTGGTCCAAGTACTTCACCACATCGTTGGCCTTTACTAGGATAAAACGGTAACGGTTGTCGGCCGTGTCGAAGACTAATTTACGCGCCGGATTGTCCAATTGACTCGTATCAACACCGGCCTTTTTCAGTAATGGGCGCACATCCTGTTCAACCCGTCCCTTGGCTAAAACCACAACAATCGGGTCTTGGGCCGATAAGGAAGACAAATCACGTTGCCGATCAGCTAAGACCGTTTCGACTTTTAAAGCCATGCCCATGGCCGGAACTGTTTCTTGGTCGGCTTTTGAAAGTAGTCGATCGTAGCGCCCCCCAGAGAAGAGATAGTCACCTAGACTTGGGACAAAGCCACGAATAATGGTGCCGGTGTAGTATGGTTGCGGTGAAACGGCGGCCAGGTCGACCGTCACTGCCACATCGGGATAGTGGCGGTGCGTGTAGTCTGCTAAACGCACCCAATCATCCATAATTTCCTTCACTGCCGGAATTCGTCGGAGCTTTTCCATGGCCGACTCCCCATTCTCGCCAAATGCAAGGGGCCAATCAGCTAATTCAGCTGGGAAATCAGGAATTTGCGTCTTCAGCTGTTCGAAGCGGGAAATATTTTTCTCCTCAATTGCCTGCTTCATTTCGCTGCGAATCTGGTCGTCCAAATCAAATTGCTCCAAAATCAAGTCAATTAACCGGGCATCACTCAGGACCACCTGAACATCGACAATGCCAAAGCGCTGGGCAAAGGCTAACATCGTTTCTAAGGCTTCAATTTCTGCCTCGAAGCTTTGTTCGCCAATAATTTCAATTCCGGCCTGCGTTTCCTGGTTGTAGTCACCCGATAGATTCACGATTTGGTGGAAGACATCGCCAAGGTAGTACAAGCGGGTCACGGTTGACGTTGTTTGGTTCGCCGCAAGAAAGCGGGCAATTGGTAAGGTCAAATCAGGCCGTAAAACTAATTTTTCACCCATGTGGTCAAACAAATGGAAAACTTTCTTTTCCTGGTATTGGTCAAAGACACTCTCCTGCTCGATCAGCGGTGTGCTGACGGGGATGTAGCCTTGATTGTTCAAAACATTAATAATGGTTTGCTCAATTTCCTGCTTCTCTTTCAGCGTTTCACCATATTGATCACGCGATCCCGCAGCTAACATCTTTTTGTTCATTGTTTGTACCCTTTCTGATTGGTTCAACCAACTAAAAAAACGCCCAAACAAACTCGAATCGAGTTTGTAAGGACGTTTTCACGTGTTCCCACCTACATTCCACTTTTTGCTTACGCAAAAAATGCTCAGTAACCTTCTAACAAAGGTCTGTTTGATATCGGAAACAACCGGGTTAGTTTTTGGACTAATCTGCTCGTTAGTGTGTTTTCATCTTGGTGCTGGCGCTCATCTCAATGCGTTAGCTTGAGCACTCCCTGTACAGTTGACCAATAATTACTTGTCTAACTTCTGCGTATTACTATTAAGTTATTTTCATTCTATAACTTTATTTTCCTTTGTCAACACCTTTTATCATTATTTTTTAATCTTATTCATCAAAATTCTCATGATTTTAGGTGAACGCTTGCCGCCAGTTCATCATAGGACAGGCCTAAATCAGCGACCGTATGAGCATCTGAGCCATAGATCATGGGTACTTGTAAAGCGACTGCCTGACGCAAAATTTTTGCGTCCGGATAACTTTCACCGCAAAATTCTTTACGCAAACCCGCGGCATTGACGTCTAATTCATAACCCTTTTCTAGAATACTCGTCAAAATGGCCGTAATCTTCTGTTGGTTTTCCAGGTCAAAATCAGGAAAGTCAAAATACTTTTGGAACTTACGAATCAGCGTAATGTGACCAATCCGCACCGGTGTTGACAAACCCGTGTCGAAATCAATACTCTGCTGAACCATGGTTAAGTACTTGTTAAATAAGGCCTGCGGGTCCTGTAATTCCATTGGAAAAAACCGTTTTAGCTGGTCGGGATCGTAATCAATCGGGCCAATCAAACCGCTATCATTTTCCAAGAAATGGACCGACAAGACAATTTCATCAATCCAGTCAGCATTTTCTTGCAAAAAGGCCTTCGTTTCAGCCTCGTATCCCGGTAAATAATCAACCTCAAATCCCTGATGGATGCGAATTTGATCTCCATATTTTGCTTTCACTCGAGCAACCTCTGCTTTGTAGGCTTGTAATTCACTAGCCAGCATAGCCGAGTCATCATCCTGACTTCTAGGCCCGGTATAAGTAGCTAAAAAGGCCTCTGGTAAGGGCGCATGCTCCGTTACCACATAATCGGTAAATCCAAGTTCGATTGCTCGTTCAAGATATAAATCAAGGGGTTCCTGACTCCCGTGGTGGGAAAAGCGCGTATGCGTGTGACCGTCTTTCTTCATCGTTACAAGAACTCCTTCTCATCTTTTCTTCATCAAGACTAATAAAACACCATTATGCTATCATATTTAGCGATAAATTGATACTTTCACTCAAAAACGCCCTTCAAGAAAATTACCACATCCAAACTACTTTCTGAGCACTAAAAAACCCCGAAAGTGTAGGCCTTTCGGGGCACAGTCCATACGACTGCAAGATTTTAACTTGTTGTTGTAGGATGAATTTTTTGTGACTTCGCTTCTATCCTATCCGGGACTGACCGAATTGGCCTCACGTTTCATAAAGAACGATGCCTGCAAGGATTTGGCGTTGTTTGCCAAGGAATTGTTTACGATTGCTGAGTTTTTGCCCAACATCATCTTCGTGTTCAGAGAAAACTTGTTCTTCATAGACAGTACCTCCAAGAACTTAATCCTTTTAGGAAACGGCCGGCCATTTCCCTAATTGAATTATACAACGCTTTGTCAAAATAGCAACATTAATTTTTAATTATTTTTTGACAGCTGTAATCTCCCTTTCATCGTTCCTTCATAAAATCAGTGATTGGTTCCCTACCTTCCTTCCACCTATTCAAAGGGTCAAGTTCATCACCCACCAGCCATTTTCCTCTTATCTAGCTCATTACAATTGTTATTTTATTGACTTTGCATTTCGTTGAGCAACCGTGTTAAAATCGTACCTGGATTCAAGAGAAGTACAAATTAAGGAGAAGATTACTTGTTTAAAAATCGAAAGAAAAACCCAGCATTCTTACTGGTATTGGCTCCCGTAACCTTGAATGAAGCATTAGCTAATTTTTCTGGGCACCTCAGCCCATTAGAGTATAATTTAGCCTTTAGTCTCGTCGTAGCCATGATGGCTATCGCGGCCATTGTCCTTCTGCCGTTGCACGAAGATAGTCAAAACGATGACTTGGTTCGTCCTCGCTATTTCAAATTGATGACTATTATTGGGGCCGGGATTTTTGCCTTTTCGGGCAATTTTCTTTATCAACAAGAAATCGATTGGCAAATGGCAACACAAAATAGTGTCAGCGTTTACCCAGTCTTCATCGCATTAATCTTGTTGCCGGCAGCACTAGTATACCTACTCGACTGGCATACCAATAAAAATTAAAACAAAAGACCAGCACTCAAATTTGAGTGCTGGTCTTTTTAATTTATCGAGGTGCGAGAACACCACTTTGAATGCGGCGTTGCTTCAAAAACCAGTAATCTTCAGGATTACCAACCAGCGCTGTAAACGGCACCGGTTCTCGACCCGCTAAGCGAATTTTTTCTTCTAAAAAACGCTTTAAAATCCAGGGTTCTTCAATATAGGCTGGTTCCAATGCCAAAACAGCTTGTAAGTGTTCCGGCGTTGTTTGCAATTCAGTCGCCACTCGGTCAACCGACCAATTCAGAATTGTAAAATTTTTCTGCAATTCTGCACGTGTTGCGACTTGTTCAGCTACCGTTAATGACATCGAATCCCCTCCTGATTTTTCCTAGTTTTCTTTTTTAGCAGGATCTTGCAACAAGAAGAACGCCAAAACGCCACCAACAGCAGTAATCAAAAGTGAAACAACCGTCACGCCACGCATGCCGGCAAAGAAGGCGTTGTCGGTTACAGTCTTCAATGTCGAGTGGAATGGTAAGTGCGTCATCTTAGCACTAGTGACAAAAGCTTGGCTAGCAAATGGACCGGCATCGATTAGGGCATGCCTAATGGCAGCGAGAACTTCTGTCGGAACACCCGTAAAGGTCATGTGGTTGTTCAAATAGTTATCATACTGGTTCGTTTGTGACAAACCAAGGATGACGACACCAAAGGAAATCCCCAATTGACGGAAAACGTTAATCAACCCAGACGTCATCCCGATTTCTTCGGGCTTTGCACCGGCCAAACCAGCAGTATTCAACAAGGGGTTAATTAAAGCATTGGAAATTCCCAACAATGCCATTGGCACCAACAAATCAGTATAAGCTAACTTAGTTGTCATTGCGTTTAAGAAGACCAAGAAAGACAAGGCAGACAATAACAATGAACCAGAAATCAACTTCCGCGTTGAAAACTTGCTACTCAAGTAACCCGTCACCGGTCCAAGGAAGAGCGCCCACATCGTTAATGGAATTTGACGGACACCCGTACTAAAGGCTGAATAACCCATATAGTTTTGCATCAAAGATGTCAAGAAAACGTTGTTGGAATAAATCGCGGACCCTAATGCGAAGGCAACAAAAACCGCTCCGACAAAGTTCTTATTCTTAAAGAGTGCCAGATTCATCATTGGCTTGTCAATTTTCAACTCAACAAAGATAAAAATCGCCAATAAGACAGCTGCGGCTAGCAACCACAACGCAATTTTAGGACTCGTCCAAGCTAAATGTGGGTTATCTTCCTTTTGGATTAAACCAAAGACGGCTGAAAAGATGGCAACAGCTGAAAGAAGCATACCCGCAAAGTCAATCTTTTGTCCCTGACCATAGCTCGGTGTTTCTGCTACCGTCAGCCAAACTAAGATAGCTGCAAAAATACCAATTGGCACATTGACGTAGAAAATGGCTGGCCAACCAAAGGCCTCAGACAAGATACCACCAATCAAAGGACCGGAAACGGTTGAAAGCCCCATCACAGAACCCAAAATTCCCATGGCAAAGCCACGTTCCTTCCCTTCAAAAATGGAAGCGACCAAAGCCATCGAGATGGTCATCAATCCACCACCACCAAAGGCTTGCACGGCACGGCCGATGTCCAAGACTAACAAGCTAGGTGCTAATCCGTTCACTCCGGAAGCGACCACGAAGATGATCATACATGTCAGAAACATCTTCTTACGACCGTACATATCGGCCAACTTTGACAAAACTAAAATGACGACAGCGTATGAAATGGTATAGGCACTAATGACCCATTGGACATTACTAAAAGTTGTATGAAAACTCTTGACCATCGTTGGCAGGGCAACATTGACGATGTTCACGTCCAACAAGCCCATGAAGACACCCAAAGATAAGGCTAAGAGTGCCCACCAGCGCTTCGTCGAGCGCTCGTTTGTATTATTCATACTTTATTCTCCTTTAATTCTTGCAGAGATTCATCAATCCAGGCCAGCTTAGCTAGCGCCAGGTTATCCTTTAAGGTGAGCGTTTTCAGCCCCCAGCGGTAAAAATCAGCCCGCTCGGGATGGTCCTTCGTCTCCTCTTGATAATGCACCTTCAATTCCTGGTAAACATTGCGATCCGTTAAAATGGCATTACGATAATCGGTTAAAATTTCTATTTGCTTATCTTTTGCCAGGTATGAAAAGGACCGAAACTTAAAATGATAGGAATTATCGCGATTAGCATCCTGGGCAACTGGCTCGTTGATTAATTCGATTAGTCGCTCGTGGCCTAACTCGGTAATATGAAAAATTTTCGAATTCCGGACATTCCCATCGACACTTTGAATAAAACCGGCCTTTTCCATCCGGTTTAAAACTGGGTATAAAACGCCATTTGATATCTTGCGTCTGGGTACCACTGTCGAGCCCAAAACGATGGCGAGCTTATAGCCCGACATGTCTCGTGAGCTCAACATTGATAAAATCAACAGATCGTACATCAACAGCCTCCTTTTGATGAATTTCCTTTAACAAGTCGAAATGACAGGTCGTTTCGACTTATCAACCAAAATTACTATACACCCATTTCAAAAAAAGGCAAGACTTTCAAACCAACTTAGAAAAAGCGGTTGAAAATGATATGAACCCCGAAATTTAGGGTTCATCTGCCAAACAAGGAAAAGTAGCCATAAAAATAAAAAACAACAAAAAAAGATGGTTATCACAGCGATAACCATCCTAATTTTTATGCCAAAGACCTCTTGGCAGCTAATGTTTTTAACCTTGTTTTGTTCAATAGCAAGGAACTTGTCACAACCGATAGCGAGCTAAAGGCCATGGCGAGACCGGCTAACTCCGGACTCAAGATAAGGCCGATGCCATAGAAGAGCCCCGCCGCAACCGGAATCCCCAAAACGTTATAGATAAAGGCCCAGAATAAGTTCAGCTTAATCCGATTAAAGATTTTGGCACTCAACTCAATGGCTGTCGCCACATCCTGCAAATCATTTTTAACTAAGATTATGTCCCCAGATTCGAGGGCAACATCTGTTCCAGACCCCATTGCAATCCCAACGTTGGCAGTTGAAAGTGCTGGTGCATCATTAATCCCATCACCAACAAAGGCAACAGCCCCCTCCTGCTGGAAGGCCTGAACGTGATCCGCCTTATCGTTTGGCATTACTTCCGCGATCACCTGGTCGATACCAACTTGGTCAGCAATTGCCTCTGCCACCAATTGGTTATCGCCAGTCAGCATAACGGTCTTCAATCTGCGTGCCTTCAAGTCAGCAATCGCCTTCTTTGAGCTGGCCTTTGGTGCATCTTGAATGGCAACCAAACCGATAACCTGATCCGCTTCACCAACCAAGACCACAGTTTTGGCTTCAGCCTGTAACTCTTGCATTTTCTTTTGCAAATCAGGATCAATTTGACGCTCGGCCAACAAACGGGTATTCCCAACAAAGGCCGTTTGACCGTTCACTTCACCCGTGACCCCCTGACCTTCAATTGCTGCAAAATTCTTCGCACTCTCCTGGTTATCTAAACCTAATTTTTCAGCATGGTCCAATACGGCGATTGCCAAAGGATGTTCTGAATTCTTTTCCAATTGACCAGCCAAGGTCATAATCTTTTTTTCCGGACCGATGACATCAGTCACGACTGGTTGACCAACCGTAATCGTCCCGGTCTTATCAAAGATAACTGTCTTCACCTGGTTAACAGCTTCCAACACTTCACCGTTCTTAATTAAGATACCGTGCTTCGCACTCAAGCCAGTACCAACCATCAGCGCGGTCGGTGTCGCAAGGCCCAATGCACAAGGGCAAGCGATCACTAAAATTGAAATGGCGAAGACTAACGCCGTTGACAATGCAGAGCCCAGGAAGACGTACCAAATCAAGAAGGTCGCAATTGCCAGAATCAAGACAATCGGTACAAAGATACTCGAAACCCGGTCCGTCAAATTCTGAATTGGCGCCCGACTGGTTTGAGCCTTCTTCACCATCTCGACGATTTGAGAAAGCATCGTTTCTTCACCAATCTTGTCGGCCTTAAAGACAAAGGAACCGTTGGTGTTGATGGTTGCGCCAATGACGGCATCGCCCGCCTTTTTCTCGACTGGCATACTTTCCCCAGTTACCATTGATTCATCGACCGTTGACTGACCATCAACAATGGTCCCATCCACGGCAATTTTTTGTCCAGGTAAGACTTTGATTAAGTCGCCAGTGACTACTTGGTCTAATGGAATTGTGACTTCTTGCCCGTCACGGATGACGATAGCGTCCTTCGCCTGAAGGTCTAACAACTTTTCAACGGCACTAGAAGCATTTTTACGCATCCGTTCCTCAAAAACTTGTCCCAGCAGGATAAAGGTTACGACCAAGGCCGCTCCTTCGAAGAAGACTGGCTGCCCAACAAGCATTGCATAAATACTATATAAGTAAGCCGTCATTGTCCCAATCGCAACAAGGGTATCCATGTTGGAGTGGTGCTTTTTAAAGGATGACCAGGATGACTTCAAAAATGGTGCGGCAGAAACCGCCATGACAATCGTCGTCAGCCCAAATTCTGTAATGGTGCCACCCGGCAGGTGAAAGCCCAAGGGCATCAAAACCATCTTAACGAGCATCGGCACCGAAAAAATCAAAGCAATAATAAAGCGCCGGCTGGTTGTCAATTTTTGCATGTGTTTTTATACCTCTTAACTCAATTAAATTGCCTTATTGCACAATAACCTTCCCCTTGACCATGTTCATGCCACAAGCAAATTCAAATTCGCCGGTCTGGCCAGTTGGAATAGTAAAACTGATTTCTTCGTTTAATGGCAACTTTGATTGAAAGCCAAAGTCGTGTGACTGAACAGTGTCTAAACAACCACTTTCGCTAACGCGCTTAAAAGTTAAGGTTGCTTGGTCACCCTTTTGGAAAGTTACCACGTTTGGTTGATATTGTCCGTCAACTGTTACTGTTTGTTCTACTTTTTCTGCCATGATTATCTCCTTTTTTATACGTAAACTTATTAATTTTGTCTTGATATGAAAACTTCTATTCAACGGTTACCTGGCCATGGAACATATCCATGCCACAAGCCCATTGGTATTGACCTGGTTGGTCGGTATTAATTTTCAGCGACACCTTTTGTCCCTGCGGCAACTCCTGATTAATGCCAAAATCAGCAAAAACCACGTGGTCCAAACAGCCAGAAGGATCGGTACGAGTGAAGTTTAAGGTCGCTGGTACGCCCTGCTTCAAGACGATATGTTCAGGTGAATAGCCACCATCAACTTGAATGTCGATTGTTTGCTGGTTGTCATCAAGATCGGCTGCCTGACTTTCAACCTTATGTTGACCAAAGAACCACCAAATAATAAAGGCGATTGCCGCTAGGCCAGCCACCATAACCAAAATTTTATCCATAAAATACTCCCAATTTTTGTTTTTGCGAACACCGCCTGTTAGTTCGTCAGTTTTTGTTTTAATGGTGGACCATTGCGCAAGAATCATCATCTTCATGAAGGCAATGACAAGCAACCTGGTCAGGAGCACTTGCTTCGCGTTCATCTAATATCGCCCGGATATTTTGAATATCCGTTTTGCTTAATGGTTCTTCTTTGATGAGTGCCGTTAAGAGCGTCCCCTTATAGGCATCACAAACGGAATCAAAGAACCGGTTCGCGTTATAGTCGGTTGCCTCGTTTTCAGCCACAACTGGTACGTAGGTAAAGACCTTTTCTGATTTGTCGACTGCAATCATGTCTTTATCCGTCAAACGCCGAATTAACGTTTTAATGGTTGAAGCTGACCAGTCATGCGATAACTGGGCTTCCTCAACAATTTCACGACCCGTTGCCCGTTTCTTCGTCCAAATAATCCGCATAACCGCTTGTTCGGTATCAGTGATGTTAATGATAATCCTGTCCTCCGTTCATCAAAACAAATCGTGTTTACATTTGTAAACAACACAATTAGTATAACTCGATAGTTTACATTTGTAAACAGGAAAATAAAAAAACATTCCCAAATTTGGAAATGTTTCTGATTAATCATTGGTTAATGGCTGATACAAGCCTTATTTTTCCTGCGTTAGGTTAATTAAAATCTTCGCCTGCGATTGGTCGGTTGTCAAAACATCAAAACCATCCGTGATAATATCGTCTAATTTAATCTCATTAGTAATAATCGGCGCCACATTGATTTGGCCACTTGTTACCAGGTCCACCGTCTGCTGAAAAGTTTGCCGTGAATAGGCAATCGTCGAAGTTAAATTGACCCCACTATTCGTTAACGCCATCGGATTAAATTGGATAGCATGAGCATAAATGGAAACCACGACCATATAACCACGCGCTTTTGTCGTTTTGATGGCTTGATTAAAAGTTGCTTGCACACCAGCAATTTCAAAACTAGTGTCTGCCCCCTCCGGTAGTATCTGACGGACCGCCGCCACGACATCGCTGACCTCACTTGGATTAATAATATCCGTAGCACCCATTTTAAGTGCTTTTTGCAACCGAATGGTCGATAAATCAACAACGACAATTTTGGTTGCACCGGCCGCTTTCGCAGCAGCTGTGACCATCGCGCCAATTGGACCAGCACCAAAAATCACAACGGTTTGTCCAAAGGTGAGATGGGCCTCCTTAATCGCTTGCACAGCAACCGCAGTTGGCTCAATGACCGCTGCTAATTTCAAGGAAAAATCCTTCGGTAATGGATACAAGTTTTCAACTGGGACATTGACGTAACCAGCAAAACCACCATCCGTGCTCAGTCCGATAAAGCTATAACCATCGTAGACATCGACATTATCGGGTAGCACACCCTTGGTAATCGTTGGGTTAACGGACACATGGTCGCCAATTTGGAAATCATGGACGTTTGCACCAAGCTGATCGATTTGACCAGAAAACTCGTGCCCTATTGTGATAGGTGCCTGCCCTCCAGTTAAGGGATCAGGAAACTCCGTCGGAATAAAAACCGGCCCCTCTAGATATTCATGCAGGTCGCTACCGCAAATACCAGCATAGGCCACCTTGACCCGGACTTCATTTTCTTTAGGCTCTGGTAAATCAGTTTCCTCAACCCGTACATCTTTTTTACCGTGCCAAATAGCTGCTTTCATGACCAACCTCTTTCCATTAACTAACCAGTGTTAGTTGATTATTGTGAACTTTATATCATGATACAAGTACAGTATAACACTGTTTATCAGTAAAAATACTGTTTTTATGCTGATTTTGTTTTTTATCGAACAAATAAATGTGAAAACAGTAACTAATATCTAAACATTCTCCCTCACCTTAGAACAAACAAAAAAGCTTTCATCGTTGAAAGCTTTTTCGCACGATTTATTTGCTTTTGGTTAAGTTCACCAAGATTTTTTCTTCAGATGGATTATCGATTAACGGTAATAACCCCTTCTTCAAAAAATCAGCTAAGCGAATCTCAGAAGTAATTAGCGGTTCGACCTTGAGTTGGCCATTGGTTACTAAATCAACCGTTTGTTGAAAAGTTTGGCGTGAATAAGCAATGGAAGTCGCAATCCGCACACCCGCATTCATGAGCTCACGGATATCTAAACGAATTGGCTGCGGAAAAATCGAAACCACCACAACAAAGCCACGCGGTTTCGTTACAGCAACTGCTTGGTCAAAGGTTTCCTGAACGCCCGCCACCTCAAAAGATGCATCCACTCCGTCTGGCAAAATCTGAGCAATTTTTTGTTCAACATCCACAACTTGACTCGCATTGACCGTGTCAGTCGCCCCCATTTCAAGAGCCTTTTGCAGACGAACTTCTGCTAGGTCAACAACAACAATCCGTGAAGCACCTGCGGCACGAGCGACCTCTGCTAACAAAACACCAATTGGACCAGCACCAAAAATGACCACAGTCTGGCCAAAAGCCAGGTCCGCTTCCTTGACTGCTTGAACGGCAACAGCTGCTGGTTCCATTACTGCGGCTGATTTTAACGAAAAGGTCTGTGGCAAATGATAAAGGTTTTGAACCGAAACGTTCGCATAGGGCGCTAGACCACCATCCTTACTCAATCCAATAAAGCTATAACCATCATAAACATCGACGTCGTCAGGGGATTCTCGCTTGGTAATTGCAGGATTGACCGCCACGTGATCGCCCACCTGAAAATCGTAAACATCGGGTCCAACAGCTTCAACCACTCCTGAAAATTCATGACCAAGAACAATCGGTGCCGCTTCATTTGTCAATGGATCAGGGAAAGTCGTTGGAATTAAGACTGGTCCTTCTTGGTATTCATGAAGATCACTGCCACAAATCCCAGCATAAGCCACCTTAATCGTTACTTCATCGCTGGCCAGTGGTTTAAGATTCACTTCTTCAATTCTGATATCTTTGGCTCCATGCCAAACAGCTGCCTTCATGTAAAACTCCTGTAAAAATCAACGAATTTACCGCAATATGATTGCAATAACATTCCAAAGTAATTACAGCATAACAGGAAATCGGATATTTGTCATCACTTTGATGCCGACTGTTTTCTAAATACCAATTTAGAATACTGTTCATCAAAAAAACTAACAAACGATTGCAACTCCGACCATCACCCCACTGACAGTGAATCCAGGGCATCATTCCCCATTTCATTTTTCTAGTATTGACCACCCATTTGAACAAAATAAGTCATTAATTTAGATTGAACATTTGACACCCCTCACTTCTACCCGCTTTTCTATTAATTCTCATCAAATCCTTACTTACGAGAAAAAATTTTATATGCTAAGTTGGAATTAATAAGAAAAGGAGCATTGATAAATGCCACGTAATTTTAAAGAAGAACTAATTTTCATGTTGATGATGGCCGGCCTGATGGTCTTGGGTATGTCCATTTACAATATTTACCTCGCTCAGGGACTAACGGATGGTTTCTGGCACGAAGTCATCGTCGGCTACCCTATCGCTTTAATCGTCGCCATGGTTTGCGACGGTTTCCTCGTCGGTCCCTTGGCTAAGATGCTAGCTTTCAAGCACATCGTCCCCCGCTTCAAAGCAACTGATGGCCTTCAAATTCCTCTGACCATTTCCACGCTGATGGTTTTGGGCATGGTTACTTGCATGTCTCTCTTCGGTGTTTTAATCAACGGTCACTCACTGTCCGCCTATCCAAAGGCTTGGCTTTTCAACCTGCTTTTGGCCTTACCAATGCAAATTTTAGTGGTTGGCCCAATCGCCCGCGCTGTTTTAGCAAAAGTCCAAGGAGCTGTTGCACCAGCTAAAAACTAAGCCAGACAAATTTCAACCAACACAAAAAGTATCCGCCAGTACCTCACTGATTTAAAATCAGTCAGACAAACTGGCAGATACTTTTTCTTTACACTTCAATTGCGTTAGCGCTTTAACCCTTTGGCTCAACTTGCTTTGGCAAAAAGATTGCTGGAATAAACATCACAACGGTAATGGCCATCGACCACCAAAAGGCGTGTTGATAAGCAACAATGTTAGCACCAAGGACCCGGTGTGTTGAAACATAGGCAGCAACGACAGTCGCTACCAATGCTGAACCGAAGGCGCCACCAACGTTTTGGAAAATCCGTGCGCCAATATTGGCCTGCGGAATCAATTCCTTTTCCATACCCAAGAGAATCGTCGTCATCAGTGGCATAATCACGCCACCGACCCCAAGACCACGAACAAAGAGCACGGCACTGACAATCCCCATATTCGTGCTAGCGTTAATCCAGCCAAACGGAATTGTCCCAATTAGTGCCAATGAAAGCGCAAACCAAACTACATAACGGACACCAACGCGATCGAGTAATTTCAATAAAATTGGACGAATCAACAACATCCCAATTCCTTGGGGCAGTAGCCAAAGGCCCGTTTCCAAGACAGACATCGACCGCCCCTGCTGGAAGTACAATGGCAAAATCAGCATCGGTCCATTGGTGACCATCCCAGCCAAGACCAAGTTAATCGTCGTCGCTGAATAAACCGGTGACTTAAACAAAGCAAGTGGTAAGACCGCCTGATCCTTTTTGTACCGGCCCCAAATCCAGTAGACAACAAAGGCCAACAAACCAGCAGTCACATAGAGACGGGTATCAGCATTGTTAAAGCTGGCTAAATCGCCTGCACGGGAAAGGCCATAAATAACGGCCGCCGAACCCAAGCCCAGCAAGGCAATACCGAAGGCATCGATGCGGGCTGATTTATTCAGAGCCGGAATATCCGGCACCTTCCAAAAATTCAAACCGGCTGCAATAATCATAATCGGCACATTAATCCAAAAAATCCATTGCCAATTACCATATTCAACAACAAGGGCCCCAATAATTGGACCGAAAATGGGACCAACCATAATGGGCAGCATGACCACCATCATCAGCTTTTGCAAATGTTCACGTGGCGCAATATTGACCAGCATCGTTGTGACCAACGGAATGATCAAGCCGGCCGCAAAACCTTGGACGATTCGGTACAGAATCAAAGCATTGATATCATGACTCAACGCCGCCCCCACCGAAGACAAACCAAAGAAAATCTGTGCTGCTAAAAAAACGTATTTCCCATTAAAGCGCTGCGTTAACCAGCCAGAGAATGGAACAGCAATACTCGTAGCCAAAACGTAGGCCGTAATAATCCACTGCACATTCGATAGCGTGGTATGCAAATCACGACCGATATCATTAATGGCGATATTAGTCATGGTCGTATCAAGCATGGGCGCCAAAAGGCCAAAAGCCAAAATTAGCGCAACATTGCGTATTTTTTTAATTTCCATTTTTCATTTCCACTCTGTTTAGTTTATTTGAGGAAATAAGGAACAATTTGTTCTCTATTTCAATCCGCTGATTAATATACTCGACTGCTAACTAAAAGTCAATAAGAAACATAATGTTCCTTATTTTTTGTGTTAAACTATTTTTATGGAAAAAGAAACGCAAACAAGAAAACGTGGGTTAGCCCTCGAGCAGACAATTTACGCAGTGGCACTACGTCTCTTTGATCAAAAGGGCATTGATGCAGTCACTTTTAAAAATGTTGCGCATTACGCCAAAACATCCCGCAGTGTCTTGTATCGCCGTTGGGACTCACCATCTGCCCTCTTAGTAGATGCCGTCCACCATTGGGCACACGAAAATTCTGGATTTCCAGAGGATTTGGATATGCAATCCTTTCCCGATACTGGTAGCCTGCGTGGCGACCTGATTGAAAACGCCAGGCAAATCGAAGGCCTGCATGAACGAATCAACCAATATTTAATTAAATTTACACTCTACCAAGCCGTCAACGGTGAAACTATCAATGATGACCTTTTGAAAAAAGCGGAGGAAGGTGCCATCGAGCTCGGAACTTTGTTGGCTACTAGGGCCATCAAGCGCGGTGAATTAAAGAAAGTTCCCAGCAAAGAAGTCTTAATGCTCTTGGGTAATATTCGGCGCTACTACTCTTTTATCGCTACCCAACAAGCGCCTGACCCCGAAGAATTAATTGACCAAATTGTCTTACCAGCTTGGTTAGCCAACCAGCAGTAAAATCAGCATTGGCCTGCGGGCCGTTATTCCACCATCAAACAAAAAACCTTTCAGAAAAACATTTCTGAAAGGTTTTTGTTATTAAGGAAGGTTTGAGGCCGGCGTGCGTTCAACCGAAAGGGTATTTTGAACGATAACCGAACCAACATTAGCCCTCAGATTCAATCAACTGAGATCCTAATTCAAAATTGTGTGAATAATCAACTGGTACGTCAACAACAACCGGTCCTTCTGTTGCAAAGGCTTCCGTCAAAACGGCATCAAGGTCAGCTGGCGTTTCAACCCGCAGCCCCTTAGCACCAAAGGCTTCGGCATACTTCACGATATCAATATTACCAAAGTCGACACCGGCGGTTTGGCCATCATACTTCATTTCTTCTTGGAACTTGACCATGTCGTAATGAGCATTATCGTTCCAAACGATATGCACCGTGTTCAATTGCAAACGGACAGCCGTCTCCAATTCCATTGCGGAGAAGAAGAAGCCACCATCGCCAGACACGGAAACTGATTTGGCATTCGGACGAACCATCGCAGCCGCCATTGCCCAAGGAAGGCCGACCCCAAGTGTCTGCATACCATTAGACGTCAAGAAGTGACGAGCGACGTATGACTTAAAGTGACGGGCCATCCAAATATAATGTGAGCCAATATCAGTCGAAACCGTCATGTCATCGGTCACGTGATTTTGCAAAGCCTTGATGACATTCAGTGGATGGTTCAAGTTGGCTTGTGCCGGCGTGTAAGATGGTTCATCCGACGCCTTCAAATCAGCCTTTAACTCTTGCAAAGTGCCCTGACTTCCAGCCGGCACCTGATAACCCGCCACCTTCTCCGTCAAAAGCGTCAATGATTGAGCCAAATTACCAACTAATTGGCGCGTGGGTACAAAGTTGTTGTCAATTTGAACCGGTGCGACATCCATTGCCACAATCTTCAAATCGTTTTCCTTGTTCCAATTCCGTGGCTCGTACTCGATGGCATCGTAGCCAACCGTCACAACCAGGTCAGATTGCTTGAGCAACTTGTCCCCTGTCTGGTTACGGAAGAGACCGACCCGACCGAAGTATGATTGAGCCTCCAATTCACGGGAAATCACACCAGCGCCCTGGAAGGTCTCAACGACAGGCAACGGCGTTTGCTTTAATAATGTATGCAAGGCCGCTACCGTGTCATCATCAGAACCGCGGGCACCAACAAGCAAAACAGGCAACTTGGCTACCTTAATTTGTTCAGCCAACCAGTCTAAATCAGTTAAGGCCGCTGCCCCCTGGCGTGGTTGGTTGACAACTGGCAATGCAGGGCTGGTCACTTCAACATCATCGACATCCTGTGGCAAAGAAACAAAGGCTGCTCCCCGCTTCGTTCCGTTCGCTGCCGCAAAGGCATTAGCGATAATCTCAGAAATATTGTTTGGATCTTGAATCTCAGAACTAAACCTGGTCACGCTTTGAAACAAAGCGGCCGAATTTGTCGATTGGTGCGTCAACCGATACAAGTCACGACGAGGAACCTGACCCCCGATGGCCAAAACTGAATCACTTTCGGCATTAGCAGTCATCAAACCCGTTACCAAGTTACCGACCCCAGGACCAGATGTTGCAATCACAACCCCAGTCTTGCCGGTAATTCGCGAAAAAGCCTGGGCCATAAAGGCGGCATTTTGCTCATGACGAGTCACAATCAACTTCGGTACCCGTTGTCCAGGTTGTGGGTGCTCCAGTGTCTCGAACAAACGATCAATCTTCGCTCCCGGAATTCCAAAAACGAGATCAACCCCGTGATTCACCAGGGAATCTGTGACGATGTCAGCACCATGTTTTTTCATTTTAAATTTTCCTTCTTTTTTATTAATATTACAATTTTCAGTCTATGCTTTAAAACAATAAAAGTCAATTTAGTTCAAAAATTATCAAATTTTTATTTAAATATTAAAAATAAACAGTTATCTGGACCTTTTTTTACGAATATCTTGATTATTTTTGCATCTTCATTCTAAAGAAAAAACATAATTTAGTATAAAAAGCCCCAACGCGGACTGCGCTGGGGCTGATTTTTAATTATTTTAGTGAAAGTAAAGCATTAAAAACGGCTTGTGGTAATTCAATATCGGACTGAGCCGCCTGACGCTTGTTCGCACTTTGACGACGAAGCAGCGCCTGCTTCTTCGAGATGCTCCGTGCCTGACCATTGACCGCAGCATTTTTACGCAGAGGTGGCACATCAACACGGGCAACCACCCGGCCCTCCACCAACGCCTGAACCGGCATCGGATAAAGGCGCCTTGGAATCGTCATTTTCAATTCGTGGACCAATTGTTGCGTTTGCTCGGCCACCCGTGAGCGATGGGTCACAAAGGCTAGCGCATCGACCTGAGCATAGTTAACCTGCACGTCGACCTTGACCAAATCAGCTTCCTGATAGCCAATGGCTTCCGTACTAAACGAAGCATAACCATGTGACAACGATTTTAATTGGTTGAAGAAATCGTAGGCAATTTCGGACAAAGGCATTTGATAGACCAAGCGGACGTAATCGCCCTGGTTGCCCATGTCCATAAAAATGCCACGATAATCATCCGCTAATTTCATGAGCTGGTTAACCGAATCACTTGGCGTCATGATGGTCGCCTTGACCACCGGTTCCTCAACGGCCAAAATTTGGTCAAAATCAGGAAACTTGGTCGGATTGGTCACTGTCACCGTCTGAATGTCCTGGCCCTTTTGTGCCACTTGTACCCGGTAAGAAACGTTTGGGGCAGTAACGACAACCTCGATTCCAAACTCGGTTTCAAGGCGTTCTTTAATGATTTGTAGGTGAAAAATCCCCAAGAAACCAGCCCGAAATCCTGGTCCCATCGCTTCGGATTGCTCATCTGTTAATACAAGGGAGGTATCATTCAAAGCTAATTTTTGCAAGGCCTCTTGTAAAGCATTGTAGTCGTCAACTGGATAAATGCCGGCATAAACAACCGGCTGACTCTGCTGGTAACCAGGCAAGGCCGTTTTAGTTGGTTGGTTTTGGCTCGTCAACGTATCCCCAACAGTCACCTGCTTGGGATCTTTAATCCCGGTAACGACATAGCCGACCTCACCGGCGGTCAATTCGTCAACCGGCACCCGGTTTGGCCGATAAATACCAACTTCTTTGGCCAACAGCTTTTGACCATTGGCCATCAATTGAAGTGCGGCACCCTTTTTCAGGGTGCCATCGATCACTCGGACCTGGGCAATCACCCCTTGAAAGGCATCATATTCGGAATCAAAGACGAGGGCCTTGAGGGGACTGTTTTCATTACCGACCGGCGCCGGCAATTCATGAACAATCGCCTCCAAAAGGTCCGCTATTCCCAAGCCCGTCTTGGCTGAAATATGGTAAATCTTTCGCTCGGCCAAAGCTGGGTCCAACTGTCTGATTTGCTCTTCGCTTTCATCAATTTGAGCACTCGCAGCATCAATTTTATTTAAGACCGGTAAAATCGGCAGTCCCAATTCATGGGCTAACCGCCAGTTCGCAACCGTTTGTGCTTGCACGCCCTGGGTTGCATCAACCAAAAGGATGACGCCATCGGTTGCTGATAGGCTTTTCGTGACTTCATAGTTAAAGTCAACGTGACCCGGTGTGTCAATCAGATTCAACTGGTAATCTTGACCATCCTTGGCCCGATAAGTATTTTGCACCGTCCGTGACTTGACCGTCACGCCGTGCGCTTGCTCCACCCCCATGCTGTCCAACAACTGGGGCGTCATTTCTCGGTCAGAAACCGTCTTGGTTTCCTCCATGAGTCGGTCCGATAACGTTGACTTGCCATGGTCAATGTGGGAAATAATTGCAAAATTACGAATTAATTTAAAGTTCATTGTTCAGTTTCTCCATTCGAATGCTGTGCACGTTGAATGGGGCTGAAAAGGCTTCAATCCCATTCTGTTATCAGAATGAGAAGCCAACAAGTTGAATTGTCATAGTGCTTTTCTCCTTTTACTTTGAATAATGGCTATTCATTAGCCAAACGGTAATAAACATTCATATCGTGATATGTGCCCGCCCGATATGAGTAATCCGGATGCGTTGTCAGGTAAGTAAAGCCGGCAGAACGAATCACACCGTTTGATCCAGGATTCTCAACATCGGCCAAAACAATAATTTGGTGCAGGCCCACCACCTGAAATGCATAGTCGCAAAGCGCTTTGGCTGCCGCCGTCATAATTCCCTGCTTCGTATAGGCCTTGGTCAACCAATAGCCCAGCTCTGCTCGCCGATCCATTGCTGAATAATGATGCAACTCAATCATCCCAATGATTTGACCAGCTTTTTGAATAGTAAAAATCAGCTCCTTACCCGGTTCGCTGATTTTTAATTGTGACTCAAGATAGGTCAGCGTATCTTGGACAACCTCCGTTTGATCAACAAAAGGTAAAAACTGGCCAATATGCTCGCGGTCTTGGTCCACAACCGTATAAATTTCTTCCGCCATCTCAACTCGAGCGGAAACCAACGTCACCCCAGGGTGATTTTGCAACTGAATCTTTGTCATAGTGGCCACCCCTTTCAGTTAAAGTTAAGATAGAAGGCATTTTTCTTATTGGTATTTTAACACAGTCATGCTGCCTTTGTCGGGATTGACTGGAGGAAAATCGTTGAGAGAACAAACAAACCACCAAGAACTTGAATAGCCGTAAAGCTCGTCCCCAAGAAAGCAACTGCTAAGAATGTCGCCGTTAGGGGCTCAAAAGAACTTAACATCCCGGTTGTGGCTGGCTGAAGGTCCTGAAGGCTATTAATATAAAACAAATAAGCCAACATAGTTCCAAAAATAACGATAAAAGTAATCTGCCCACCACCGACTAGCGAAATCGACTTCAATGAATGGCTGAACAAAATTGGAAAAAACGGAATCGAACCGAGCGTCATCGCCCAGCCAACGACCAGGCGACCATCAAAGTTGGCCAAGAGTTCTTTTGGCAACAGCGTGTAGGATGCCTGACTCAAGCCAGCTGCCAAACCCCAAAATAGGGCTAGCGGTGCCAGTGAGAGTCTCGTCAGGTTACCACTCGTTACTAGTAAGAAGGTTCCAACCAAGGCAACGATGACCGAAATCAAATCCAACCGCCGTGGCAAGGCATGGCTACGAACCGTGAGATACAAAATAATAAAAATTGGCCCCAAAAATTGTAAGACTGTCGCCGTTGGTGCATTGCCATAATGAATGGCCATAAAATAAGACAATTGCGATGGCAACATTCCTAAGAAGGCAAAGAGCAAAAGAAAGGTCGCCGACCGCTGATTTTTCCAAATGGAAAACAGAGATTGCTTACTTGCCAAGCCATACCATGCTAGCAATAAAAGGCCAGCCAACAACAAACGAACACCGACTAACCATAATGGCGAGATTTGACTATTAGCAAAGAGGGCTTGTGCCACCGTGCCGGACGCTCCCCAGAAAACACTACCGGTCACCGCATACAAAATTCCCCGTCCCGTTTTCTTCTCCGCCATGGCAAAACCCTTCTCTTTCTAAATTAGTAAAATTAGTTTGATTATACACGAAAAAAGGCAAATCAAACAGATTTACCTTCTTCCAAGATTAATTAAGCGTTTTTGTTAAGTGTACTTATAAGTGAACATTATTTGTAAATAGCTTTTAAATATGTTTTTATTCACCACCTCCTTTTATTGTTACCATTATTAGCAATGGCTGTGCATGGTATGCTTGCCCCAGTTAAATTGATGAAAATTTTGGTGCCAAGCATGGATTGTTTGCGAGAACAGATGCTTTTTCCAGTTTTCCCAACCCCCGTTTTGGTTAAAATTGCCCCAGCCCATCTTTGGTCCAAAGCTATCCCAACCATGGTCGCTCATACCTCCAGAAGAAAAATAAGGTGAATGGTGGCTCCAATAATGATTTCGTTGGTCTTGGGACCTGTGGCGGTTGAGTGTCGGCCACGAAACTTTATTAACTGGCCTTAATGGTCGCGGACTGGTAACCGCTGTTTGGTCCTTCTGAACTGGTGAAAATTCATTAACAACCACTGTCACCACCTGCGACTGATTCCCATACGCATCGACCGTTTTGAACCGAACCGTTTTATTTTCTCGAATTGACAAATCACCCTGGTATTTTTGCCATTGCTGACCTTGATTCAAAGAATACATAACCGTCAATTCGTTATCGCTCGGGTTGTCCGCCGGCAGATTCGCTTTTGCTGTTAGTAACAGTGGAAAGCGCTGAATAACGCCGCTACCATCTTTTGTAACGGTTGGTACTGGCAAATTTGTTTGATAATAGCGGACATTTAATTTCTTTTTAGTCTGATTACCAACAGCATCACGAATAGCTAAAATCGACCGATTATCGCCTTTAGTTAGGTGAAGAGGCACTGAAAACTTCGTCAACCTACCCGTAGTATTTTGGTTAAAAATCAGACTAAACGGCTTAGTGGCAACCATATCGCCATTAATCGTTAGTTGATAACCATCATAGTTATCGCCTGCTTGCCCGCTAAGTTGGTAGGTCTCCTGATTGGTTTTAACCTGGTAAGTCCCATCATCTAGTCGCGCCAGCGTGCTTTCGTTAAAAAGATTTAACTCCGGTAAACTGGTATCAACGTAGAACTGCAAGCCACCATCAACTAAGGTCCGCCCACCAGCATTAATTTGAATTGGAACTGCCGTCTTCGCATTGGCTTTGGCTTCAACAACAGTTGAAAAAGCCAACGTCTTTGGATCGACCGCCACCGCTAGGCGCTTTTCATGCTTTTCACCAATCAAAAGCTGGCCAACCGGTTTTCGCAAGTGCCCGCTAATCGTGAGCTTTTGTGTCTGCTGGTCATAATACCTTGTTTGCGCCGTCACCATATTGAACTCAAAATTCACGTCATGATCGAATGTGATGATTGGCTTCTTAACACCATCCAGTAATCCCTCTGCGGCAGGTTCCTTCTTGCCCGTCCCAGTCAGTGCTTTACCAACTGGACTAGGACCAACCTCGCCCACTTCCGGCTGACCTGCTGTTATTCCCTTTGCTGGAGAATTCGATTCCGACGAGGAGTTGTTTGCTGAAGCAGTAGTCCCCGAACCAGGCAGCGTAAAGGATTGACCCGTCAGGTTTCCGGCATTATCAAAAGCTAAAATTCGAACCTGGTTACTTTGGTCCGCATGGAACGCCTGGATTTGGTCAGAACTTAAGGATAACGATAGGCGTTGATGAACTTGGTGATTCTCTTGCAGTGGCTGATCAACAATCGTCAAAACACCATTAACGACGAGTCCAACTCGGCCGAAAGCGTCAATCCCGCTCAATTCATCCGTCAAATCAGCTGCCAAAATAATTCCTTTTTCCGCTTTCGCTGACTGATTTTTCATTTGGAACTGGGGATTAGCAATCACTGGGCCGTGGCCATCGACTTTAATCGGCAAGATTAAGCGTTGGCGAACAGCTTGACCACCAATTCCATCATTCAGTCGACCACTAACCGCCTCTGCGGATATCTGGTAATAATATTGACCATCCAAAGCCGACTCGTTGTGCCCTGCTTTGGGATTCCAAATATCACCACGCCAGCCTTTACCACCAGCGTCATAGGACGTAAATTGGTCCTTGCCCCGTTGATAATAGGACTTCAATATGTCTGCATCAATGCTAACCGTTCGTAGTGGCTGTTGGTTGGCCCACCGAGAATCGGTCGGATCGTGCTGATAAATTTCACCGACAACGTGGTGGGCATTGCGCCATAGATTAACCAATGGCTGCGCCTGCTTGTTAACAGCCCCCTGACTCGGTGAAATCGCAATATTTTCTGGAATAATCGTCCCTGCTTTGTTCAGGCCCAACGGCACTTTGTTGGAGTCAACAAGGGTCGACTGGCCAAAGTAGGAATCGGGATCCCAGGCTGGCCGGTCAAAAATTTGCTGATTTTGCCAATCACCATAGTAGCCAAGGTATGGCATGGATAGTTGCTGACCACCCTTTTTTAGCAGACGACCAGCAGAATCGACCGCCTTAAATTGCAGATAGCCTTCAACAAAGCCATTCTTAGCGCGCTCGGGCAAAGTCAAGCCAAAGTTCACCGCCACTCGTTGGTGGGCCGGTACCTTAATTACCGTCTTTTCACCGTTTGGCGCTTGATCGACTGTATCTGACCCTAATATTGACAAATCAGCGCCCGAAATCCGCTTATCTGTCGCTGGCTTTCCCGGTACCGAACCATCCGTCCAAACACGATGATCAGCCTGATAACGGAAATTCTGCTCTTGATCAGTCTGATTTTCTAAGAAAACCTGCAAGGATTGTTTCGATTCGCCAAAGGCACCTAGCGACAAAGATGCAACGCCTCGAGAAGTCGTTAGAGACGTCCGGCTGTCAATCGCATCTTCAACCTGTGCCAACCCCGCTCCCTGAACACGAGGTGAAACAATCGCTAATGTCTTTTCATCCACTAACGGCCGTGCGGTATTCATCAAAGCCGTCTTCATGTGCTGACTGATTTTTTCAGCCGGTACCCGACCACCCAATGACTGGGCAAACAGAGCAGCAGACCCGGCCATCACGGGCGTCGCCATCGAAGTGCCCGACTTATAGTCGTAGCGGTTACCGTTCAAGCTTGATAATAATCGACCACCAGGTGCTGTGATATCAGGCTTTAGCTGTAAATCAGGTGTTGGACCATAGGACGAAAAGGACGAAAGATGACTCAGTTTTGCCGGACCATCGGCCGGGATATCATAGGCCAGGTTGTCTGATGAAGCGACGGTCAAAACAGAAGGCGACACACCTGGCGAGTCAATCGTTCCGGTATCGTTTGTTTTGCGTGTATTGACAACGTTGAGACCAGTATTGGAGCTAGACAGGCCGGAATTTCCCGCTGCAACAACCGGGATGGTCCCCTTTTGCGCCGCCAAATTCACGGCCCGCTGTTCCGGACTATCTGGGTCAACGTCCCCACTGGTAGAACCCAGAGAAAGGTTAATTACATCGGCCTTGAGTAAAACGGCATCCTCGACAGCTGCAATGACATCGTCGCTACTGGCCCCACCGCCATTATTCGAGAAAACTTTCATATTTAACAGCTGCGCATTGGGGCAGTTCCGATGGCATAAGCCTTTTGATTAAAGCCAGCAAAATTTGGCAAGGCCGAATAACCAGCTGCTAGCCCGGCAACGTGCATGCCATGCATCGAATTTTTATTTAAATCAAAAACCGTATTGGACGTCCCATCGGCATAATTGTAAGAATATGGAATCTTAGCCGATGAGTAACGGCCATGACCAAGGTGGCTGATAGCTTCTTTTGCCTCTTTTTGGCTAATTTTCTTCTTGGCATTTTTGCCGAGCCGCATGATTTCATGATGAGTATCAATACCCGTATCAACAATCGCGATGACCGTTTTATCTCCCTTCAGACGGTGCTGATGCCATACGGTTGAAGCCTGCACAATTTGATCAGCAGCCAAATCTTGGGGTTGATAAATATTGGCGGCCGTCACACGTTTCACGCCGGCAACGGCCTGAACAGCCTGCAAATCCTTGACCTTCGCCACAATCGACATCGTATTCGTTAAATAGCCAAATTCGTGTTGAGCCTTTTTCTTAGCAATTTTTTCAACCGCTTGCCGGGCAGGACGCTGTTCAGCGAGTACCTGTCGGCTTGCAGCCCGCACTTCCTCGACTTTTTTCTCTTCCGTTGCTCGTCGAGAGCGTGAGTGTTGGCTAACTGTCGAACTCGTGGCAGTGGTGGTAGCTTGCTTAGCTGCGCCCTCCACCCTCAAGGCTGCTGGTGGTTGATCGAACTCAACCATCAAAGTTACCGGACTTTCGGCCAATGCTTTTTCTGATTTAGGCACTGGTAACCCCTTAGCTTTGAGCTGTTCCTTCACTCGCTCCTTAAAATTCTGATCGGCTTGCTGGCGAATCCGCTCATGGTCCGCTTTCATTTGTTCTTCGGGACTATTGGATTCCAAAGAAATCCCCTTCACACCGGCTGGATCTTTGTTTGCTTTTTTCGCGGCTTGCTTTGTAGGCTGATTTTCCGCTGCCACGACGGGAAGACCACTTTCAAGCATAGCAGGTGCTAACAAGAGTGCTAGTAATGCCAACCCCAATCTTTTCTTCTGATGGTACATAGGACAACCTTCCTCTCTACCCACAATGGGGGGCGTTGATTTCACTTGTCTTTTTTCCTATTTCTGCCGTCATTATAAAAAGAATCAATTTTTGACACAAATTTTTTGGTTAACGAGGACAAAATCAGACCGATTATGCCAAATCGACATCTTGAGTATTCAAGAGGCTGTTCAATAGCCAAAAAATCGCGCTGGCTCTTGCGAAAATCAAAAAAGAGTAATGAACTACCCTCAATAGCTCGTTACTCTTAGGACAAAGGGCAATCAAAAACGGCCATCCCCGAATACTCCGAGAATGGCCGTCTATATTAGAAATCACGATTGCACGTGACTACTGAACTAATGATTATCCGTTTTATTTTTACCTCCGCTTGCCTTTAGTTGACCCAATTTTAATCCAACACCAGTCAAACCAATCGAGAGACTGGCCATCGTTACAGCCAAAAATGTTAACGGCTGGTCTAAGTGTTCGACTTCCCAAGTATCGGGTAGAGCAATTTTTGCAGGGAACAAATTATCCATTAATGTTTCTGGGCTTGCAGAATTCTCAACAGGATTGCTCTGTGTCTCCCTTGGTTGAACGTTCTCTTGTTGGATTTGCTGGCTAATTTGCTCGAGAGAATCCAAGAACTGCTGATAGGCGGTCTGAACATCCTCCACCGTCCGTGCTTGTTGCAAGGCAGTCATGAACTGCTGCTCGGCTGGTTGAATTTTGTTAATCAATTGAGACTGTTCATCTGCTGGCAATTGCTTTTTTGCATTGTTGATTGCCTGATCTGCCTCTTTCTTAGCTTGCTGTTCGACCTGGTCTTGAGCCTTTGCCTGTTGCTGAACATCTTTTACCTTTTGGTTAAAATCAGTCACAGCAGCATCAATGGCCGTTTGATGATTGGCCCGCTCAACTTCATCCACTGCCTTTTGCTTGGCTTGGTCAATAGCTGGCCCAAATTGTGGACCCTGACCAGTTGGCAACGCCTGTTTGGCAGTATCGGCCGCCTGTTCAATTTGCGTTACCGCTTGGTTCTTAGCGGCTTCCTGTTCAACTTTGGCTTTCGCAGCCGTCTGCTCAGCCTCGGCCTTATCCTTCGCCACAGCCTGTTTTTGCAAGTCGTCAATTGTCTGCCTAAGCTTCGCTAAGACTTGCTGAATATCATCCGCATTCTGCGCTTGAGCAAGGTCCTTTTCAGCTGCCCGACGGACTTCATCAATGTCCTTTGCAAACTGTGATGAGTCTTGCCCAGCTGGTAACGCCTGTTTAGCACTATCGGCAGCATGGTTAATTTCTGCGAACGCTTGTTTCTTAGCTGCTTCTTGTTCAACCTGAGCTTGAGCCTTCGCCCCCAGTTGAATATCTTCCAAGTTTTGGTTCAACTTAGTCAAAGCAGCATCAATAGCCGGTTGGTCATTGGACCACTCAACTTGATCCATAGCCTCTTGCTTGGCCTGATCAATAGTTGGTTCAAATTGCGAACCTTGACCAGCTGGCAATGCCTGTTTAGCACTATCGGCAGCATGGCTAATTTCTGCGAACGCTTGCTTTTTAGCTGCGGCCAGTTCGGCCTCAGCCTTTGCTACTGCCTGCTCCTGTAGACTATCAACCGTCTGCTTAAACTTCGCTAAGGCTTGCTGAATGTCATCTGCGTTCTGAGCTTGATCAAGCTCTTTTTCAGCCGTCTGACGTACAGCATCAATAGCCGATTCAAAGGTGCCTTGCTGACCGGCTGGCAACTTTTGCTTAGCAGCTGTCGCATCGTCATCCACTGTTTGCAGGGCCACTTGTTCTTGGTTTTTCAGTGCTTGACCCGGTTGGTGAACCTCGTTAATTCCTGGCAAACCATTCTGAAGCGCTTGATCAGCTGCTCTTGGATCAGCTGCTTTTTCAACAATCGCCTTCAAAGCGTCCGACTTTTGATTGGCAGTAGTAATTTGCTGTTGCTTATCTTGGCTCGAAAGGGTTGGATCCTGATTGATTTCCTCAACAACCTGTTTTGTAGCAGTATCAATTCGCTGGTTAAGCGCGGGCAGTTGTCCATTCAAATCAGGCTTTGCCTGATGGGCAGCCTGAATATTTGCCTGACCAGTTGCCAAAGCATCAGCCACTACTGTCTCAGTCTGAGCCGCGGCAATCGCAGCCAGCGTTTGACTATAAACAGTCTGTGCAGCCTCTAACTGATTTTGCACATCCGAGTCCGACAAAGTTCGGTCAGACTGAATTGACGCCAGCGTTGCGTTCAAGAATTGCTGTAATTGCTGGCGAGCATCCGCTTGACTCGCTTGAAGAGCAATTGTTCGTAAGCTAGCCACAAACTGCTGCAAGCTAGTCACAACCTGATTTCCATCCACAGCCGAAGCAACATCGGCATTGGTCTGTTGTGTCAATTGAGTCAACTGCATCATCAAGCCTGCCTTCTCGTCATCAGTCAAATGCTGATAACCGTCAACGGTCTGAACAGTCGAATGCAAAGTTTGATACAACTTTTTGACCCAATCGGCCTTCATTTGTGCAATTGACGTCTGCTTGGCTGGACCGAAGGTCAAAGCCGTCACATCATCTTCAACCATTGTCTCGGCTGAAACAACGTCCTTGGCTGTGGTCAGTTCACTCAAGAACCAATCGCGCATATCATTAACAGCTGCTATCAGCACCTGTTGTCCTGCGACTGACATTTGCTTTTCTTGGTGAATAGAATCAACCAATGTTGCAGCAGCTGCCATTACCTGTTGGTCAAAATCAGCTAAACGATCAGCCACAGCTCGGCCAGATTGGTGAACATTCTGAACACTGGTAATCGCCTGATCACCAGCGGCCACCACTTGTGTACTATCTTGCTGATCCTGAATGGCCTGCAATCCAGCCGTGACAGCTATCTGAACAGCTGCTTTTTGTTGGGCCTTCTCCTGACCGCTCAATGAAGCGTCACGATCGATGGCCTGGTTGGCTGCCTCTGGAGCTGCGAACAACTTGGTAGTTTGACTATCCTTTGCCAAATTGGTTTGAACAGTCGTCAAATCAGTCGCCAAGGCAGCGCTTCCAGCATTAACTTCGTCAGCACTCGTTGCCTGGCTGGCGGTATCATTGGCTTTTGCGACCGCGTGCTGAACTGCTGTGGTCAACACTTGGTGCTGATCTTGTGTAATCAAACCACTTTGAAGCGCCTGATCGATTTGTTCTTGCATCTGCTGGCTAGCAGCTTGAATTTGTTTTTCAAACTTAGCTACTTGACCATCTGGCCCCACAATTGCTTGGCCGGTCTGGTGAATCGTCGGTAGTTTTTGAAGACCCCTGTCAAGGTCTTGGTAGGCTGCGCGTGGATCAACTGCATTTTCCAGTTCATTCTTCAAGTCTTTCGCCTGTTGCTGAACGGCCTTAATCTGCTGTTGTTTCTCGTCAACTGATAATGTCGGATCTTGATTGATTGCTGATACAACCTGCTGAGCAACCTCATCAACTTGCTGGTTCAGCTTTGGTAACTGCTGACCCAAATCGCCCTGCTCTTGGTGAGCGTTTTCAACAGCGGTGCGGCCATCCGCCAAAGCCTGCGCCATTGCAGCGGAGTCCTGTGCCGCCTTAACCGCCTGGATGGCTTGGTCAAGAGCAGTATTGGCTGCTTGTTGCTGATTTTGTACTTGTTGATCTGACAATGTGCGGTCAGCACTAATTGCTTGTTGAGTAACCGTTCCCGTCTGTTCCAGTTGACGAACAGCATCCTGCTGGCTAGCATCGAAGGTCAAGGTTGGCAAAGCATCCAAGAATTTTTGCAAGGCTACAGTCACAACCGTGGCCGATGCGCCTCCTTGGACCTGGTTACTGGTTTCATCGGTCAGCTCACCCAACCGGTTCATCAAATCAGCCACATCATCGTCAGTCAAATTCTCATAACCATGAATAGTCTGGTCCGTAGCCTGCAATCCTTGGTACAACCGGGATACCCAGTCAGCCTTGGCCTCAGCAACTGGTGTCTGCGCTGGTTGACCCAAAGTCAAAGCCGTCACATCGTCTTGAACCATCGTTTCGGCCGCTACAACTGTTTGAGCAGACTTCAGTTCATTGACAAACCAGTCCTGCATGCCGGTGATTGCCCGGACAATAATCTGTTGACCAACAACCGAAAGGTTTGGCTGCTGCTTTGTTTTAGCCGCCAAAGCCGTTGCAGCGGCAACAATCTGCTGGTTAAAGTCGGACAACCGGTCAGCCACGGATTGACCACCATGATGAACGCCATTAATAATTTGCACAGCCGTTTCGCTAGTGCCAGTCACCTGGGCAGCGTTTTGGCTGTCATTAATTGACTGCGACTTCTCGCAAACTCGTTTGTTGGGCAGTCTTCTCTTGCTGACTCAAAGTGCCATCAGCAACAATAGCTGCATCCGCCTGAGACTGAGCAACTTTCAACTGGCGGAAGGCAATGTCCTTAGCCAAAGCTGTTTGACTTTGAACCAAGGCAGCTCGCCAAGCCGCACTTGCCGTCTGAATTTGATCGGCATTTTCAGCCTGGTTGGTTGCGGCCTGTGCCTGAGTTGTGGCCGCTTGAAGAGCAGCTGTCAAGACATCCCTTTGCTCGGTTGTGATGAAACCATTTGTCGCCGCCTGATCAATTTGATCTTGTTCTTGCTGACTGGCAGTCGAAACCTGATTTTTCAACTGAGCCGCTTGTCCTGTTGCACCACTAATGACCAAACCTGGTTGGTGGACCCCATTTAGGCTGACCAAACCTGGTTGCAGGTCTTCATCAGCCTCGCGCAAATCAGCTGCATTGGCCATTGTCTTTTTCAGATCTGACGCCTTCTGGTTAAGCGTCTCAATCTGCTGTTGATTTTCAGTGGCAGTCAACGTTTGATCTTGATTAATCGTAGTCGTTGCTGTCTTGACGTTATCATCGACCTGCTGGTTCAGCTTTGGTAATTGTTCACTCAAAGCAGCTTGTTCTTGATGACTAGCTTCAACGTCCTCCTGGCCCGCTGTCAAGGCATTCGCTACTGCCTGCAAATCACCTGCTTGTTGCACTTGTGCACTTGCTTGGTCATAAGCGGTTTGAGCCGTCTGAATCTGATTTTGCACCTCTTGATGAGATAATGACCGGTCAGACGTAATATCCGCCTTGGTTGTTTCGAAGACCGACTGCAACCGATTAGCAGCATCCGTTTTGCTTGCTTGCAAGTTCAACTTAGTCAAATTCAGCATCAATTCTTGCAACAATTGTACCGTTTGATCTAGCGTCTGGGCTTGGCTAATTTGACTGTTGGTCGTCGTCACCAGTGACTGCATTGTTTGCAGTAAGGCTGATTTTTCAGCAACAGACAAAGCTAAATAGCCATTAATCAACTGGTCCGTTGTTTTCAACTCGTTATAAACGCAAGCAAACCATTCGGCCTTACCCTGACCAAGTGAACTAGTCGCGTTCTGGCCAAAAGCCATCGCATTCAAATCATCTTGGACCATTGCTTCGGCCTCAACAACACTCTTAGCACCCTGCAGTTCAAGCAAGTACCAATCTCGGTTATTTTGAACCGCTTCCACAAGCACTGCTTGACCGGTCGGAGAAAGACTTTTATCCTGGTTGATTTGAGCAACAACCTGTGCTGCTGCAGCTTGAATTTTAGCAGTGTAATTCGGTAGCCGTTCTTCAACCGACTGACCACCATGGTGGACCTGGTTAATGGCTGCAACTGTATCGCCGGCAACTTGGGCGACTTCGTCAACTGCCTTTGTAGCCACCAAACTTTGCTGACCGGTATTCCAACGAACATTGACAATTTCGGCCTGCTCGGCTTTTTCCTGATTGCTTAACGTTGGGTCATCATTAATCGCTTGGTCAGCATCGTTATAGGCAACTAACAGTTGATAGTTAGCGATATTAATTGCCAAGTTATATTGGACACTGGCCAAATCAGTCGTCAACTTTTGATTAGCCGTCAAAATCTGATTGGCGGTCGTTGCCGCTGTTCCAGCCGTTTGAGCAGCATTCACAACTCGTTGTAACTGTTGAGTCAAACTGGTCTGTTGATCAGCTGTAATTTAGCCCTTGGTTGCCGCAGCATCGATTGCCTGTTGCATAATCGCACTCCGGTCCGTCACTTGTGCCTTAAATTGAGCAGCTTGACCACTATCACCCGCTATTGTTTGACCGGGAACATAAATTTTTTGATTAGTCGTTGTACCAGTATCAGCCACCTGCTTGGCAGCGGTAGCATCACTGGCAACATTATGATGAGCCGCCTGAATGACTGCCACGCCATCGCTAGCGCTTTGCTGTGCGCTGGCAACCGTTGTTGTGGCTGCTAAATCAGTAGTTGTCTTGCGCAATGCTGCCAATCGATTAGCCTGCTGAGTTGTCTTATCATCAGGCAACAAGGTTACATACCCATCAATCGCCGCTTGAATCTGTTGATTAGCCGCTGCTAACTGGACTTGCCCCACTCGGTGAGCCAAGTCCAAGTCAATGGCCACTAACTTTTGGTTCAAATCAACCACTGTCTGGTTGATTTCATCAGCCGACTGCGCTGAATTAATCGCAGCCGTTGCTGCATTCTTTGCAGTGGTGACCTGGTCTGTCAAAGCCGACTGGTCACTTGGCTGTAATTGACTGGCATTTTGGTCAATCTTTTGCTGCTCGACATTGCTTGTATCTTCAATTGTCGTGTTCGCTGTTTCCTGTCGGTCAGCTACTGCCAAGCCAGCAATGTGGATGGCACTGAGCACCGTTTGACCACTGGCAACAACCGTATCGTCGACCTGGACCGTGGCAACGTCCTGTAAGGCTGCCAGCGTGTTCACCAAAGTCTGTTGAACACTCGCTACCTGGCGACTACGGTCTGCACTCGTCAATGTTGAATCAGCATTAATCCCGTCTTTGACCTGATCAGCTGTTGCTGTTACAGCCTTCTGCCAGTCATCGGCATGGCTTGAAACAGATTGACCTAGCTGGTGACTATTTTCAATCTGCTGTGTTCCAGTTGCCAAGGCGCTTGCCAACTTGGTTTGTGCCTGATCATCATTCACCTCAACAGCCGAAATAGCAGCCGTTGCTTGGTTCAAATTGGTTTGTACAGCTGCTAGCTGCTCTTGCTCGGCGCTAGCAGACAACGTTGGGTCATTTTCAATGGCTGTCGTTGTATCTGTTGCGCTTTGTTGCAGCTGATGAACTAAGTTGTACTTCATGTGCTGGTTACTAATTTGGGTCAAATTAGTATGGAAATCAGCCAATGCTTGGTTCATTTCATCGGCTGACTGCGCAGCTTGGACAGCGGTCACGAAGTTCGCCTTGTATTGGTCCATCAGGTCATCAAGATTGCTGATTTCGCCCGTACTTAGCGTATCATCGCCACTAATCACACTATTAACCGTGTTTAAGTCATTGGCCGCCGTATTTCGGACAGCCACCTGCTGGGTCAATAGCGATGGTCCCGTCTGGTAGACAGCATCAATCTTTTGCAAAGCTTGATTTGTCTTGTCCACACCTTCCTGAACACTGACAGCCCCCTGAATAGCGACTGTCTCATCAGCAAGCACCTGGTCAACCTGCGCTTTTTGCTGGTTCTTATCAGCCGTCGTTAAGGTATTATCGGCATCAATTTGTGCCAAGACCTTATTTTTCTCAAACGTTAACCGGTCAATATAGCTTGAAGTCCGCTGTTGCACCGTTGCGCCATCTTGTGGGACTCCTGCAACCGCTTTTGTACCATTGGTAACGGCACTAGCTAAACTAGCCAGGTTTTGAGCTGCCAGTAAGGCCTGTTGGTACTGAGTGAAGAGCAGCATGACCTAAATATTTTGGCTCGCCTTCTCAACGTCCGACAAGGTTTGATTATTGGCAATCACCTCGTTGGCAGCTAACTGAGCCTGATTCAAGGCATGCAGGTCGACGTCTTGTTGGGTCATAAACTTGACTTGATCAAGGCCATCCTGAAGTGCCTGTTGGCCCACCTGCAAATCATCAGCATTCTGAGACTCGTTAACACTCTGAACAGCTGCCTTTTGCAGGGCAGTCACTTGGTCTTTCAAGCTTGTTGTTTCGCTGTCGGTCAAGGAATTTTCTTGGTCAATATTAGCTGTTGCCTGGTTGACTAGCTGTGTAATCGAGTCTAGAAGGTCCTGACGTTGTTGACTTAGCGACCTTTCTGCTGGTTGGTGGATAGTGGCGATGGTTGCCAAACTTTGGTTTACACCGTTGACACCATCGGCTGCGGTTGCCGCCTTGGCTAATTGTGCTAAGGCCGCATCCTTAGCCTGGGCCAACTGGTTCAACTGTTCAGCTTTAGCGGCCGGCGTCAAGGAAACATCACCATTAATGGTAGCTATTGCCTGATTAGCGGCAGTTGTAATCGCTTGAATCAGCTGTGACCGGCGTTCATCAATGCTTTGACCTGGCACATGGTTTGCAGTAACCGTCTGGTCAAAAGTTGTTTCAACGGATTGAGCATCGGCTACTGTGGTTGCTGATAGCTCTTTGTAACACCAAAGTCACACTTATTTTCGTAACAATGTAATACTTTTTAGAATAAATAATCTCGTTCCACTTCATCTTTGAAACTAATTTTCCCTTGGGCTATCATTATTAAACAAAAAAAGGAAGTAAAGCCCCGCAGCTAAGAATCCTGCGGAATTTTACTTCCTATTTATTGATTAAGATTAATTTTATTGATTAAGATTAATTTTTAGTCAGTCAAACCAAGGCGCTTAAAGATATTATCAACCTGGCTCAAGTGATAGTGGTAATCGAAGGCATCGTCGATTTCTGCCTGTGATAAGTGGGCAGTAATCGTCTTGTCCCCTTCAACCAAGTCCTTGAATGAACGGCCTTCATCCCATGACTTGGCTGTCAAAGGTTGAACCAAGTCATAGGCCGTTTCACGAGCCATTCCCGTTTCAATCAACTTCAACAACACACGTTGGCTGTAAATCAGGCCGTGCGTCAAGTTCATGTTTGACTTCATACGTTCTGGGAAGACCGTCAACGTGTCGATGATCTTCATGAAACGGTTCAACATGTAGTCCAACAATGACGTACTGTCTGGCAAAATCATTCGTTCGGCTGATGAATGTGAGATATCACGTTCGTGCCACAAAGGAATGTTTTCGTAAGCAGTCACCATTTGGCCACGAACCACGCGGGCCAAGCCACAGATGTTTTCTGAACCGATTGGGTTACGCTTGTGTGGCATTGCGGAAGAACCCTTTTGGCCCTTAGCAAACTTTTCTTCAACTTCGTGGATTTCAGAGCGTTGCAATGAACGGATTTCCACGGCGAAACCTTCCATGCTTGAAGCAATCAAGGCCAAAGTCGCCATATAGTCGGCATGCAAGTCACGTGGCAAAACTTGTGATGAAATTTCCTGAGCGTGCAAACCTAAGCGTTCGCAAACATACTGTTCAATTTCAGGTGGAATGTTGGCAAAAGTCCCCACAGCACCAGAAATCTTACCAGCTTCAACACCACGGGCGGCCTTCTTGAAGCGCTCCAAGTTGCGTTTCATTTCAGAATAGAAACGAGCAATCTTCAAACCAAAGGTCGTTGGTTCCGCTTGGACACCGTGTGTCCGGCCGATCATGACCGTATCCTTGTACTCAATTGCCTTCTTCTTCAAAACGGCAATAAAGTTTTCCAAGTCTTCTTCCAAGATGGCATTAGCTTGTTTCAAACGAACACCGTAGGCAGTATCAACAACGTCCGTACTCGTGATTCCGAAGTGAACCCACTTCTTTTCATCACCCAATGATTCTGAAACTGTCCGAGTAAAAGCAACGATATCGTGGTGTGTGACCGCTTCAATTTCTTCGATGCGCGCAACATCAAAGGTGGCATTCTGACGAATCTTTTCAACATCCTCAGCTGGGATTTCACCCAACTTTGACCAAGCTTCATCAATGGCAATTTCAACATCCAACCAAGTTTGGTACTGGTTTTGCAGTGACCAAATATCACGCATGGCTGGTCGACTATAACGGTCTAACATTATGACTCTCCTTTTTTATCAAACGTGCAAGAGTATTATAGCAAGAATTCGGATACAAATACGAACTATTTATTAAATAAATCAGTTTTATGCAGAATCCGAACATTAAAACCGAACCAATCCCTGATTTCCCCTTGATTTTCTGAACGTTTCCCCGTATACTATCCTTTGGTCAATTGTTGGCCAATAAAGAATAAAAGAGGTAAACCATGTCTTCAATCGTGATTGCCGGCGCCCAATGGGGTGACGAAGGAAAAGGTAAAATTACAGACTTTCTGAGTCAGAAGGCCGACTTCGTTGTCCGCTATGCGGGTGGCGACAACGCTGGCCATACATTGGTCATCGATGGAAAGAAACTCCACGTGCAGTTGATTCCTTCTGGAATCTTCTTGCCACAGGTCACCAACGTGATTGGTACCGGTGTTGTGGTCAACCCAGAAACACTATTTAATGAAATTAACTATTTAAAGGAAAACGGTGTTACCGTTCATAACTTGAAGGTCTCTTCAAGAGCCCAAGTCATTATGCCTTATCATCCCCTTTTTGATGAATTGCAAGAAGGATTAAAGGAAGAAAAGATTGGAACGACGCATAAGGGAATCGGACCTGCTTACCAGGACAAGTTAGATCGCATCGGTATCCGAATTGCTGATTTGCTTGAACCAAAAGTTTTGGAAAAGCGCTTAAAGCAGGCCTTGAAGGTTAAGAACCTGTTCTTGACTAAGGTTTATGACCGCGAGCCTCTTGATTTTGATGAAATCTTCAACCAATACAAGGAATACGGCGAAAAGTTGCGTCCCTTTGTGGCCGACACTTCCTATTTAATTAACGAAGCTTTGGACAACGACAAGCGCGTTTTGTTCGAAGGCGCCCAGGGAATCATGTTGGACATCGACCATGGTACTTATCCATTCGTCACATCGTCTAACCCAATTGCTGGTGGTGCTGCTGTCGGTGCCGGAATTGGTCCAAACCGGATTGACCAAGTTGTTGGTGTTGCCAAGGTCTATTGCTCTCGTGTTGGTGAAGGTCCCTTCCCAACTGAATTGTTCGATGAAGTTGGCAATACCATCCGCGACGTCGCCCACGAATATGGCGTTGTCACGGGTCGTCCCCGCCGAATCGGTTGGTTGGACACGGTCGCTTTGCGTCATGCCAAGCGTGTTTCTGGCTTGACACAGCTTTCCTTGAACTGCTTGGATGTTTTGTCTGGCTTTGAAACCGTTAAGGTGGCCACACACTACAAGTTGGATGGCCAGGTCATCGACCACTACCCTGCTTCCGAAGCTGATTTGGAACGCTGCGAACCAGTTTATGAAGAATTGCCTGGTTGGTCAGAAGACATCACCAAGGCCAAGTCACTTGAGGACTTGCCTGAAAACGCCCGCAACTACTTGAAACGCGTGTGTGAAATCGTTGATTTGCCTTTGGCAACCTTTGCCGTTGGTCCAGACCGCGATGCTACAAACGTCTTAACTGATTTGTGGGAAAACAACTAAAGAATTACTTGGCGACAGTGTCCTGCCGGCCTGACCGGTATGGTCGGACTGCAAGCTCTGTCGCCCTTTTCTTTGCTGATATTGCTTTAATCTAGTCTTGCTAGACTAAAGCACCAGCAAAAACGGAGATTATGTTATGAAAACCTTTGATTACGACGCTATTCGTCTTTTACCTAAAAAATCAGTCTTGAAGTCTCGCCGCGAAGCCGACACTTCTGTGACTCTTGGAAACCACACCTTCAAGCTACCCGTTATGCCAGCCAACATGGCCACGGTTATCGATGAAAACTTGGCCGAATGGTTAGCTTCCAATGGCTACTTCTACGTGATGCACCGCTTCCAACCCGAAACGCGCTTTGACTTCGTTCAAAACATCCAATCTAAGGGCTTGATTGCGTCCATTAGTCTTGGGATTACGGATGGCGAATACGCCTTGATTGATCAATTCAAGGAAGCACAAATCACACCAGACTACATCACAATTGATGTTGCCCACGGTCATTCCGACTATGTCATCAAGATGGTGACTTACATTAAGGAAAACTTGCCAGATGCCTTCTTAATCGTTGGTAACTTGGGAACACCAGAAGCCATCGTTGAAATCGAAGCTGCTGGTGCCGATGCAACCAAGGTCGGAATCGGACCTGGTAAGGCCTGCATCACCAAGGACAAGACCGGCTTTGGAACCAATGGTTGGCAATTAGCCGCTATCGCCCAATGTGCCCAGGTAGCTACTAAGCCAATCATCGCCGACGGTGGTATCCGCCACAACGGCGACATTGCCAAGTCAATTCGCTTTGGCGCAACAATGGTCATGGTCGGTTCAATGTTTGCCGGTCACGACGAAACGCCTGGTGACTTGATTGAACAGGATGGCAAGACTTACAAGGCCTACTTTGGTTCTGCTTCAGCTTACCAAAAGGGTCACTCCCACAATGTGGAAGGTCGCAAGTTGTTGGTGCCTTACAAGGGCCCTATCCAAAACACTTTGACCGAAATGGAAGAAGACATCCAGTCAGCGATTTCTTATGCCGGTGGTCGTGATTTGAACAGCCTTAAGACAGTCGACTATGTTGTCCTAACTGACTATTAATCTATATATCTTCCTCGCCCTTGCCTCACTGATGCTGAGTGCACTGGCGACGAAATGATAAAAGCAAAAAAATGATTGCAGCCCCTACGGCTACAATCATTTTTATTTTATCTATATTAATTTTGCAAGAACTTTAAGATGTCTTGATTAACGGTCTGATTTTCATGAAGCTTTGAGTGTTGACCACCTGCCCCTTCAATCAGCGTTTCCTGATAAGTACTTGGCTGACGCACGAAGTACTTCAAGGCCTTGGACGAATTGTTATAAACGGTCGTATCGGAGGCGGAACCACCAGTCGAATTACCGTAGATATTCAAGACCTTCGTCGAGTGGTTTTGATAGTAAGCCGTCAGACCCGCTAAGCGGTTAAAGATTTCGGTCTTCGTTTGCGGCTCACCTTCGGCACTTAACGGTGAATTTGACTGCGGGTTAGCTAAAATCAGCCCGTTGTACGTCCCGGCAATCGAGATTTGGCGGACCACCTTCGGCAGGTCGTGACCATTATCGGCTGCATTCATCAAGTAAAAAGCAATCGCCATATTTCCCATCGAATGCCCAATCAGATTCACCGACCGAATCCCCTGCTGACTCAGCTTGGTCATAATGATTGTAACCCACTTGGCCGTTTGGTTAAAGTCTTGGTTTTTATTATTATCAAATTGAACCAAGATAATCGGATTTTTGTCACCGGGGGCAATCGTCTTATCCATGGTGACCGTGCCGTCTTTGGCAACCGTCACGTTAATTCGTCGGTTGGAATAATCATGGTCCACCAAGTACTGGCTCATCGACTTTTCAGCATTGCGGCTGGAACCATAGCCGTGAAAGAAGACCGTGGCCTCCTTTGGCCGCTGGCCATTCTGCTCGGACAAGGTTGGACTCATTTTTGCCCCAACCAGATAAAAGACCACCCCGATTGCCACTAGCGCAACCAGAATGCCCCAAAACAACTTCTTTTTAAACACTGAAACTCCTTCCAAGATTCCTCATTTGATGTCTAAAATTATACCGCTCTTACTACTGAAAAGTAAGCCTTTCAAGTTAGAAACCCCCTTTATTTCATAGCTGATTTTCTTTATAATGGCGTGGTAGATTCAATTTTCAACCGAAAAACAAATTGGAGGTTTTTAAATGACAACAAGCGCGATTAAATGGTGGCAAAAGGCCGTCGTTTATCAGATTTACCCTCGTTCGTTTCAGGATTCGAACGGCGATGGGATTGGTGATTTGAAGGGTATTCAGGAGCGTCTGAGTTACGTTTCCAAATTAGGAGCGGACGTGATTTGGCTCAACCCAATTTACCAATCACCCAACAAGGATAACGGCTATGATATTTCGGATTATCAAGCCATCAACCCAGAATTTGGGACGATGCAGGACTTCGATGATTTATTGGCCGCTGCACACGCTCGCGATATCAAAATCGTGATGGACTTGGTGGTCAACCATTCATCCGACCAGCACAAATGGTTTATCGAAAGCCGGTCAAGCAAGGATAATGACAAGCGCGACTTTTATATTTGGCGCGACCCCGTTGATGGTCATGAACCAAACAACTGGTCCTCTTTCTTCTCGGGTTCAGCCTGGAAGTTTGACGAAAAAAGTGGTCAATATTACCTCCACCTCTTCGTTGAGGGCCAACCTGATTTAAACTGGAAAAATGACGAACTCCGCGACCAAGTCTATCAAATGATGAACTGGTGGGTCGACAAGGGAATCGATGGCTTCCGGATGGATGTGATTTCGATGATTTCAAAGCCAGACGGATTGCCGGATGCACCATTGCCTGCTGGCAATACCTACGCTAATCCGGTTTCATTGACCGCTAACGGCCCTCACGTGCACGAATACTTGCGGGAAATGCGACAAAAGGTGTTGAACAATGCTGATTTGATGACCGTTGGTGAAACTTCTGGCGTCGATATTGAGCATGCCCAAAAGTATGCCGGCATCGACGGCAGCGAACTAAACATGGTCTTCCAGTTCGAGCACATGGGTCTTGATGACAACCCTAACCCAGCGCTGGGTAAGTGGGATAATCAACCGGTTTCATTGGTCAAGCTCAAGGACAACTTGAGCAAGTGGCAAACGGAACTCGAGGGCAATAGCTGGAATTCCCTTTACTGGGATAACCACGATCAACCCCGCATCGTTAGCCGCTTTGGGAACGATTCTGCTGAATACCGGGAAGTTTCAGCCAAGATGCTGGCTACACTCTTACACTTCATGCAGGGAACGCCTTACATCTTCCAGGGTGAGGAATTGGGAATGACCAATGCCTACAACCTGGGTTGGGACGACTTCGATGATATCGAAATCATCAACGGTCGCAAGTTCATCGTCGACAAGGAAAAATTAGTGGACAACGACACCATGCTCGATTACGTCCACTATAAGGGACGTGATAACGCCCGGACACCAATGCAGTGGACGGCCGGAAAAAACGCCGGCTTCACCGACGGTACACCTTGGCTGAAGTTGAATGACAACTTCGAGACCATCAATGCGACCGCTGCATTGGCCGACGATAATTCCGTCTTTTACCACTATCAAAAGCTGATTCAGCTCCGCCATGACCTTGACCTAATTACTACCGGTCACTACGAATTGATTGACCCGGCCGATGACCAGGTCTATACGTACAAGCGAATTGGGGATGACCAAGAACTCTTGATTATTAACAACTTCACCGATCAGGACCTAGAACGCGATTACCCCGTTCCGGCCGATGCCCAGTTGCTCATCAGCAATTACCAAGATGACTTGGGTCTCAAATTGCGACCATACGAAGCTAAGGCCTACTTGTATAACCGCTAAAGATTTAATAAAGGCCGTCACAACTACATGAAGCGAACAAAAAGAACCAAAGATACGACAAATTGTCGCTCTTTGGTTCTTTTGCTGTGGTCACGATTTGATAGTTAGTCGGGGAAAGCTCGCCCCCTAGCAAATCAGTTCCCCTATTTCATTGACGCTTCTAAGAGGTTGCGAACGTCTGCCACAGTCATCTTCACAAAGGCATTTTGATCCAAGTGATTAACTTGAACCGCACTCTTAGCCATGGCATCAAAGTCCTGGTCCGTCTCAATGCCAACACCAGGCAATGTCGTTGGCACGTCAAGACTGGCCAACCATTCTCGAGTCTTTACAATTGTCTGGGTGGCAACGGCATCGTCATCCCCCGTCAAGTCCCAGACATTCCGTCCTAAGGAAACAAAATAAGGCTTTGTCTCTTCTGAATAGATAAAGTCTAACCAGTGTGGCGTCAAGATGCCCAGGCCAACACCGTGAGTGATGTCATAATAGGCTGACAATTCGTGTTCGATTGGGTGCACTGACCATGAATTGACATTCCCTGTCCGTGGCAAGCCGTTCAAAGCCATGGTTGAGGCCCACATCAAATTAGCTCGAGCATCGTAGTTATCGGGTTCACGCAAGGCAACTGGCGCCCACTTAATCACAGTCCGCATAATCCCTTCAATCAAGCCATTGCGAACATCGTTTTCGTAACCCTTTTGGTCAAAGTATTGTTCCGTCAAATGACTAAAGATATCAATTGATCCGGCTGCCGTTTGCCACTTTGAAACTGAGAACGTCAAACTTGGATCCAGGAAGGAAACGGCCGGTGTATTAGGACCACCGGTTCCCAACTTTTGTTTCGTTTCTGGGTTGGAAATCACAGAACCAGTGTTCATCTCAGTTCCAGTAGCCGCCAACGTTAAAATGTCGACAACGGGCAACTGGTCAATGGCAAAGCGCTTCTTGGAATCCAAAACCAAGTCCCAAGGGTCGCCGTCATAGAACTTGGCAGAAGCGATGACCTTTGAAGCATCGATAACAGACCCACCACCAACGGCTAAGATGACATCGATATCGTTGTCTTTCACTAATTTTTGTCCCTCACGAACTGAGGCAATCTTTGGATTGGGCTCAATCCCAGACAATTCTGTCACATCCAAACCTGCCAGCGCCTTCATCACGCGTTCGTACAGACCTGATTTTTTAATTGAACCACCACCGTAGGTTACGAGCACCTTTTGACCAAATTGGGCAATTGCAGCCTGCAATTCGGTCTCCAAGCGATCTTTCCCGAAACGAATATCGGTTGTGTTCTTAAATGTAAAATTTTCCATTTTTGACAGAACTCCTTTTTAAACATACAAGCAGACCATTTGTAATTTAAATGGCCTGTTTGCTCGACTTAAACCCTCTGAAAGGTTTGTGCATCAATTTTAGAGGAACAAAACCCATCTGTCAATTTTCCATAAACCACTTGGGTTTATCACGGCAGCGACGGGCAATTGGCCAGTCGTTAACAATAGCTGATTTTAACAAAAAGCCCGCTAACACTCAGTGCTAGCGGGCTAATTTTATTAAAGGTCACCGTTTAAGAAATGATTCTTTCCCTCACCAAATGACCAGTCTTCAGCATGGTTGCTGATAAAGGAGATAATAACATCTTCCTGGCGAACGCCGGCTTTATCAGCCAAGACTGCCACCAATGACTTCGTGAATTCCTTCTTGGCCTTCACTGGACGTGGTGTTGACAATACCGTAAAGAACAAAACCTTGTCTGAACGGTCATAGTCAAGACCAACATCTTGAAAATTAATTTCATAGTCTTCGTGTTGCGTCACGATTTGGAAACGGTCGCGGTCTGGTAATGACAACGTTTCCTTGGCAACGTCAAAAGACAGTTGCATGATATTCTTAATTTCTGCGGGTTCGTACTGCCCCTTAATCAAGTCAATTTTCATTAATGGCATGCGCATTTCTCCTCATGTGGCTTTGCTAATAGACTAATCCTAGCATAAAAGCCCGGTAGGCACAATCGTGAGTGTGATGAACACTGACAAAGCGTGCTGTGACGCTGACGACGGGCGGCTTTGTCTTACTCGCGCCTAGTAGACAGCAAGCATTCTCACACAGCAAGATGCGGAGCCCTTCGTACAGTCCGCTTTACTCGCATAACTGGCAATCACAGCCAAAATCATCACTTGACTTGGTGCAGGTGGATTTGCCCTTGGAGCTTTTCATCCGTCAAGTTGCCCAACTGGTCGAGCATCTTGTTCAAGAAATCAGCAGGACCGGCAACACCCTCTGCCACCGCCAGTTCACCGGCAACGGGTAGAGCAGCGGTCGCATAGGCCAAATCAGCCAAGTCCATGCTTTGACTAGCGAAGGCGCCCAGCAAGCCGTCTAGTGCATCCCCCATGCCAACATTGGTTGCCAATTGGCTAGCCGAGTTATCAATCTGGTAGACCGTCTGGCCGTCTGAAACCAAGTCCTGAACACCAGTTGCGACCACAACGGCACCGAGCTTTTGAGCCGCCTTCTGGACAATTTCAACCGGGTCAGCCGTACCACTACCAGCATCAATACCGTGGCTTTCCCATTCCACTTCAGCCAAAGTTGCTACCTCACCAAGGTTACCGCGGACGATGCTCACCTTGACTGATTCCAAGATTTCCTTGGCCCGCTTTGACCGCAATGGCGTCGCACCAACGGCAACAGGATCAAAGACAACTGGAAGGTCCAATTCGTTGGCCGTCTTTCCACTATTAATCATCACCTTTTGTGAATTTTCGGAAGTTGAACCCAAATTCAAGGTTACGGCGTTGGCGATTTTCGTCAAATCAGCTGCATCCAGTGGGTCCTCGAGCATAATTGGAGAAGCGCCGATATAGGCAATGGCATTTGCGACCAATTGGGGGGTAACGCTATTGGCTACGTTCAAGACGATGGGCTGGTTCTGGCGAACGGCAGTTAAGATTGTTTGACTCATTTTGTTACTCCTCGTAATTTCTGAACACTTCGTTGAATATCATCGCTAGCGGTAATAGCCGAAATGACGGCAACACCCGCAATCGGCAACTCTGCTAATTCCTGGCAGTTCTCCTCATGGATACCACCAATGGCCACAACTGGCAGCGGACTCTTTGACGCAACCGCCAAGACACCTTCTGGCCCAATGGCCTCCTTGACCTTTTCCTTACTGGTCGTTGCAAAGGCCGGTCCAACACCCAAGTAGTCAACCACTGCCAAATCAGCTTCACTGGCAGCCAGCTCTTTCAAGTCGTGGACGGATAAACCAAGCAGCAAATCAGGGGCGACTTCATGGATTGCTCGCACCGATGTATCGCCTTGACCAACATGCAGGCCATCCGCCTGAATGGCCAATGCCAAAGGCAGGTCATCATCCACATACAAAGGCACATGAGCCGCTTTCGTAATACTCCTGATTTTCTGGCCCAACGCCACTTTTTCCGCTTGGTTCAACTTCGAGTGGTCCTTTTCACGGTACTGGACAGCCGTTACGCCGGCATCACAGGCCTCTTGAACCACGCGAATTACTTCGTTTGGATCGTCATTGACGTTTTGGCTTCCCACAACGAGATAAACCGTTAATGATGCAGGATCAAAATTCATTATCTTTTCCCTCTTAATCTTCTGGATTCGACCATTGGCCATGATTCAAAGGACCGTGACCATGACCGATAACTAGCGGATGCCCGATAATGGCATTCATATAACGGTGGCCCTTTTCAATTGCTTCTCGCAGAGAATCACCTTGGGCCAAAAAGGACGTAATCGCAGCCGAGAGGGTGTCCCCCGTCCCGTGCTTACTTGACGTTTCAACCTTTTGTCCTTCTAGCCAGAAGCCTTCTTCGTTTTCCAATAAGACATAATCATAAATCACTGGGCCTGCACCATGGCCACCCTTAACGATGACGTTTGGAACGCCCAATGCTTGAATCTTTTGACCAGCAGTAACCATATCATCGCGGTTACTGATTTTCATATCGGCTAATAGTTCGGCTTCGGGGAGGTTTGGTGTCACCAGTGTGGCTAATGGCAGCAAGTGATTCTTCAAGGCCGCAATGCCGGCTGGGTCGAGCAAGGTCGCCCCACCCTTGGCGACCATTACGGGGTCAACCACGAAGCTCTTTTGTTGGTAGTGACGGATGTTTTTCGCTACCTGAAGGACGCGCGCTTCGTCGAAGAGCGCACCCGTTTTGGCTGCACGGACATCAAAGTCGGCCATCACCGAGGCAAACTGTTGGTCAATCACGGCCAAATCAGTTGGATAAGCACCCTGCACACCTAGTGTGTTTTGTGCGGTTAATCCGGCCACCACGACCGTCGAATAAGTCTTGCAAGCCTGCATGGTTTTGATATCAGCTTGCATACCGGCACCACCACCAGAATCAGAACCAGCAATGGTTAATGCTGTCGGATATTGGTTTGGATCAATCATTTTGTTGCCTCCATTCCCTGCAGGAAGAATTGATTTTCATACTTTGTTGATTGGATAAAGGCAGCCAAGGCTTCCTCTTGCACCTCAGGGCTCACTTGCTCGGCCGTCTGATTAACCAAAGCTAACATTGGTCGCGTCAAGCCCTTGTCAATCCCACGGTAATAGCCCACCCATGGCATAAATGGATTATCTGGCTTAATGAGGCCATCCCGAATCAACAAATCAGCTAAGTAGGCATAGTCGTAAGGGCAGGCAGCCAAGGCAACCAAGCCGATAAACGGATCCTTTTCGACTGATTTGGTCATGTGGTTAACGTACTGATCCGTGACCGTTGAATTTGGATACTTCCCCTCTTGGATGCTCTTGTCGTCGGTTTCAGCCAAGTCCAGCAAAATCTTGTGCGCGGCATATTCGCGGTCATCGTCGGCCACTTCGGCATCGATTGTTTGTCCGGTTAATGTCTGGCAAACCTGTTCATACAGTGGCAAATAATGACCTAAATAACGGTAATCTTGTTGCACGTAGTAGAGCAGCGCCTCAGGATTAACTTCCCCAGCAATCATTGCTTGGATAAAGGGATTGGCATAAAAATCAGCCTTGTGTTCTTCCATCACTTGCATAAAGCGGTCGGAAAACGGCAGCGTCTTCGTCATTTTTTCTCCTCAATTATCAACTTTATTTTGGCAGACTATGGGGTTGCAGTCGCCATTTAGACAAAATAAAAAGCCCTCAGCCTGAGCTGAGGACTTCTGGCCTGTTGACGGTTACCGAACATGGGCAATGTCTTTAGGATTTCAATCCGTTTTTCGAAGTTTCCTGCGACCGTGCTAGCGGCATCAGGTTCAATGGGTATAATCTCAGCTCAGGGCACCCCAACTTTATTTATCACACAAGCAGTATAGCACGGAAATTAGAATCCGTGTGAAAAAACTTCGTTGTGGGTACTTGCTACCCGCTATGAAATCAGTTATATTATAAGTATACTTACAGATTAATTCTAATACCAAGGAGGTTCCCCATGAGCCCTGTCAAAACCGCTTCACTCACTCGCTACATGGATTCAACCAATCAGAAGTTTTTCAACTTATATACTGACTGGTTCCGCCAAATGAAATACCGTCTTCGTGAGCTTGACTTGACCCACCCCCAATTCCAAATTTTGGCCACCGTTCATGGCCTGAGTTTACAAAATACCGAGATTACGCAAATTATGGTGGCTAAGGCAGCGGACGTTGATGCCATGACCGCTTCGGCTATTATCACCAAACTGAGTCGTGAAGATCTTTTGGACCGCTACCCAGGTAAGAAGAACCCACGCTCAAAAGCCCTCTCCTTAACTCAGGCTGGCGAGGAAAAACTGCAACAAGCATTAGACATCGTCAATCAATTTGACCAAGACCTCTGGAGCCAATTTGATGCCACTTTGCCAGAAAGTATTGACCAGGCTCAAGCAGTCGTCAAAACCCACCACTTCTAAGATTGTCGAAGCATCGCATCACAAATTGAAAAGAGCCGAGCATACATAATTGTATCCTCGACTCTTTTTTCTTTGGCCCAAAAATCAGTGCAGTTCCACCACTTAATTGTAGTGCAAGTAATAGTGGCTCTGCCGCCTGCAAGCAAGCATGACGGTTCAAACCACTTTTGATTCACTAATTTCTGCAACGAATGCACCGTTCTAACCAAGTGATTGGTACCAATCAAAGATGGCTTTGACCTCCTCCATTGGCAAGTAGCGAGCAGTCAAAACCTTCGTACTGGTATCAGTTCGGACCACCACGGCAAGGTGGGCTCGCTGATTACGACGAGCTAGCCACCAACTCTGCTTAATGGACAACGACTGAATCTTATCCCAGGCAATGTAGGTCGTAATCGTTTCGTAGTTCTTCGCCGTTTTTAAAACGAGAACCTGGCCGTTAACCACTTGGGCAGTTGTCGCCTTCCCCTTATACCAGCCGGCACCGACAACGAAGGCCAACACAAGCAAAACCAGCAAAACAACGAGCGGCAACCGTTGAAAAACATAGATCAGGACGGCAGCGACGGGTAAGGTCCAAAAAAGGCCGTTACGGATCATTGTCAAAATCTGATAGGTTGAGCTACTGGTCTTTTTGATTGGCTTGCTTGGAAAATTAGGCAACCACTGTGACAAGTAGTGGTCAACAGCTCCTGATTTTACCATTGGAATCAAGGTCGGTACGTTTTTAGAAACCTTATCTTCGCCATTTTCGTCTGTAATTAACCGTGTCTTGACCGTCGAAAGGCCCAGTGCCTGCCGAAAAATATTTTGGCGGACCTCAACCGTTTGCATCCGGTTAATCGACAGATGCATCGTTTGTCGTTCGAAAAGTCCCCGAGCAATCGTTAAATGACCGGCATCATGGTGAACTTCAAAGCCAAAATACAAAATCACCGTTCGCAAAACATTAAAAGCAATCACGATTAAGACAAACAGAACCACCAGCAAGACGATCATCAGTGCGCCCAGACCCAGAACATGATTAGTAAATTCCTGCTCAAGCCAATGGCTGACTACCCCTTTCTGATCTAAGTGAACGAACCCACCCAAAAATATAAAGAATTGAAAGATGACTTCCGGCGTCGTCACGGCATAGGTAATCAAGGATAGAACAGAAGCCCGATAAGAATCAGCAGAAAGCCTGCTAGAATCATTTGACCGCAACGAGCTTGTTTGAGTGGCGGTTTTCGGGTCATTCTCAACATCAAACGACTGCCCCTGCGGGTCTTTCTTGTCCACTAACTCATCTTGTTCCTGTGTCGCTGGTCCTTCATTTTGCGCCTGAACTTTTGCGCGTTCAATCAAGGTGGGCAGATTAGTCGTTTCATCCTGTCGCTTTTGCTCAAGAACAAGTGCCACCCAGGTTGGTACAACGGAGAGGGAAATCTGATTTTGCTTGGCTCCCTTCCCCCCAGAATCAACGGCAATCTCCTCCAAATGGAATGGTTGTAGGAAAAACCATTGCTTTCGGTGGATATTTTGAATTTTGTGGTAAGGCAAGTGGCGCACCTGCCGTTCTAACACACCCGACCGGTAAATCAGTTCGCTCTCCGTGAGTTCATAGGTCGTCATCCAGAAGCTTAAAATGGACCAGATCAACAGTGCTAGGAAAAGCAAGACCCATTCCCACCAAGTAAAATGGAAAAAGAGCAATATGGCCAAGCCTAAAGCCACCATATTTTTCAATTGTTCGTAAAAACTCAAAATAAAAGCAAGGGGATGTAAGTGCTTAGCCTTCATGGCGAGCCTCCCTAGCCAACGTCATGACCCTGTCCTTAAATTGTTCAGCTTCGACCTCCGTTAAGGCTTCAATTTCATGACCAGATCCCCCCGTCAAAATATGCACCTGTTGTAATTTAAACAACCGTAAAATCGGTCCCTGGTCCAAATCGACGTTCTGCACCCGAGCAATTGGAATCGCAGTATGGGTCCGGAAGAAGAAGCCTTTTTTGATTTCAACATCCGTTTCGTTCACCATAAAGTGGTAAAAAGCATAACGGTAACGGACCAATAAAATGCCAACGACAAACCACAGTACAATGGCCAAAAAGAGCCCCCAGATTGCCCAAATTGGTAGATAAAACTTCAAAAAATGTTGTAGCGCCCAGTTTCCAGCGAAGTAAATGGCTAAAATCACAATGGCGCCAATGACTTCCATGATATACCAGACCTTTTTAATCGTTGCTGGTAATGCTTGCATCGTTCTCTCCCTCTCTCATAAAAAAATGGGGCTAAGAAGTAGTTTGGCTTCTTGGTCCCAAGTTATCGTTCACTCATTTAAAAAGTCTGAGCTTTTAATCACCGGCAGCTGCCAAAATGGCGGCATGCACTGCCCCACGGAAGCCGTGCTGATCTAAGGCTAAGACGCCCTTAATCGTTGTACCCCCAGGTGATGTAATCTGCCCCTTCAAGTCACCCGCGGACAAATCAGACTGTTGTGCCAATTGCGCCGTCCCGGCAACCACTGAGGCCACCATCTGACCCGCTTGCTTTCGATCCATGCCCTTGGCAACGGCCGCGTCTTCCATGGCGTCCATCAAGACGTCGATAAAGGCTGGTGAGCAACCACCGATGGTCCCGGCGATGGCTAATTGGTCTTCCCTCACAACCAAGACATCCCCAAGTGATTCCAAGACATCATGGACCACCTGATCGTTTTGGCCAGTCACGGATTCATCGGCTGCCAAAGCAATCGTCCCGGCCTGAACCGCAACCGGAATATTTGGAATAAAGGTTGTGACCGGGTTCTTTGGGGCTGCCGCCCGTAAATCAGCGTTTTGCACGCTGGCAGCTGCAGAAAGAACAATGACCTTTTCAGAAAGACCAGCTGCGACGATTTTTGCCAAAACTGCCGTCACCAGCTTAGCTGGCACCGTCAACATCATCACATCAAAGTCTGCCTTCACCAGGTCCTCATAGGTGCTCACCGCTGAAATCTGCAAAGCTTCCGCCTTTTTGGCATTTGATGAATACCCCAAGACTGTGTGTCCACCTAATTTTAGTCCTTGAACAAGGGCTGTTCCCATGTGTCCAAGACCGACAACTGCAATTTTCATAAATCCTACTCCTTTAATCACGCTTACCCTCATTTTATCACAGTTCTAACCTCGCCTTCTGACAAATCAGTCGGCCCCTACCTAGCTAATCAAAAAATGCCCCGTCCCTGTTCACACAAGGACGAGGCACAAACTGATTTTGATAGTTCAGCTTAATTTTTCTTGAACTTAAAAAAAGCGATAACGGTCAAGAGCACCATCCACAGGGCGGCTAACAAAGTTGTTACCGTCGCGGCCGGTGTGACCAGCAGGATGACGAAAATCAAGGCCAAAAAGGCAATCGTCAGGTAGTTACTAAAGGGTGCCAGGGGCAATTGGAAGCCATGGCTCTGCTGTCCCTTCGTCGCCTTGCGAAAGCGCAAGTGCGTGACCATCAAGGCCATGTAAATCAGCAAGAACGCCGCTGAAGCCATTGATGAAATCAAAGTAAAGGCATCCGTTGGGAACAAGTAATTAACCACCACGGCCAGGCCGACAATCAACGTTGATAGGTTAATGGCGGATTTGGGGATGGCATTCTTGTTCAACTTCTTAAAGCGTGACTTTTCGCCAACCAATGAATACAACATCCGACCCGTTGTAAAGAAGGCGGAGTTGATAGCGGATGCGGCTGCCGTCAAAACAACGAAGTTAATCACGGCCGCTGCCGATTGAACCCCGATACCAGAGAACACCTGGACGAATGGTGATTCACCAGCCTGGTAGTTGGTCCATGGTTGGATAATCATGATCGCCGACAAGGCACCGATATAAAAAATCAGAATTCGAATCACAATCGAATTAACGGCCCGCGGAATCGTTTCCAACGGATCCTTCGTTTCGGCTGCGGTAATCCCAACGAATTCAACACCCAGAAAGGCGAAGAAGGCCATCTGGAAGGTCGACAACAAGCCCTTACCGTGGTCAGCCACTAAACCATGTGACCACAGCGTCGAAAACTGGGTCACACCCATTGACGTCTTCACGTGTCCCAGGGCCAAAATCAGGCCGGTAATAATCATTGCGACAATGGCGACAATCTTAATCATAGCAAACCAGAATTCGGTTTCCCCGAAGATCTTAACCGCAATCGTATTAACAAAGTACAACACGATGAGAAAGGCTAATTCCCATGGCCATACCGGCCAATCAGGGAACCAATAGTGCATGTATGTTCCAATCGCCGTTAGTTCGGTCATTGCAATCACGACCCAACCAATCCAATAAGTCCAGCCTAACACGAAGCCGGCTCGTTCACCCAAGTACTGGGTCATAAAATCGATAAACACTGGTTTTGAATCATCTGATACTAACAATTCACCTAGGGCGCGCATCATCGCGAAGACAAACAGCCCCGTGATAATATAAACCAGCAAAATGGCTGGCCCGGCCTTATGAATCGAAGAACCGGCTCCCAAGAAAAGCCCGGTTCCAATCGTCCCACCCAGGGCAATCATGGCCACGTGGCGGTGAGACAGCGTGCGGGCGAAGCCCGTTTGGTCATTATTCATGAACAATACTCCTTTGCAATCTTACCCTAATAGTCTATACTTGGTGCTATAACAAGTAAAACTAAACTTTTTCAATTTAGAGTTAAAAACATTCATCAGGAAAATATCATGAAAACTTTTACTTACCAAATTTTTGCAACAGTTGCCGACCGGGGTTCCTTTCGCAAGGCTGCCGATGACTTAAACATCACGCCTTCGGCTGTTTCCCACGCCATTTCGCACCTCGAAGCGCAGTTGGGCATCCCCCTCTTAATTCGCAACCGGTCAGAGATGCAGGTTACCCGTAATGGCCAAATCCTCTTACCAATGGTAGAACGCCTGCTCAACGAAGAGCGGCAACTCCTTTCAGCCGCTGCGAAAATTCAAGGATTGCAAGGCGGGCAAATCAGAATTGGTGCCATTTCATCGGTCTGCATCGCCTGGCTCCCAACCATCATTCGGCGCTTTTCTAAAAAGTACCCACAGGTTGAAATCACCTTGATTCAGGGTTCCTTCGCCGAAATCGAACAGGCCCTATCACTGGGAAAAATTGACCTTGGCTTCTCGGCCCTACCAACCATTAGCCGTTTGGATGCACTGCCCCTCATCGATGATGAAATCAAGTGCATTACCCCGGCTGATTTCACCCCCAAAAATGGCGTTTCAATTAGCCAAGACGACCTAGAGGACCGCCACTTTATCTTGCAACGGTCCGATTACGATTCCGATACCAAGGCTGCTCTGGACGAACTCCAAGTCAAGCCCCAAGCCATCAACTACTCAATTGATGACCAGTCCATTCTGGCCATGGTCGAAGCCGGCTTAGGCTGGGGCATCCTGCCGGACTTAGCACTCACAAAACTTTCCGGCGAAGTCGAAGCCTATCCCTTCGAACATCCCTATTACCGCCACCTTGGCCTCGTGATTAACCCCTCCTCGGCTAAAGACCCCTTTGTGAAAGCCATGCAAAAAGAAATCCTTTCCTACTTGAAAAAAGGCTAAAAAAAAACGGCAAATTCGTCAAGATAACGAATTTGTCGTTTTTTAATATCAGCTTGTTGCGCTTCTCGTTAGTAACGAGAAAAGAACAAGATTACTTGCAGGGCAATCAAAATCAAAACAATCAATACCCAGCCTGATTTTGCCATTGGATAATCCCGGTAAGCCGACCGTGAGGCCCCTTCCTGGAAACCGTGTGAAGTCATGGCCATGGCTAGGTTCTTCGACCACTTAATGGCATGAACCAAAGCCTTAAAGTACAGCGTTGGCTGCCACCACCGTAACACTTCACCACGCATCATCCCCGCCGCTTGAATCGACGAGAAGGCCTGCTTAAACCGCGGCATAAAGTTTAGTGCACCCAAAATTCCGTAGGTAAAGGTCGCCGACATCTTCAGGTTTTGGCGCAGTGAGGCCAAGAGGACGTACGGTGTCATCCCCATTGTCAACCAAGCCCCAATAAAGATAAAGACGAGAACTCGACTCCCCATCACCAAACCAAAATGCAAGTTTTCTGCCGCCGTTCCCTGACCATACAGGTAAAAGGACCAGAACGAACCCAAAACCGGAATGATAGCGATGGCCACGTAGAGACCAATCTTCTTAAGGGGTTGGCGCCGGATCAGCAATAGCAAAAAGGCAACCGAAAAGAGGACAACGTTTAGCGTTACTGATTTGGTCAACGAAATTTCCAACGAGATCGCCAAGGCCAAAATCATCCGTTGTGTGGCGTTCATCATACGAGCACCTCCTCTTGGTAGGCCATCGCCGTTTGTTCATAGCGCAAGTGACGGTCAACAATGTTGACCAGGTCCCTTGTTTGGTGAGAAACAACCAAAATGGTCAATCCGAGCGCCTGTTGGCAGGTCTGAATCAGGTTCAAAACGACTGCCACCGACTGCTCATCCAAGCCCGCCAGCGGTTCATCTAAGAACAGCACTTGTGGTGCCATGATTAGCATCAACAGCAATTGCAATTTCTTCTGCTGGCCACCCGAAAGCGTGTAAACCGACCGGTCACCCAATCCCGTCAAATGCAGGTCGGACAACCACTGGTTCAAGACCTCTTTTGTCCAGAAATCAGCGTGGTGGCTCTTGGCCATCACCTGGTCAAGTTCCTCATCAACCGTGATGTTTAAGAACTGGTCGGATGCTGACTGGAACAGCAGACCGACCTGGCCAAAGTAGAGACGCGGTTTCCAGGCGTGAACTTCTTGGTCCTGGTAGGTCAAAGAACCCTCATAGCGGTGGAGTCGTGCCAGCGTCTTCAGAACGGAAGACTTGCCGACACCATTTGGACCGGTCAGCAAGGTAATCCCCTTAGCAAAGATTTGCAAGATATCCTGGTCTAAGACCAACCGTTCTCCGTTTTGAATCCGCAGGTTATCAAAGCGATAGGCAGTATCTTGTGCTTGGTCGCTGAAAGCGACCGGCTTTAAGGTTACCGTCTGCTTTTGATAATCATATTGGCTCCAATCATTTTCAGGAACCAACACCAAGGCCTTTTCTTTTAGCTGATAAAACTGGCTGATTTTATCGAAATATCCGGCCGGGTCGTGGTCGGAAACAAGAATGCCGTAGCCCTCCTGGCTCAACTGTTGGAGCAAAACCTGGAGGTCTTCTCGCGATTGGCTATCGACAGAAGCAAACGGTTCATCCAGCAACAGATAGTCGGCCCCCAGGGCCAACACTTCCGCCAAAGCAACCTTTTGCATTTCCCCACCGGACAAAGTCACAAAGGACCGGTCGATAAAATCAGTCAGACCAACCTTTTCCAATGCCCAGGCCGTCTTTTGATCAATTTCGTCCTTATCCAATTCGAGGTTTTCCAGTGCAAAAATAAATTCTTCCCGCACCGTTGGCATGGCAAACTGGTCATCGGGATTTTGAAAGAGCAAAGCCACGCGCTTGGCTCTTTCATTCGCCTTCAGTGTGGCAATCGCCGCTTGATCAATTTCAATTTCACCACTAACCTGACCACCATATTGGGGGTAAAGACCCGCTAAAGCCTTTAACAGAGTTGATTTTCCTGACCCGGAAGGCCCCATTAACAGGGTCAGGGTCTTTTTTTCAAGCGTTAAATTTAAATCATCAATGATGGCTTGGTCACGATAAGCCACCGTGAGGTTTCTGGCAGTTATTGCCATTTTTTGTCCTCCTTATTCGTGGGACAACAACTTTGACCGATCCAACAACTTGGCAATCAAGTGTACCAAGACACCTGAGAAGAAGAAGATTGATAGGTAACGAACGATGAACAAAGCGACTAACAAGCCCAACTTGTAGTGGATATAACCTGACTTAAAGAGGTCCCAACCAAAGGTAACAACTGTTCCAGTCAAAGTTGACAACCAAAGACCAGCAAACCAGTTCTTATAACCCGTCAAGGCGAAACCAAGTTCAGAACCGATTCCTTGGATAAAGCCTGACAAGAGCGTTCCAACTCCATAAGAACCACCCAAGAACATTTCACCGGCAGCCCCGAGCATTTCCCCGATAAAGCCTGCACCAACCTTCTTTAAGATGTAAGAAGCCAATGGTCCGGCCATCATCCATACACCAAGCGTGATTTCATTCGTAAAGGCTTGCAACCCAATCACGGCCAAGCCACTGTTAACGATTTGGTAAACCGGATCCATAATCCAGTAAATGACCGAGAAGATAATCCCAATCAAAGCCAGCAAAATCACGTTTTGTAGCGTCCACTTTTGTTTCATTATTCTCTCCTTTGCGTCCAGGGAAACAAGAAGGCATGAAAAAACCACTCGCCTGGGCAGAGTCCAACACGGGTGGTCATAAAAAACTTGTGTGGATCTTCCTTCGTCGGTCTTAGCCTAACAGGTTCAATGGGTTTAATTCTCAACCAAAATGGTACCCCAGATCGCTATATTCAAATTTACTACTTTATTAGCTTACACTGTCTCTGGCCTTTATGCAAGGGCTTTCAAATAAAAAAGCACTCGGTTTAGTGCCCGAGTGCTTGAAAAAGCTGATTTTTACTTGTTTGCCTTGGCAACGGCAGCCATGGCAACTGATGAAACATAGTTGACTGGTTGACCGAAGTTTGGCTGGAAGAAGAAGTCCGTCATTGACAATTGATCAATTGTCATGCCGTTTTCGATTGCCAATGAAACCACGTTGGCAGCTTGTGAAATGTCATGCTTTGACAAGAAGGCAGCACCAACAATGCGGCGAGTACCCTTTTCCCAAGTCAATGAAGCCTTAACAGGCGTTGTTGACAACATGAAATCAGGACGGTAGTCTTCTGAAATTGTCACAGAATCTGCTTCAACACCCTTACGAGCTGCTGATTGAACAGTCAAACCAGTTGAAGCGTAAGCCATTTCGTACAATTCAACAGCTGATGTTGCTTGTGTACCTTGGTAAGCCATCGTTGGTTCTGCAATGTTCTTACCAACCAAGATTCCTTGACGAACAGCATTGGTTGCCAATGGAATGTAGTCATCCTTTTGTGTTGGGTTGTAGAAGACGGTTGCTGAATCACCGGCAGCAAAGACATCCTTGACAGAAGTTTCCATGAACTTGTTAACCTTGATGGCGCCGTTTGGCAACATATCAACTTGGTCACGGAACATCGCAGTGTTTGGCAAGAAACCGATACCCAAGATGGCAATGTCAGCTTCGTAAGTACCCTTATCAGTAGTAACCTTGATACCATCAGCAGTGTCTTCAAATCCTGAAACCATCTGACCAAGCGCTAACTTAACACCATGGTCTTCATAGGCCTTTTGGAAAACAGATGAGAATTCAGGCGCTGTGTTGTTGGCCAACACGCGGTCCAAACCATCAATCAAGGTGACTTCCTTATCGTTAACTGACAATTGTTCTGCCAATTCGGCACCGATATAACCGGCACCAATAACGATAATCCGCTTGACCTTTTCAGTCACTTCCTTCAAGGCGTTGGCGTTATCCCAAGTCTTTGAATCAAAGACCTTGTCAGAATCGATTCCTGGGATACGAGGCTTGATAGCGCGTGAACCAGTAGTAATGACAATCTTATCGAAAGTTTCTTCTGACTGGGCACCAGAAACCAAGTCCTTGATGTTCAAAGTCTTTGCTTCCAAGTCTGCAGCTTCAACAAGCGTTTGCATGTGCATTGAAATGCCCTGCTTAGCCATTGAATCTGGCGTTTCATAAAACATCTTGTCAGTTGATGAAACATTGTCACCAATCCAAAGGGCGATTCCACATGACAAGAAAGAAACTGTTTGATTCTTTTCAAACACGTGTACCTCAGCGTCTGGGTGGTCTGCCTTAATCTGCTTAGCGGCAAACACGCCGGCGTGCGTCGAACCAATTACTGCAACTTTCATTAAAAGTGCCTCCTAATATATAGCTATGTGAAAATTGTAATTAAAGTTTACCAATAAAACAGCGTTCTGTCAATCACTTATCCAACAGTTTTCAAAAAAGTATCAAATAAAACAAAGGGACAAATAAAGTCGTTCTAATTTATCGAAAATTCGTTTTTCCTCTCTAAATCAGACATCTTTACCAGTTATCAAACGATTTCAGCGTTCTATTCTAAACGATTCTCCGCCTGACGCATGTGGCTTTCGTAATGGTCAATTTTGTACAGTAAATGATCGTGGGCGGCTTGGATTTGATTAATTCGTTCCTGCATCTCTTCTGCTTGTTCTAGCAATAAAGCTTTCCGCGCAGGAATTGTCCGGTCATCATCCTCCAGCACCATGCCAATATATTCACGCAATCGTTCGATGGAAACACCCGCGTGGCGCATCGTTTTGGCAAATTTCAATTGATTAATGTTGCGCTCGGTGAAATCGCGCAACTGATTTTCCTTGCGGGGCACCGGCATGATGACCCCAATTCGTTCATAATAGCGAATCGTATCATTTGACAATCCAGTCGCCTTTGCAGCTTCTTTAATATTCATTTTTGCACCTTTCGTACAACAAAAACGGCCACAACCACAAAAGCCATTCCCGTAAAGAAAGCCATTGTTGCTACTTGGCCATGGTAGTTCCCCGCCGTTGCCACAATCAAAGAAAGACCGATTGGGCCACCAATTTGATGGGCCGTATTCGTCAACCCTGAGGCAATACCAGCCAGTTCGTCAGGCGCTTGATACAGACCGGCTGACGTCACTGGCGCCAGGACCAGGCCCTGCCCAATGCCAATCACCACCATTGGCAAGGCAAAAGCCAACCAATAGCCCAAAGAAACCGCCGACACGGCCGTCCAAAACAAACCAAGGAACAGCAATCCCTCCCCGACTAGCAAGATCAACTGGTTGCCAAAACGAGCAGTCAGCCTTCCTAGGGACAACGATACCATAAATTGGACTAATGTTAAGGGGAGAAAGGCTAACCCGGATTGTAACGCCGTTAAATGATAACTGGCTTGCCAAAGCTGGGGTAAAAAGAACCAATATGGGAGCATCGCGATCATAAAGAGCATGCGGGCCACGTAGGCACCTGCACGAACTCGGTTATGAAACAAAGCCAAAGGCAACATTGGCTGTTTTTTCCGGCTTTCAAAGCCGATAAAGCAGGCTAAAACAATAACGGCCAATAAAATCAGTAGCCACTGGTTACTCGTTAAGCCATCAATCAAGGCTGCTAATCCGATGACCGACAGAATAGCACCAATATAGTCAATTTTTGTCTTTAATCCCGCTTTATTCGGAACAAAGCGAATTGTCAAACAGAACAGTAATGCCGTCAGCGGCACGTTAATCAAAAAACCGGCTTCCCAAGAAAATAAAGTTGTGAGGCCACCACCAATTAACAGCCCCAGGCTGGCACCAATCCCGGCTGTAACACCATAGTAAGCGATTGCCCGTTCACGCATTTGCCCTTGGTAATTATCCATCATCAAGGCCAAGGTGGTCGGCGCAATAATCGAAGAACCAATTCCCTGAATAGCCCGCAGTGTAATCACGAGGGCTGCGTTATCCGACAAGCCAATCAGCAATGAGCTCAGTCCAAAAATTGTGAGCCCAATTAAGAAAATCCGTTTACGTCCCAGCAAATCCGAAAGCCTGCTCGATAATAATAAAAAACCACCAAAGGTTAATGTATAGGCATTGGAAACCCACGACAAGGTGGAAGAAGAAAGGTCTAGGCTTTGACCAATCTCAGTTGCACTGGTAAAAATAATGGAATTATCCATCAAAATTAAAAAGTAAGCGAGTAAGGTGATCGGCAGGACCATCCCAAATCGTTGTTTTGTCATTCTTATCTCCTTTATCTTGGTTTCTTTTCAAAACCAAGCATTGCGTTTTCAGGTCAGTGATCATTAAACACCCTGGAGTGAACTCCAAGTCAAGAAAAAGAACAAGAAAAAAACAGCCTTTTTAAAAGACTGTTTTTCAGCATTTGTCCCCTTGCTATTCCGTTAAAAACTGCTTGAGGACCTTGTTGACATTCTGATTTTCATGCAGCTTCGAATGTTGCGCATTTTTACCAGTAAATAACTTTTCCTGGTAAGTACTTGGCTGACGGACAAAGTACTTCAATGACTTCGACGCATTATTCGTGACGGTCGAGTCCGACTCTTCTTTGCCCATGCTATTGCCGTAGATATTCAACACTTTGGTCTGATTATTCTCGTAATATTGCTCCAAACCAGCTAATGCGACCTTTTTAAAATCAGCTTCGGACTGGCTGGCAGGATCTGCCAAGTTCAAATTTGATTTTGGCCTTGGGCTATCCTTCAAAAAGTTAAAGGGACCAGCAATCGCAATTTGCCGTTTCACAACTGGCAATTGATCACTTTGCTGCACATGATTTTTCAAGTAAAAAGCGATGGCCAAATTTCCCATTGAATGGCCAATCAGGTTCACTGACTGAATCCCCTGATCATGCAAATCTTCCATAATCTTGGTGACCCACTGATTTGTCTTAGTAAAGTTAGTATTTCGATTATCGTTAAATTGCACCAAAATTAGTGGGTTCTGGTCCTCTTTCTTCACGGTACCACTAAAACTAACCTGGCCGCTTTTGCTAACCGTCGCATTAATCCTACGGTTTGAATACCCTTGCTGGATTAAATACCGACTCATCGTCTGCTCAGCATTTCGAGAGGAACCATAGCCGTGAAAGAAGACCGTTGCTTCGGTTGGCTTCGTATTAGAAATCGGCTTAGCTGGCTGGGTTAGCCAAACGGTCAGCCCGATTGCCAACATCGCCAGTATTGCTGTCGAGGCACCTGCAATCGCTATCATTTTTTTATTCTTTTTCATCGTACTCCTTTACGGCCAACCGGTTGGCCAGGGGCTTTATGTCGGCGATTTAAAATCTAAAAAACAATCAGAGACTTAATCGCTTCGCGCTGATCCATGGCTTCATAAGCCTGTTGAATATCTTTCAGCGCAAATTGCTTGGTAAAGACCTGACCAGGATTGATTTTGCCATCAAGGACCGCCTGCAATAACAATTCACGGTCATAGGTGGTAACCGCAGCAATCCCTCCGCGCAAGCCAATATTCTTCCAGAATAGGTTATTCGTGTTCATCATTAGGTCTTGAGGAATCCCCACACGGCCAACGACGGCACCTGGACGGCCAAGTTGAACAGCAGTTGCCACAGCCTGCTCTGAACCAACACATTCAAGAATAGCATCCGCACCGGCACCCGTTAGCGCCATCACCTTGTCAATCCCAGCTTGGTCACGTTCGGCCACAATATCGGTAGCACCAAACGCCTTACCCAGTTCTTGTCGGTCTTCGTGGCGCGACATCAAAATAATCCGCTTCGCACCACGCAGCTTGGCTGCAATCACCCCTGAGAGGCCCACAGCGCCATCGCCCATGACAACCACCGTGTCACCCTCTTTGACTTCAGCAGTAGCTGCAGCGTGGTAACCGGTTGCCATCACATCCGACAAGGTCATCAAGGATTTCAACTGGTCATCGCTGTAGTCTGCTGGCTGACCCGGAATCTTAACCAGCGCCCAATCGGCATTCTTAAAGCCGATGTGTTCCGCCTGGTAACCGGTTGAGCCACCTTTATCAGGATCAAGGCAATCGCCATCAAAACCTGCTAAGCAGGCCTGACAGTGGCCACAACCATGAGTAAACGGTGCAATAACAAAATCACCCGGCTGAACGTTGGAAACTTCACTACCGACCTCTTCAACGATTCCGATAGCTTCATGGCCAACCTGGCTGCCACCATCACGCTTGGAAATACCCCGGTAGAACCAAAGATCCGAACCACAAACCGATGCTCGTACCGTCTTAATCACGGCATCCTTGGGTCCTTGAATCGTTGGCTTTTCAACCTCTTGCATTTCAACTTGTCCTGGCTTTACAAAAATTGCTGCTTTCATGTTTGTTGATACTCCTTTTCGCTGATTATGAACTTGTCTGCTTTAAAAGTAAAATCAGACGTAATATGGACAAATTCGTTTTGACAAAACAATGCCATAAATATTGGCATCACCCTTTGATGAATTCATCCGTCACTGATAACTCCATCTTATGCCCTGGAGTCGACTCTAAGTCAAGAACGTTTTTCTATTTTATAGCAATAAAGAGTAAAATTATCTACCCTGCGACGTCAAACTAATCAAATGCCGATTTCTTTAACCAGACTGGTACCGCTCCTACCCCACTGAATCATCAAGCGCAAACAAAAAAGCACACTCAGCTGAGTGTGCTTAAATATGAAAAGGTCCGCTTACTTAACGGCGTCCTTCAATGCCTTACCAGGCTTGAATGCAGGAACCTTTGATGCAGGAATTTGGATTTCTTCCTTAGTTTGTGGGTTACGACCCTTACGAGCTGCACGTTCACGAACTTCAAAGTTACCAAAACCAATCAATTGAACCTTTTCGCCCTTCTTCAAAGCGTCTTCAATTGATGACAAGACAGCGGCAACTGCCTTGTCTGCGTCCTTCTTTGTTAAACCAGTCTTCATTGCGACTGAATCGATCAATTCTTGCTTGTTTGCCATTCCTTTTCTCCTCGCGAATAATTAATTTAGAATATCCGCTAACGTGACAATCGTTAGCAGCTTGGGAACGCTACCGTGGCAACTTCCATAAAGATAGGATAGCACATGTAAATTAAAATGTGTAGGCATAAAGCCCAATTTCATGCGGTAATTGCGGTTTTCCGCACATTTGCAAGTGAATCCTCACAGTACTGAAACTTTCAACGATAAAACGTTACTTTCGCTGACGAATAATCAGCTTGATAGGCGTTCCAGAGAAGTCAAACGCGGCTCGAATTTGGTTCTCTAGGAAACGCTGGTATGAAAAATGCATCAGTTCAACATCATTGACAAAGACAACAATCGTTGGTGGTTCGATTGCCACTTGAGTGGCGTAATAAACACGCAAACGGCGACCGTTATCAGATGGTGCCGGATTAGTAGCCAAAGCATCCATCAAGACATCATTCAATGTTGATGATGAAACCCGCTTCTGATGGTTGTCATTTACGGCCAAAATCAAATCAGGCAAGCGGTCTAAGCGCTGGCCTGTCTTCGCTGAAACAAAGACGATTGGTGCATAGTCCAAAAACTTAAATTCGTCGCGAATCAAGTTTTCAAAATCAGTCATGGTATGCGTGTCTTTTTCGATGGCATCCCACTTATTGACAACAATCACCAAGGCCTTCCCGGCCTCATGCGCATAACCCGCAACGTGCTTATCTTGCTCGCGAATACCGGTTTCAGCGTCCAAGACCATCAAGACCACTTGTGACTCGTCAATGGCCTTCATGGCCCGCATAACCGAGTAACGTTCCGTGTTTTCGTAAACCTTACCACGCTTGCGAATTCCGGCCGTATCGACCATCACAAACTCATCACCCTCAGGGGTAATAAAACGCGTATCAATGGCATCACGGGTCGTGCCTTCGATATTTGAGACAATCATCCGGTCTTCACCCAGGATGGCGTTAACAATTGATGATTTTCCGACGTTTGGGCGCCCAATAATTGAGAACCGAACGGCGTCATCGTCTTGTTCTGCGGCTTCATCTGGGAAATGCTTGACGATTTCATCCAAAACATCACCCAAACCAATTCCGTGTGATCCAGATACGGGATAAGGGTCGCCCATTCCTAATGAATAGAAGTCATAAATATCTGCCCGCATTTCAGGATTATCGACCTTATTGACCGCCAAAACAACCGGCTTATCAGTCCCATAAAGCAAATTAGCCACGGCTTGGTCATCGGCTGTTAGGCCTTCTCGACCAGAAACAACCATCAAAATGACGTCGGCTTCATCAATGGCTAATTCAACCTGGGCACGAATTTCCGTCAAAAATGGGGCATTTCCCATTTCCAACCCTCCGGTATCAATCATCCGGAAGTCATAATTTAGCCATTCTGCCCGTGCGTACAAACGGTCACGAGTAACCCCTGGCATATCCTCGACAATGGCGATTCGATCGCCAACAATGCGGTTAAATAGCGTGGACTTTCCAACATTTGGACGACCCACTACGGCTACAATCGGTGCTGCCATATTCCCGCTCCTTTCCAATAAAAAAAGACTGGATAACCAGCCTTTCCATTTTTAAATCTTACAACTTGTCGCCGAAGATGTCGCCCAAAGTAGCGGCACCTTCATCGTCTTGTTGGAAGGCTGCCATGTCAGCACGTGAAGCGCCACGGTTGTCATCGCGGTCTTCACGTTGGTTGGCTGGCTTTTCTTCCAAAGCCTTCATTGACAATGAGATACGTTCTTCGGCTGGCTTAACATCCAACACTTGAACCTTCACCTTGTCACCAGACTTCAAAACGTCGGCTGGGTTTTCAACACGCTTGTGTGAAATTTGTGAAACGTGAACCAATCCTTCGATACCAGGGAAGATTTCAACGAATGCACCAAAGTCCTTCACGCGCTTAACTGTTCCTTCAAGAACAGTACCGGCTGGGGCCTTTTCTGCAACTTCATCCCAAGGACCTGGCTGGGTTGCCTTGATTGAAAGTGAGATACGTCCACGATCAGTGTCCAAGGCCAAAATCTTAACGTTAACCTTTTCACCCTTTGACAAAACGTCTGATGGGTTCTTAACACGGTCATGTGAGATTTCAGAAACGTGAACCAATCCGTCCACGCCGCCCAAGTCAACGAAAGCACCGAAGTCAGTCAAACGAGCAACAGTTCCTTCAACAACTTCGCCAACAGTCAAACGGCTGAATGCTTCAGCCAACTTTTCGGCACGTTCTTGGGCTGCAACAGCCTTACGTGACAAAATCAAACGAGCCTTGGCTGGGTCGATTTCGATTACTTCTGCCTTGATGTCTTGTCCCTTGAATTGGTTCAAGTCTGAAACAAAGCGTTCTGCAACCATTGATGCAGGTACGAAACCACGGATACCAGCAACGTCAACAATCAAACCACCACGAACGGCGTTGATAACCTTTGCATCAACAACATCACCTTCGTTAAATGACAATGATTCCCAAGCCTTGCGGGCTTCCAAGCGCTTCTTTGACAACAAGTAGGCAACGCCTTCCTTGTCACTCGTTACGTTCGAAACAACAACAGTTTCGATGGTGTCACCGACCTTCAAATCGTCGGCCAAGTTGACGCTACGATCGTCAGAGTACTCACGCGCTGGCACAACTCCTTCTTCTCCGGTGTGAAGACCGATAACTGCTTGGTTATCGTTGTCGATTGCTAGCACTTCGCCAGTTACGACGTCCCCTACCTTAATTTGGTCAGCACTTTCCAGAGCTGCTAATAATTCGCTGTTAGTATCACTCATGACGTCAAACGTCCTCCTACAATTTACACTTATAAGGGTATTTTATCAGAGAGTAGCTGATTTTCCTAGTCTAATTTTAAAAAAAATTAGACTAGACCAACTACTTCGTCAAAATGTTTCGTAAAAACACGAACCGTTTTCCCTATTGCTTTCTATTTTAACAGATTTTTCTAAAATAAAAAGACCACCTTACTGGTGATCTTTGATAATTTGCTTGATTGTGGCCACGACCTGGTCAATACTTTGGCCAGTAGTGTCGACCGTTAGCGCATCTTCGGCCTTTGTCAGCGGTGAAATGGCGCGATGGGAATCCTTATAATCCCGCTCCTCAATTTCCTTTTTCAGGGTTTCCAAATCAGGGTTCATGCCTTTGGCCTGATTTTCCTTGAAACGACGCTCAGCGCGCTCATCGACTGAAGCAATCAAGAAAATTTTCACTTGAGCATCTGGCAAAACGGTTGTGCCAATATCACGGCCATCCATGATCACTGGTTGCTGATCAGTCAAAGCGCGCTGGCGGTCAACCAAATCAGCTCGAACTGCCTGATAGGAAGAAACCAAAGAAACGTTGTTCGTAATTTCAGTTGAACGAATTTCTTCCGTTACTTCTTGCCCATTCAACAAAACGTGTTGCACTGGTTCGCCCGGTAAAAAGGCGATTTCAATCTTTGGTAGCAAGGCAACAATCCCCGCCTCATCTTCGTATGCAAGTCCCGCCTGTTTGGCCGCCAAGGTAATGGCGCGATACATCGCACCAGTGTCAACGTAAACATACTTTAAATCGGTCGCTAAAATTTTAGCAATCGTTGATTTTCCAGCTGATGCTGGTCCATCAATTGCAACTTGAAAATGAGCAGGTTGAGTCATAGGGATTAAAATTTCCTCTTACTTAATTCTCAAAGCTTGTCCAGCAAACTTTGAATAGTTTTGAGCAGTAACACCAGGATTCAAAGCATAAATCTCGTCAGTGGTTGTACCATGAGTTACCGCAAAGTTATAGAGCGTTTGGTTAGCACCCAAGGTCGCTGTATTGGCAGCCGCCGCAGAAGCCGCTGCTTGGTCATCACTTGACTGGGCTGCCTGGCTTTGACTTGACTGCGCAGCAGACTCAGCTTGGCTAGCCGATGTAGCTGATTGACTAGTTGCCTGACTAGTTGAAGACTGAGCAGCGCTGGTTGCATCAGACGATTGTGAACTAGCAGAAGACATTGCCGACTGGCTAGTTTTTTTGGAACTATTAGAACTAGATGTTGTCTTCACCGTTTTTGGTGAATTTTTCATCAATCCATAAACAGGCGCCGACGCTAATAAGACTAACGACAGCAAGACCAAAATCACAACTAGACCGCCGTGACTCTTTGGCCGTGGTTCTTTTTTAGGCTGCTCCTGATTTTCATGCTGGCGATCAAAACGTTGCCGGCGTGATAATGTTGGTGCTGTTTGGTCGTTCATTTTCAAGACCTCCTATGAGTTCGTTCTTAAATCAAGTCTAACACGGAAGGTTGCTTGAAAATGATAACCTTTTCTTAAGAACGAAAGCTTTTCTTAAAGGGTGCCAAGATTGCAACAACCATCACAGAAACGATAAACCAAATCAAACCTTCCAAAAGATTGAATGGGACAACCATCCCCCACAAGTAAACTTTGATGCCAATGAACTTAGCAATATCGAAGTTTGCAAAGCGGGCGTAGAGCGGAATCGCCCAAACAATGTTGGCTAAATAAGCCACCACGGTCATCGCCACAGAGGCAATAACCGCACTAACGGATTGCCATAACCACTTTGGCCAGCGAACTTCAGCCTTGACCATGACTGCCAAAACCAACAAGAATGTCAAAGCAATCACAAGGTTAACTGGCATTCCAATATAGGTATTGGCCCCTTCGTTAAACAAAATCAGCTTCAACAAGGTCCGAATCACCAGCACCCAAACGGCCGAACCGAGCCCTAACCAGGAAAAAGCTAAGAAGGCTGGCACGATTGAAAAGTCAATTTTCAAAAAGGATGCACTGGGAATGATCGCAATTTGCGGAAAAATCGTGAGTGCAAAGGAAATTGCACTGAAAACGGCGACCAGGGTGAGTTTTTTAGTAGTGTTTCTTGTCATTTTCTACTCCTCTGGGCCTAAAAAAGGCCCTACTTCACCCGGGGTAAAATAAAGGCCAGCAAAAAAGACTGTACTTTAAACTTCTTTATACCCGACTGTACGGTCGGCTCTGGATTCAAACCAGATCAGCTGCCATTTGGCAGGTCGCGGGCTCATCAGCTATCGCTGCTTCACCGCCGGTTGGGACTTTCACCCGACCCCGAAGTTTTATATTATATTTGAAACAAGAAATAGTATAGCACAGCTCAAAAAATTTGCCAAGAAAAAAGGCATTTTTACCGTCATAAAAAGCCCTTAACATGGGTTAAGGGCTTGATATTATCAAGACAAATCGGTGTCTGCCGAAAACTTTAAAAAACGAATTTTATTTTCAGCGGTTACGCCATAACTAATCTTTCAGCAAATTTTTCTTACTTGCGGCGCAAGAACCGGTAATCACCGGCCTTCAGGCGCTTGACTTCATCATGCTTTAAGTCACGGAATTCACCCGGCTGTAAACCGATCAAGTCCAAGAAAGCGTAGCGGTCACGGCGCAACTTTTCAACCGGCAGACCAACGGCAGCCAGCATATCCTTGACTTGGTGGTTACGACCTTCATGAATCGTAATCGTGACAAAGGAAACCTTCTTATCCTTATCGGCCTTTTCGATGGCTACCTTGGCAGGAGCAGTCTTCTTGCCTTTCAGAACAATTCCTCGCTTTAACGGTGCCAATTGTTCCATGGTTGCCAATCCCTTGACCTTGGCCGTGTAGACCTTATCAACCCGACCCTTGGGGTGCATCAACTGGTTGGCCAAATCACCATCATTGGTAAGCAAGAGCGCACCGGTCGTATCGTAATCCAACCGACCAACCGGATAAACCCGGGCAGTTACATCATCTAAAATATCTAAAACCGTTTGCCGGCCCTTATCGTCATGGCTAGTAGTCACAACGCCACGGGGCTTATTTAGCAAGTAATAAACATGCTTCTCCTGCCCATCAATTGGCACACCATCGACCTTCACTTCATCTTGGCGGGTCACTTTTGTGCCCAATTGGCTCACGATTTGGCCGTTAACCTCAACTCGGCCTTCTAAAATCATGGTTTCGGCGGCCCGTCGGGAAGCAATTCCCGCTTGAGCAATCACCTTTTGTAGTCGTTGACTTTCTTCAGGCATTTTCGCCCTCCTTTTTTGTGGCAACCGGCTGTTCATCAGTCGGTGTATCGTGTTCTTCTTGCGTGGCTGTTGTGCCTTCTGCCATCAGCGACAATTGGCCCTCATCAGTTGGGCTTTCAAGAATAGTATCCCCCTGATCATCAATTTGGTCAAAGAGCGCCACCTCGGCCTGCCCTTCTTCATCAAGGGTGACATCATTAATATCTGGTAATTCCGGCAAATCAGCTAGCGATTCCAAACCGAAGTAGTCCAAAAAATCAGCGGTCGTGCCGTACAAAATCGGCCGACCAATTTCTTCTTTCCGGCCAACCGATTCGATTAACTGGTGCAACAGTAGCTTTTGAATTGTTCCAGCCGAACGAACACCACGAATCTGATCAATTTCAACACGGGTAATTGGCTGCTGGTAGGCAACAATCACCAAGGTTTCAAGTTGTGCCTGGGTCAACTTAGTGTTAACTGGTAAGTCGAAATAGGCAGAAACTAATTTACCAAATTCAGGACGAGTAACCATGACATAGCGCCCATCTGAGGTCCGCAGCATCAATGGTGAATCGATTTGAATCAGATGAGTGGCCAGTTCATCAAGCAGAGCAGGCAGTGCCCCTTTATCAAAGCCCGTTACCTTAGCCAGTTCGGGGACCGATAGGCCATCCTCACCGGCAACAAACAATAACGCTTCAATTTGACTAATCTTCTGATCCATGGTTCACCGCTTTAATTAAAATTTCATCTGTTAAGGCTGCCTGCCAAAGCGTCACTTCGCCAGCCTTAGTGATTTCAAGCAAGCCCAAAAAGGTCATCACTAACCGATCAGGTGCAAAAACATCATCAAATAGGGCTGTAAAAGGCAAAGATTCTTCTTTTGGCAGGGCTTGTAATTTCTGGCGAATGGAAACAATGCCATCCCCAATCGTATACGAATCCGATTCCACTTGGCGTACCTTGGGGGCCAAGTCTCGTTGCCGAGCAATCACGCTATCGAAAGCCAATTGTAAGTCGACCATGGTCAATCCGGGTGCCAGCGTGACCGGCTGGTCGACTTCCACTTTGTCATCCTCAATTGCCGGCCGAACAAAAGAATGCATGCCGGCCTCTTGCCGTTCATCAAAGAAGCCGGTTGCCTGTTGAAAACGTTGGTAAACCAACAATCGGGCAATCAGCTCCTCTTTTGGATCAAATTCTTCAAAGTTATCTTCAAAATCATCTTCAATCGGTGGCTTTGGTAACAAATCAGTCGACTTCAGATGAATTAACTTAGCAGCCATCACCAAATACTCCGCCGCCACGTCCAACTGCATCGCTTGCTGATCATGAATGAAACCCAAATATTGTTTCGTCACTTCAGCAATCGGTAATTGAAAGATGTCCATCTCATGCTTTTTAATCAAATGTAAAAGCAAATCGAGTGGCCCCTCGAAGTCGGTAATCTTAATTGTGAGACTTGGGTTTTGAATAATGCTTTCTCCACTTATCGATATAAGTTTGGGTGCTTAAGGTGCCCATTACCGTTTGGTCAGGATTGAGTTCCTGCAAGTCCGTCAACATTTGCGCATGAGTGGCCTTTTTAGGCGCACCAGGCGTCAAAATCAGGTGACGAACAACTAGAACGTTGTCCTTGTAACGCTCAAAACCAAGCAAACCGTTGATTGATTCTTGTTGATCGGGTTGCCAAAAGAAGAGTTCCATCTTGGGTTGCTGGTATAAATTTAAGACCAACTTCATATGGTCTAAGTTCTTATATTCTGGCAAAAGAGAAAAGAGGCCCATGACCGTCTTTTCATCGTCTGGTCTTGTCGAAATTAACATGGCTGACTCCTTTACAAAATACTCAGGCACGCGGATGAAATTGGTCATAGACCTGGCTCAACCGCTTTTTTGAAATATGCGTATAGATTTGCGTCGTTGAAATATCGGCGTGGCCCAACAACTCCTGGACAATCCGCAGGTCCGCCCCATTTTCCAGAATATGAGTAGCAAATGAGTGGCGGAGCGTATGCGGCGAGACATCCTTTTTAATGCCGGCCTGAGCCACTAATTTTTTAATCAACTGCCACACTCCCTGTCGAGATAGCGACCGGCCATGGTCATTAACAAAGAGCGTTACCGTCCTCTGCCCTTTCACTAAGGCCGGACGAGCACTTTGTAAATACCGGTTAATCCAGTAAACCGCCACTTCCCCAATCGGCACAATCCGTTCCTTATCACCTTTCCCCAGGGTTTGAATCAGCCCCAAGTCCAGGTGCAAGTCATCAAGCTTGAGATTAATTAATTCCGAAACACGCAAACCCGTGGCATACAAAACTTCAAGCAATGCTCTTGTTCTCAGGCCCAAGGGGGTTGAAACATCCGGTGTCTCTAGCAACAAATCTACCTCTTCGACCGACAAAACGGCCGGCAAGTGTTCCGCCTTCTTGGGAGGCTTAATATTTAACATTGGGTCATGTTCGATTAAACCTTCATTTTTCAAATAAGCAAAGCACTTACGCAACGAGGTGACCATTCGCGCGACCGAAGTGTTGGCTCGCTTTTCTAAGCGCAACTGATTTAAAAACGCCAGGACGACTTGGTGATCAACCTGGCGCCAAGTCTTCTGATTTTTCTTTAAAAAAGCACAGAAGTTGGTTAAATCGTGACGATAAGCGGTAATCGTGTTTTTTGAGAGCCCACGGTCGACCTGAACGTAATTCAAATAATCTTCCATCACGTCCGGTAACATTGACTAATCCTTCTGGCCGGCCTCAGTCAACTGAATGCCGCCGTCAACTTGGGTAATCAACCGTTCCTTATACAAGCGACCCAAAGCCCGCTTGAACTGTGACTTTGAAAAGCCGAACTGAGCCTTAATGGCCTCAGGATCGGACTTATCGTTAAATGGTAGGAAGTGGTCGGCCTTACGTTGCAGCTGAATCAACAAGAACGAAGCGTCTTCATCCATCAGCTTATAGGCCAGTGGCTTCAACGATAGGTTGACGATTCCACGGTCGTTAACGCCCAAGACACGGGCCTTTACAACCTCGCCCAAGCGTGGTTCTTGTTCCCGCTGTGAAGGATGAATAAAGCCAAGCTGATAATCAGCAGTCAGAACCAAAGTCCCAACCAGCTTATTGCGGTAAACCGTGGCTTCCACCTGGTCACCCTTTTTAATGCCAGCACCCAACTTGGCTTGACGAGAAACCGCTTGAATAATATCCTGTTGGGCTAATTTACCCCACAAACGGCCCTTATTATCTTCCTTGATAGCCAGCAAAAGACGGTCGCCCGTTTTTGGCCAAAGGTCCTTGATGGTTGGCAAATCATCTAATGAAACGACCAAATCCTTGTTAGGCAAGCCAATATTCACGAACACCCCTAAATCATGACGGGCATTCACAACCGTGCCCCATGCATACTGGTCCTTTTGAACAGCGGGAATCGTCTTAGTGATTTGCAAGCGGTGGCCCTCATTTTGGTAGGCAAAACCGGTTACAAAACCGCCAACCTTTAAAGGCTTTTCCAGTTCACTCTTATCAATTTCATAGGTTACCCCATCGACTTGAGCAAAAAAGTATTGACTGTTTTCATCGGTCACTGATGCCTTAATGACTTGTCCTAGCGTTGTATCCATTCTTTATCCTTTTCATGCAAGTAACCAAACAAATCGGCTACCAGTAGTAATTTTATGTATGCAACCCGCTTGATCACTGATAATCTACGGAGTTGCTTTGCTCTTGGCATTATCAGTTGGCTACACGAACCAATCTTACTTTGCCAAAGCGGCCTTCACCTGGTCAGCAACAATCTTGCCGTCCGCGCGGCCCTTAGTTTGACCTGAAACCATGCCCATGACTTTACCCATATCAGCTGGACCTGTTGCACCAGTCTTTTGGATGGCTTCTTGAACGATTTGCTTGATTTCGTCTTCTGACAATTGCGCTGGCAAATACTTGGCCAAAACATCCAATTCACCTTGGGTAGCTTCCGCTAAGTCATCACGGTTACCAGCCTTAAATTCGGCAATGGAGTCTTTACGTTGCTTGACTTCGCGTGCCAAGACGGCCAATTCTTCTTCTTCCGTCAAGTCGTGACCCAAGTTAATCTGTTCGTTCATGACCGCTGACTTGATTTGACGAACAACGGCAAGGGTTTGCTTGTCCTTGGCCTTCATCGCCTCTTTCATATCCGCTTGAACCTGTTCTAATAAGCTCATCAATTTTCTCCTTAGTGTGAGATTACTACTTATCTAATAGTCTACCACGAGACCAAATAAAAAACGCCACCAAAGCGACGTTTTTTGGCCGAATTAACGGTTCTTCTTCTTCTTGTTGCGCTTACGTGCAGCTTCAGACTTCAACTTACGTTCAACTGAAGGCTTAACATAGAATTCGCGCTTGCGGTATTCTTGGAGAGTACCGTCCTTTGAAACACCACGCTTGAAGCGGCGCAATGCGTCATCCAAAGATTCGTTCTTGCGTACAATAACCTTTGCCATGTCGATTCCCCTCCTTCCTCGCATTTTACTTCGTATTTTCAACGATATGCACTAAAGACCTATATATTATCTCAATTCTAAGCAAGAAAGTCAACAACTTTTTATGGAAAATCAGAATTGCCAGCTATGGCAAAAAAAACATATTCTTGGTCACTGTACCGCTTAGCTGATTTTGCTGACGCCCTTCTTTCGCGACCACCACATTAACAGGGCCGTTAAAAGTAGTAAAAGGAACATCAATTCGCCATAAAGGCGGATACCACTATCTAGAGCTGACTTTGGTCCAAGAACATTCAAAAAGGCGACAACTGCTGGCGCCAAGGCAGTTCCGGCGTTGCAGCCAACTAACAGAATCGAATTAGCCAGGCCAGCCATCTTTTGCGGTACACGGTTAGCAATCGTATTAAATAAGTAGGTTCCCGCCATTGGATAGGATAGGCCAACCACAATCACGGCCAACGTCAATGTGACTAAACCATGCGCAAAATAGAAGCAGACAGCGCCCACACCCATGAAAAAAAGACCAAACAAAAAAATATAGCGACGTAAAAAGTGAAAAAAAGTACCAAAAAGAAAGCCCATAACCATTGATGTCAGCGTATAAACCGTAATAATCACAGAGGCCGTCATGCTCCCGCCAAGATGGTATGCTAAAACAAAGTATGGCGTATAAACATTAACAATCGACATACCAACCGTTAGCAAACCACAATAGACGGCAGAACCAATAATTGGCAACAAATATTTTGGATGTTCCCGCTTGGAAACCTGACCAGATTCAGAATCAGCTTGAACTGATTTTTTCCGCGGCTGGTACTCGGGCACCACCCGAATAAAGCCCCAGCCAACGATGAATAACAGCGCATAGGCCAAGAAGGAAACTTGCCAAGAAACAGCTAACAAAGCACCCACACCAAGGTTGATGACCGTCAGACCAATCGGCTCAAAGGCAGATCGATTCCCCAACATTTGGGCCTGGTCATCACCTTCGTAAACGAAATCAATCAGGGTAATAGCCAATGAATTAACCAAACCGATACCAACTCCGAAAAACAGTCGTGTGATAAAAATCAACCAAAAATTGCTTAAGACACTTGGCAAAACACCCGTAACGGCCATCAATAAAATTCCTGTCGCAATTACCCGTTTGATTCCAAATCGATTGGCTAATTGACCGGAAAACAACAGCACGATTAGTGCCGGTATTTGCGGAATGGTTGCCAATAAGTTGACCATCGTTGCCGGGTAATCAGAAAAGGCTTTTTGTAAGGCTGGTAAAGCCGGCGCGATTCCTTTACCAGTCGCAATACTTAGTGATACCGCTAAAATCCAAAATCGATGATTCAGTGTTTTTGGATTCCAGCGACTTTGCGTGTTTGGCATTGAATTTCCTCCCTTTATTTTATTTTCTTAATTTCATTGTACCGCCTTTCGTGAAAAGTGACACAGGTCCCCTCATCGTAAAAAAGAAACAAATGTTGTCGCTGAATAACCTGATTTTTAGAAAAAATGACGCGAAAAAATTCTACTTATAAAGGCGAATTCAACCGTAAAAACGGACAAGCCCGTTTGTTAAAATACGCAATTAGCGGTCCATTACAGGCCAAGGAAAAAAGTGTTCCGGCCTGGACACCAACAACTGCATGCAGGTGAAAGGTTGTCGCCGTAATCAAGATGACGGGTGGCACAAAGGCCACCAACTGGGCCCAGGCAAAATGATTGTTAAAAAAGCGACTTGTTAGCAGCGTCGTTAATGAGTCGGTTGGATACATCCACAAATTAGCCCGTTGATAAAAGGAGGTGCCCAAACAAACAATGGTGATGCCGACAATCGCCAAGAAAATCCGCAGCCATAAATCTGCCGGTACCGTGAAATTTTTTGATAGTGCTGTGACAAAAAAATGAATTAACTGGCTAAAAAGCAAAACAAACAACAGCTCACCGCTGACCGTCAACCAAGAAAAACGGTCCGACAAAAGCAAATTAATACCAATCACAATCAAACCAATCGTCATTAAGATGAACGAAATGCCCACCCCGCTCCATTGCGCCAGCCCTAAGGCCGCCGCGGTCCACAAGCCATTCCCGGCAGTTGAAATAATGGACAACGCATTACCGAAGGCGACCAAGACCAGCCCGAGCAAAAAGAACAATAGTCGCGTTCGAATATGATTATTTTCCAAAAGAATCTCCTTTTTTATCCTTACAGTTGCATTTGCAACTGTATCTGTTAAAATAAAGCACAGCTTAACTGTGCAAAATTTTGTTAAGTATTTTGTTCAAATCTGTTAACTCCGTTGCGGACAAGGTTGAAAGCCGCCCTTTAATGTACTGACGCTCCAGTTTTGCCAAGACCTCGTAGCGGTCGCGCGCCTTCTGTGTCGGGTAGAGTTGCTTATAATTTTTATTTTGAGCATCCGTCACCTTATCGATATAGCCTCGGTCATCCAATTTTTTTAAGGATCGGCTCAGCGTTGTCTTATCGACTTGGATTAATTTTGCCAAATCAGACTGGGTCAGGCCCTCGTGTTCCACAATCCGAATCAAATATAAGAACAGATTATTTTCTAATTGGTACTGACTGGCGGCCTGGTTCATCTCTTTTGTCGCCCGCCGTGAAACCGACCCCATTTGACGAAACACTTCTAATTCAATCACGGACAAGCTCCCCCCTCACGTGCAACAGTTGCATATGCAACATTATTATACAGGAAAAAAGAAAGAAGACGAGACCAATGTGGCAAAAAAAGACTATGGACAACCTGACTGCCGATGAATTCTATCAAACGCTCAAACTTCGCATCGACACGTTTGTCGTCGAGCAAAATCGCATTTACCATGAACTAGACGAAAACGATCCAAAAGCCATCCATGTTTTTTACCAGGAAAGCGAAAAGCATCCCGCTCTCGCCTATGCCCGCGTTTTTGAAAATGGTGACCACATCACCTTTGGCCGCGTCGTAACCGCTCCAGAATCCCGCGGTACTGGCCTCGGCAATCAGTTAATGACTCAAATTTTGGCTGTGTGCCAGGAAAATTGGCCCGGCCAAGCCATCGAAATCGAATCGCAAGAACAGGTCGTTGGTTTTTATGAAAAATTTGGTTTTACGCCTATCGGCCAACCCTTTATCTTTGAAGGAACACCCCACGTCACGATGCGCCGTGAAGCAAAATAAAAAGGTTTTCCCTGGCACTGATTTTTAAGTGACCAAATCCCTTCAACCGCTTCAAAGACTCCAAAAAGCGCCTCGATTTTTACCAATCGAGGCGCTTTTACTTTGTTTAAATATTTTATGGTTCCGGTTCGTAGAAGCGACCACCTGTATGCTCGACCTTTGACTCAGAGTAAAAGGCGTTCGGGTCAACTTCCTTAATGGCGTGCCGCAATTCCGGCAACTCATGTTGAGTAACCACTGTTAGCAAGATTGACCGGTCACGACCGGTATAACCACCGTGAGCAGAATCGATAATCGTGACACCACGACGCATCTTGTTTTGAATCGTGTCCGTCATCTCTTCTGGCTTGTTGGTCACAATCATTTCTTGAATTTGTTGTTGGTGAGTATAGAACAAATCGATAAAGTGAGCCGAAACAACCACACCGATAATGGAATAAAGGGCGTATTGCCAACCGTAGGTCAAACCAGCACCAACCATGATCAAGGCATTAAAGGCCAGGTTGACCGAGCCAACCTTCATCCGGAATTGATGCTTCAATTCCATTCCGATAATGTCCAATCCTCCGGTACCAACACCACAGCGCAAGGCGGTTCCAACAGCCATTCCGTTAATACCACCACCAAAGATAGCGTTAATCAAAGGATCCGGCGTCAAAACAGTCTTCGTTGCAAACAGCGGCACAAAGGCTGCCGAGAGCAAAACGGCCATGGCCGTAAAGATGGCAAAGCGTTTTGACAAGGTAAACCATGCCAAAAGCAAAAGTGGCATATTCACCAAGGCAATCGCCCAGGCAACGTTAATTTTTCCGCCGGTTAACGTGTCAACCAGTTGGGCTAACCCGGTAAAACCAGACGAATAGACATGCCCAGGCAGCCAAAAGTAATTCAACGCCAGTGATAACATAATGGCATAAAAGAGCGCTCCAACAACTTGATGGAGATAGTAGTGATCGAGATTTTTTCCTATTTTCCGTATCATTGTGTTCTGCTAGGTCAACTAAGAACGGTCCGACCAATCCTTAATCCCTAACCCTTTTGACCAACTTAAAAGCCTGGTCCTTAGCCTAACGACGCAAATCCGCCGTTCGATACATATATTTTAACAAGATTAGAAAATATTTGAAGGGTAATTTTATAAAAAACAGATAATTTTAATTAAAAAATCAGTAAAAAACGGTATCAAATCAAGTCTGATACCGCTTTGTTAAGTTTTTACTTATTTTCGGCAGAAGTTGGAACTTCCAAACCAAGTTCAAGCAATTGCGCACCAGCAACCGGTGTTGGTGCTTCCGTCATTGGCTCTGTCGCCTTTGAATTCTTCGGGAAGGCAATCGCTTCACGAATGTTGTCTTGGCCAGCCAAAAGCATTGCCAAGCGGTCCAATCCAAGGGCAATTCCACCCATTGGTGGGAAACCATATTCCATTCCTTCAAGCAAGAAACCAAAGGCCTCATTGGCTGATTCCTTGGTAAAGCCAAGCGCCTTCAGCATCTTTTCTTGGATATCCGTCCGGTGAATACGGATTGAGCCAGATCCCAATTCGTAACCATTCAAGACCAAGTCATAAGACTGGGCATGAGCCTTGTGTGGGTCTTCGCCTTCATCCAAGTAGTGCAGGTCTTCTTCGTTTGGCATCGTAAATGGATGGTGGGCCGCAATCCAACGGTCAAAGTCTTCTGAGTATTCAAACAATGGCCAGTCCACAATCCAAGCAAAGCGCCAAGGATTTTCTTGGTCAACCAAGTCCAAATCAGTAGCCGTCTGGCGACGCAAGTAGTCCAATGAAGCAGCAACAACATCAGCGCGACCAGCACCGAAGAGCAAAAGGTCTCCTGATTTGGCACCACTGGCTGCCAAAATGGCTTCACCAGCTTCGTCCGCAAAGAACTTAGCAATTGGGCCGTTCAAGCCGTCGTCGGTCACCTTCATCCAGGCCAAGCCCTTGGCACCGAAGCGTTCGATGTACTGACCCAACTTGTCAATATCCTTACGAGAATAGTGTTCCGCCCCACCAGGAACGGCAATGGCCTTGACGACCCCACCGTCCTTCACGGCGTTAGCAAAGACGCCAAAGTCGGAATCCTTGACCGTTTCTGACAAGTCTTGGATTTCATAGGCGATTCGCAAGTCCGGCTTATCAGTACCGAAGCGGTCCATTGATTCTTGCCAAGTCAAACGCGTGATGTCCTCAAGCTTTAAGTCGAAGTCCACAACGTCCTTCATGATTTGCTGAACCCAACGACCAACCAATTCTTGAATTTCGGCAGCTGACATGAAAGAGGTTTCCATATCCAACTGCGTAAATTCAGGTTGACGGTCCCCACGCAAATCCTCGTCTCGGAAACAACGGGCAATTTGGAAGTAGCGGTCGAAGCCAGCCCCCATCAAGAGTTGCTTGAAGAGCTGGGGTGACTGTGGCAAGGCATAGAATGAACCAGGATAAACTCGGGAAGGAACCAAGTAATCACGGGCTCCTTCGGGCGTTGACTTGGCCAAGTATGGCGTTTCAATATTGATAAAGTCGTTTTGGTCCATAAAATGCGTGGCAGAAGCCATAATTTTTGATCGAACACGCAAGTTTTTTTGCATTTCTGGACGGCGCAAGTCCAAGTAGCGGTACTGGAGCTTCAATTCTTCCCCAGCGTTCACGCCATCTTCGATATCAAAGACCGGCGTCTTGGCTTCTGCAAGAATCTCGGCCTTGGTTACCTTAACTTCAATACCACCAGACTTAATCTTCTTGTTTTCCTGGCCATCTGCACGGGCAACCACTTCACCCTCAATAGCCAAAACATATTCGTTACGGGCACCCTGAGCCACATCAAGGGCTGCCTGATTAGCAGCGGAAAAAGTTAATTGAACAATCCCCTCGCGGTCGCGCAAATCAATAAAGACCAGGTCCCCAAAGTTACGACGCTTTTGTACCCAACCAGCCAACGTCACCGTTTGACCAATATATTGCTCATCAACTAAACCAGCATAAGTTGTTCGTTTCATTTCTTATTCCTCCTCTGCTTCCAGTGCCTTCACAATCCCTGCCAAGTCGTCTTGAACCTTGGCCAAGTCCAAATCAGCTTGGTGGCCGGTTGCCATATCCTTGATCTGAACCTGATTTGTCTTGACTTCTTCTTCACCCAAGGTAATCACAAAGCGAGCATCACGACGGTTAGCCGTCTTGAACTGTGCTTTCACTGACCGACCTGTAAAGTCCAAATCAGCAGAATAACCCAAATCACGCAACGCCGTTGCCAATTCAAGCGTCTTGGCTTGCGTATCCTCACCAATGTGCACAAGGTAGAAATCAAGCCCAGCCGGCTTCATCTCCGCTTGTCCCTGAGCCTGCAAGAGTGAAATCAATCGTTCCACACCCAAACCAAAACCGATTCCTGGTGTTTCTGGTCCGCCAAACTCCTCAACCAAACCAGAGTAACGACCACCACCAGCAATGGTTGCAGCTCCCTTCAAGTTTGGATCCGTCGTCATCACCTCAAAAATCGTATCGTTATAATAATCCAAGCCACGAACCATGGTCTGATCGATTTCATAATCAATGCCCAAGTCGTCCAAATAACCCTTAACCGCGGCAAAATGAGCTTTTGATTCTTCTGACAAGTAATCAAAAATCGTTGGCGCATCCGCAACAATCTTTTGATCGTTTTCATCCTTAGAATCTAAAATTCGCAAAGGATTCTTTTCCAATCGAGTCTGTGAATCCTTTGATAATTCATCTGCGTGTGGTTGCAAGTAAGCAACCAGTGCATCCCGGTAAGCTTGACGTGAACCTTGGTCGCCCAAAGTGTTCAAGGCAACCTTCAAATCCTTTAATCCTAATGAAGCCAAGAACTTAACGACCATCGTAATTACTTCAGCATCCAGGCTTGGTTCCTTTGAGCCAAACGCCTCAACCCCGATTTGGTGGAATTGACGGAAGCGACCGGCTTGTGGACGTTCGTAGCGGAACATTGGGCCCATATAAAAAATCTTGTATGGGCTTTCGTGTTCTGGCCCGAAGAGCTTATTTTCAACATAAGCACGAACGACACCGGCCGTTCCTTCAGGACGCAAGGCCATGTGACGGTCACCCTTGTCGTTAAAGTCGTACATTTCCTTGGTCACGACATCGGAAGTGTCACCGGCCGAACGAGCGTAGACGTCAAAGGCTTCAAACATCGGTGTTCTGATTTCCCCGTAACCATAACGGGCAAAAATCTTCCGCGCTTGTTGTTCAATTCGCTGCCATTCGCGCACGTTTTCTTCAAATAAGTCCGCGGTCCCCTTGGGCCGTTGAAAATTAGCTTTTCCCATCTCATCTATTCGACGCCAATGCGTCGCCTCCATTATCATCATTAAAATAGTTAAAAACGATTAGTAATAAAAAACGCCCCTAACAGCTTTGCCAAATCGGCAAAGTTATTAAGGGCGCTTTCGAGCACGGTACCACCTTAGTTTCGTGTATCAACACGCTTCCATCCATAACGCGGATAAACGGCTGGGTTAACAGCAACCTTCCAGGTGTCTTCTAATGAAACTATTGTCTGACTTACACCAACCGTCAGATCGCTTTTTGTCCAAGTTTCATCTTCTCCTGCTCATCGGCTAATCTATTTCTAAGTTTAGCAGTTTTTTAATAACTGTCAATACTTGAAACAAGTCGATTTGCCTTATTCTTTATCATCATGTTGACGACGGCGCTTGCCGCTGAAGAGCGTTAGCAAACCAAGTGCAACTAATGGCAATAACGTCGTATCAGTGTGGTGCTTCTGCAAACGACTAGTCATTGGTAGTACAGGCGTTTGCTTTGGCGCAGGTTGTGGTTGTGGAGTTGGCGCAGGCTCTGCCACCTTGGCAACCGGCTTCTGCCGATCACTTTCAGCTTGAGCATTTGCCATCACACCATCAATCTTTTCCTTATTCGTCTTAACGGCAACCTTCACTTCGTTTTCAGCTGCAGCTTGAGCAATGGCCTTCTTACCTTGTGCGACAATTTCATCAATTTCGCGATCAGCTTGGGCAATTTCTTCAGGCGTTAAGTTTGGCAAATGAGCAATCTTGTCCTTGGCTGCTTGGGCATAACCAGCTAACTGACTATCGGCTTCACCTTTAGTATTATCCAAAATTGAATTTTCAACATCCTTTTGGATTGTTGCCAAGCCATCGTCCAACGCCTGCTTAATGGCTTGCGTTGTCGTGGCCTGGTCAATCTTAGCCTTCGCAATCGCAGCATCCTGGTCAACCTTGGCCTTATCGGCACCCTTCTGGGCATCCACAAGGGCTGTCAAACCATCAATCGTTGCCTTTGCCTGGCCACCGGCATTATCGATAGCCGTCTTAGCTTGGGTCTTTGCTTTAGCAACCGCTTGACCACTTGCACTTGCTGCATCGGCAGCAATCTTGTCGATTGCTGCTTTACCGTTGTTCAAGCCGGTCGTTACCCCGTTAGTATCGGTTGCAGCATCAATTTGATTTTGTCCGTTCTTGACAGCGGCATCAATGTTACCGTTAGCTTTCGTCACTTGGTCCGGAGTCAAATCAGGTAACTTTTGAATAGTCGTCTTAGTTGATTGACCATATTTTGCCAAATCAGCATCAGCTGCTTCCTTTCGTGACTTCAACTGGGCAGCGTCAGCATCGGTATTCAAAGCATCAGTACCGGCCTTTTGAGAGTGACTGATATCTGCTGCGTTTGTAGCCTTAGCAATCGCTGCCTTAGCATTTTGAGCATCCGTATCGATTTGAGCTTCACGAGCGGCCTTGTCTGACAATGGCGTCAAACCATCAATGGCAGCCTTCGCCTTGGCGGCGGCATCATCGATAATCCTGTTGGCCGCAGCCTTTTCCTTTTCAACTGTTGTCTCACTGTTCGTCTGAGCAGTTGCCTTAACAGCATCCACTGCCGCTTCACCGTTCTTCAAAGCAGTCGCAACACCATTGGCATCGGTAGCTGCGTCGATTTGACCTTGACCAGCTTTTACGGCGGCATCAATCTGGGCATTGGCCTGGTTGATTTGGTCAGGAGTCAAGTCAGGCAACTTGGCGATGGCAGCTTTTGCATCTTGACCATACTTAGTTAATTCAGCATCAGCAGCTTCCTTTTGTGACTTCAATTGCGCGGCAGCCGTATCGGTATTCAACGTATCAGTTCCAGCCTTCTGGGCTTTATCAATATCAGCTGCATTCGTTGCCTTGGCAATGGCTGCTTTGGCAGCGGCCGCATCCGTATCAATCTGAGTTTCACGAGCGGCCTTGTCTGACAATGGCGTCAAACCGTCAATGGCAGCCTTGGCCTTAGCGGCGGCATCGTCGATGACGCTGTTAGCTGTAGCCTTTTCTTTGGCAACCGTTGTATCACTGTTCGTCTGAGCGGTTGCCTTAACGGCATCCACTGCGGATTCCCCGTTCTTCAAAGCAGTCGAAACACCATTAGCATCGATAGCTGCGTCAATCTTAGACTGTCCGTTCTTCACTGCCGCATCAATCTGGGCGTTCGCCTGGTTAATTTGATCAGGAGTCAAATCAGGAATCGCCACAATCTTATCCTTGGCTGCTTGACCGTACTTCGTCAATTCAGCATCTGCGGCTTCCTTTTGTGACTTCAACTGGGCGTTAGCCGTGTCGGTATTCAACGTATCAGTTCCAGCCTTTTGAGCTGTATTAATATCGGCTTTGTTCGTTGCCTTAGCAATTGCGGCCTTGGCGTTCTGAGCATCCGTATCGATTTGAGCTTCACGAGCGGCCTTATCTGACAATGGTGTCAAACCATCAATGGCAGCCTTTGCCTTAGCGGCGGCATCATCAATGACACTGTTGGCAGCAGCCTTTTCCTTTTCAACCGTTGTATCACTGTTCGTCTGAGCAGTTGCCTTAACAGCATCTACTGCAGATTCACCGTTCTTCAAAGCCTTCGCAACACCGTTAGCATCTGTAGCACTGTCAATATTCGTCTGACCAGCCTTCACGGCCGCATCAATATCAGCGTTAGCCTGCTTAATCTGATCAGGAGTCAAATCAGGCATCGCCGAAATCTTATCCTTCGCTGCTTGACCATACTTAGCCAAATCAGCATCGGCAGCTTCCTTCGTCGACTTCAACTGGGCGTTCGCCGTGTCGGTGTCCAACGTATCAGTTCCAGCCTTCTGGGCAGTATCGATATCCGCTTTGTCCGTTGCCTTGGCAATGGCTGCTTTGGCAGCGGCGGCATCCGTATCGATTTGAGCTTCACGAGTGGCCTTGTCTGACAATGGCGTCAAACCATCAATGGCAGCCTTGGCCTTAGCGGCAGCATCATCAATGACACTGTTGGCAGCAGCCTTCTCATTCTTAACAGTCGTATCGCTGTTTGTCTGAGCGGTTTCCTGGACCTTGTCGACATTTGCTTTACCATCTGCCAAAGCCTTGGCAACACCATCAGCATCTGTAGAGCCATCAATGTTAGCCTGACCAGCCTTCACAGCCGCATCAATATCAGCGTTAGCCTGCTTAATCTGGTCAGGAGTCAAATCAGGCATGGCCGTAATCTTATCCTTCGCTGCTTGACCATACTTAGCCAAATCAGCATCGGCAGCTTCCTTCGTTGACTTCAACTGGGCGTTAGCCGTGTCGGTATTCAACGCATCGGTTCCAGCATTCTGGGCCTTCGTGATATCAGCCTGATTGGTTGCATTATTGATTGCTGCCTTAGCAGTTGCAGCATCCTTTTCCACTTGAGCTTCACGATCTGCCTTGTCCGATAGAGGATTCAAGGCGTCGATAGCAGCCTTCGCCTTAGCGGCGGCATCGTCAATCACGCTGTTAGCATCGTTCTTTTCCTTGGTAACAGTCGTATCGCTGTTCGTCTGAGCGGTCTCTTGCACCTTATCGACGTTCGCCTTACCATCTGCCAAAGCCTTCGCCACACCATCCGCATCGGCAGCACCATCGATATTAGCCTGACCAGCCTTCACGGCCGCAGCAATCTCAGCATTTGCTTGATTGATTTGGTCCTTGGTCAAATCAGGCATAACAGCAATCTTGTCCTTTGCACTTTGACCATACTTCGTCAATTCAGCATCGGCAGCTTCCTTCGTTGACTTCAACTGGGCGTTAGCCGTGTCGGTATTCAGCGCATCAGTTCCAGCATTCTGGGCCTTCGTGATATCAGCCTGATTGGTTGCACTATTAATTGCTGCCTTAGCAGCCGCAGCATCCGTATCAATTTGAGCTTCACGAGCTGCCTTGTCTGACAATGGGTTCATGCCATCAATAGCAGCCTTGGCCTTAGCAGCTGCGTCGTCAATGACCTTGTTAGCCGCAGTCTTTTCATTGGCAACCGTTGTGTCACTGTTTGTCTGGGCAGTCGCCTTAACAGCATCCACCGCATCTTCACCATTCTTCAAAGCAGTCGCAACACCAGCTGCATCAGCTGCACTATCAATTTGACCTTGACCAGCCTTCACGGCCGCATCAATCTGGGAATTTGCCTGATCAATTTGGTCTTTGGTCAAATCAGGCATAACAGCAATAGCAGCTTTAGCATCTGCGCCATGCTGAGCTAATGTTGCATCGGCAGCTTCCTTCGTTGACTTCAGCTGGGCATTGGCGGTGTCGGTATTCAACGTGTCCGTTCCGGTCTTTTGAGCTGTATCAATATCGGCTGCATTCGTTGCACTATTAATTGCTGCCTTAGCAGCAGCAGCGTCCTTGTCAACTTGTGCTTCTCGGTCTGCCTTGTCCGACAGTGGATTCATGCCATCAATAGCAGCCTTGGCCTTCGCAGCGGCATCATCGATCACGCTGTTGGCAGCAGCCTTTTCCTTGGCAACAGTCGTATCGCTGTTTGTCTGAGAAGTTGTCTGCACAGCATCCACAGCTGCTTTACCATCTGCCAAAGCCTTGGCAACACCATCGGTGTCCTTGACAGCGTCAATTTGACCTTGACCAGCCTTGACAGCCGCATCAATCTCATCATTTGCTTGATTGATTTGGTCCTTGGTCAAATCAGGCATGACCGCAATCTTATCCTTCGCACTTTGGCCATACTGAGCCAAATCGGCGTCTGCCTTTTCTTGAGCTGATTTCAACTGAGCAGCCGTTGTATCAGTCGTGAGCGTTGCTGTCCCTGCATTTTGGGCTGTCGCAATGTCCGTCTTGTTCGTTGCCTTGGCAATCGCTGCTTTAGCGGCCGCAGCATCCGTATCAATCTGGTTAAGACGGTTGGCCTTGTCCGACAATGGATTCAAAGCGTTAATGGTTGCCTTTGCGGCAGTGGCGGCGGCATCAATAATACTATCAGCAGCACTCTTTTCATCATTAACTGTTGTCGTACTGTTTCCCTGAGCCTTTTCCTGCACAGCGTCAACGGCATCCTTACCCTTTTGCAAAGCCGTTGCAACACCATTAGCATCTGTAGCCACATCAATTTGACCTTGACCGGCCTTTTGGGCCTTCGTGATATCAGCCTGATTTGTTGCATTATTGATTGCCGCCTTAGCAGCTGCAGCATCCTTTTCAACTTGAGCTTCCCGATCTGTCTTGTCAGACAGTGGGTCCATGGCATCAATAGCAGCCTTCGCCTTCGCAGCGGCATCGTCAATCACGCTATTGGCAGCAGCCTTTTCATTCGTGACTGTTGTATCACTATTTTTCTGAGCAGTTGCCTGCACAGCATCCACAGCCGCTTTACCATCTCTCAAAGCATTAGCAACGCCAGTAGAATCCTTGGCAGCATTAATCTGTCCTTGACCAGCCTTCACAGCCGCATCAATCTCAGCATTTGCTTGATCGATTTGGTCCTTCGTCAAATCAGGCATGGCCACAATCTTATTTTTTGCATCTTGGCCGTATTGAGCCAAATCAGCGTCCGCCTGCTCTTGAGCTGATTTCAACTGAGCAGCTGTTGTATCAGTTGTAATCGCTGTTGTCCCAGCATTTTGCGCGGTTGTAATATCGGCTTGGTTCGTTGCCTTTTCAATCGCTGCCTTGGCATTCTGAGCATCCGTATCAATCTGGTTGAGACGATCGGTCTTATCCGACAATGGATCCAAAGCGTTAATAGTTGCCTTGGCGGCAGCAACAGCATCGTCGATGACTTTATCAGCCGCAGCCTTTTCATTGGCAACCGTTGTGTCACTGTTTGTCTGGGCACTCGCCTTCACGGCATCCACCGCTGCTTCGCCGTTTTGCAAAGCAGTCGCAACACCATTGGCATCTGTGGCCCCATCAATATTAGCTTGGCCAGCCTTCACCGCCGCGTCAATGTCGCTATCCGCCTGCTTAATCTGGTCAGGTGTCAAATCTGGCATCTTAGCGATGGCATCTTTAGCATCTTGACCGTGCTGAGCCAATGTCGCATCGGCAGCTTCCTTCGTCGACTTCAACTGTGCGTTCGCCGTATCGGTATTCAACGTATCGGTTCCAGCGTTCTGGGCCTTCGTGATATCAGTTTGGTTTGTTGCATTATTAATGGCTGTCTTTGCAGCAGCGGCATCCGTATCAATTTGAGCTTCACGAGTAGCCTTGTCCGACAGTGGGTTCATGGCATCAATGGCAGCCTTGGCCTTGGCAGCAGCGGCATCAATGGCATCACTAGCTGTCTTCTTTTCATTAGCAACCGTTGTCGCACTATTGGTTTTGGCTGTCGCGGTCACGGCATCCACTGCGGCTTCACCGTTCTGCAAAGCAGTCGCAACGCCAGCTGCATCCGCAGCACCATCAATATTAGCCTGACCAGCCTTCACAGCCGCATCAATCTGAGTGTTTGCTTGATCGATTTGGTCCTTGGTCAAATCCGGCATCTTAGCAATAGCAGCTTTAGCATCTGCGCCATGCTGAGCTAATGTTGCATCGGCAGCTTCCTTCGTTGACTTCAACTGTGCGTTCGCCGTATCGGTATTCAACGTATCGGTTCCAGCGTTCTGGGCCTTCGTGATATCAGCTTGATTCGTTGCATTATTAATCGCTGCCTTAGCAGCCGCAGCATCCTTGTCAACTTGGGCTTCACGGTCGGCCTTATCAGACAGTGGGTTCAAGGCATCAATAGCAGCCTTGGCCTTGGCGGCAGCGGCATCAATCGCATCACTAGCCGTCTTCTGTTCGTTGGCAACTGTTGTCGCACTGGTTGTCTGAGCAGTTGCCTTCACAGCATCCACCGCAGCTTCACCATTCTTCAAAGCCGTCGCAACACCATCCGAATCCGTAGCACTGTCAATATTCGTTTGACCAGCCTTCACGGCGGCGTCAATCTCAGAATTTGCTTGTGCAATCTGATCCTTAGTCAAATCAGGCATGACCGCGATTGCGCTTTCGGCATCTTGACCATACTTGGCCAATGTTGCTTTGGCAGCTTCCTTCTTTGACTGCAATTGTGCAGCGGTCGTCTCATTGGTAATAGCAGCTGTACCACTATTTTGTGCAGCCGTAATGGCGGTCTTGTTACCCGCCTTGGCAATAGCGTCCTTAGCAGCTTGAGCAGCGGCTGCAACCTTTCCTTCAGGGGTCGTCTTATCTGCTAATGGGTTCATACCCTCAATGGCAGCGTTGGCATTCTTAACAGCGGCATCGATAACGGCATTCGCAGCATCCCGTTCCTGCTGAACCGTTGTGTTACTGTCTGTTTGCGCACCTGCTTGCACGGCATCAACAGACTTTTCACCATTTATTAAAGCAGTCTCAGCACTATCAGCATCTGGGGCCACATCAATCTGTCCCTGACCAGCCGAAACGGCAGCGTCAATATCTTTATTGGCTTGATCAATCTGAGCCTGCGTCAAATCCGGCATCTTAACGATGGCGTCTTTAGCTGTTTGACCATAAGCCGCAAAAGTGGCGTCTTTAGCTTCCTTTGTCGACTTCAATTGGGCATCAGTAGCATCTTGGGCAATCGTAGCGGTACCAGCATTTTGAGCCGTAGTAATATCCGTCTTATTGTTTGCCTGAGCAATCGCTTTCTTAGCACTATCAGCATCGGTATCGACCTGAGCAAGCCGCTTTGCCCTATCCGACAATGGATTCAAACTATTGATGGTATCCTTCGCCTGCTTAACAGCGGCATCAATGGCGTCATTAGCCTGCTTGCGTTGGTCATCCGACAAATCAGGCATGGCCTTAATCGCATCCTTCGCACTTTGACCATAGGTGTCCAAATCAGCATCTGCCTTTTCCTTAGCAGACTGTAACTGGGCAGCCGTTGTATCGTTCGTGATGGTTGCCGTACCGGCATTTTGCGCTGCCGTCACATCAGCTTTAGTCGTTGCCTTGGAGATTGCGTCCTTCGCATTTTTGGCATCCGTATCAATCTGAGCTTCACGAGCAACCTTGTCTGACAACGGCGTTAAAGCATCAATCGTTGTCTTGGCTGCCTTAGCCGCAGCGTCGATAGCATTATCAGCATCGCTTTGTGCTTGCGTAACTGCCGCTTGGTTGTTATTTTCCGCGGTCTCTTGAATACCATCAATTATTTTCTCAGCAGCTGCCAAAGCAGGCGCAACATTAGCCTGACTGGTTGTCGCATCAATCGAGGTCTTTCCTTGACTAACGGCATTCGTAATATCAGTACTTGCCTTCTGACGTTGGTCGTTTGTCAAATCAGGCAACGCCGCAATTTTGGCATAAACGTTCTGACCGTAAGTGGCCAAATCAGCATCGGCTTGTTCCTGAGCTGATTTCAACTGAGCAGCTGTCACATGATTCGTAATGGCCGTTGTTCCAGCGCTCTGAGCAGCGGTAAAGCCTTGATTATTCGTTGCAGCATCAAGGGCGGCATCGGCATCCTTGACATCTTGATCAATTTGATCCAGACGTGTTGACTTATCACTTAGTGGGCTCAAAGAGTTAATAGTCTGCCGAGCAGTTGTTGCAGCTTGATTAATAGCGGCTTCTGCAGCGGCACGTTCCTGGTCCACAATCTTTTGACTATTGGCCTGAGCAGACAAACTTACTAAGTTAATGGCTGATGCGCCACTGTAAAGCGCGTTCTGCATGTCGGCCAGATTCTTCGTATTAGTAATATTTCCAGCCCAAACCGTCACCAGTGCATCAATACCGCTGTAGGCATTAGTATAGCTATCACCAGGCAAATCAGGCAAAGTGCTGATTGTTTTCTTCGTTTGATCCGCATAGGCCTGCAGACGCTTCTTGGCTTCCGTCTGCAAACTGGCAATTTCAGCTGAAAGAATATCCTGGTTAATGGCCTGTGCACCGGTTTGTTGTGCTTGGGTAACGGCAGCCAAACTCGTGGCTGCATTGATACTTGTCTTTGCATTACCGGCATCAGCCTCCAGTTGTTTTTCTTGGGCAGCCTGATCGTCAGTCGAAAGTGACAAATTAGAAAGCTTTGTCTTTGCAGCAGCTAAAGCAGCATCAATGGCTGCAGAGGCATCTGATTGTGCCTGTGCCAATACTTGCTGACTTTGGTTTTGAGCGGTTGTTGTTGCCGCATCAATTGCCTGCTCGGCAGCAATCAAAGCACTGGCCATTGCTGCGTGTTCCGAAGCACCCTGAATATTGGTATCGCCATTGGTGACGGCACTTTCGATAGCAGTCTTTGCGGTCGTTAAATTATCAGCAGACAAGCCAGACATACCGGCAAGTGCCGTTTCAGCATTTGTTGCATAGTTTTGCAAACGGCTAATCGCGTCTTCTTGACTACTCTTTTGCTGAGCATTGGCCGCATCCGCATTCAAAGCTGCAATTGCCTTTCCTTGTGCCGCCGTCACATCAGCGGTGGCACTCGTGTTTTCCAAAGCAGTCTGAGCATTGGCAATGTCTGTATCAACCTGACTTAATCGTGTTTGCCGGTCACTCAACGGACTCAAATTATTAATGGTCGTTTTAACTGCTGAAGCAACCGCATTAATGGCTGCTTCAGCAGCTGTCCGAGCGGAAACCAGGGCAGCATTACTTTGATTAATAGCAATCACGCCCGCACGGTTAACCGCAAATTCGGCCGCAACCAAAGCTCGTGTTACCCCTGCTAGGTCTGTGGCAGCATTAATGTTTGTTGTTCCGCTGTTTACAGCATTCGTAATGGAATCATTTGCTTGACCAGCTTGCGTATCCGTTAGATTAGGCAACTTCGTTAAAGCAGTCCGACCATTTTGAGCATAAGCGTTCAACTGGTTAATACTGTCTTCTTTGGCATTTTGCAAAGTAGCAGCGACTTGCTGATTGCTAATCGCAGTCAGACCATTATTCTGGTCGGCAGTTACCGCAGCAACTGTCTTTTCATTTTGAATACTATTCTTAGCGGCAGTTACAGCCGAATCAACTTGATTCTTAAAGGTTGCCTTCTCGTCAGCCTTCAAAACTGACAATTGGTCAATAGCAACCTTGGCAGCCGCTGCTGCCTTATCAAGTGCATCGCCAGCAGCAGTCTTGGCATTTGCCACCGCATTATCACTTTGCGACTGGGCCGTTGCCGTCACCTTATTAATGTTACTCTCAGCCGTTTGGAAGTTGGTGTTCACATCAGTCTCATTTTGACTGCTATTAATAGCCGTCTGACCGTTTGAAACAGCCAAATCGATATCACTATTAGCTTGGGCAATTTGGTCCTTAGTCAAATCAGGCATAGCCGCAATCTTATTTTTGGCAGTCTGACCGTCTTGGAGCAACTGCGCGTTGTCCTTTTCCTTCACGCTTTGCAAACTAGCAGCAGTTTGAATATCTGCAATTGTGTTATTAATGGCATTTGCTTGGTCACTTGCCACTGCATCAGTTGTTGTTTCTTGGTTAATCTGGTTGGTAGCAGCCGTCACTGCTGCATCAACCTGATCTTGGAAGTTCTTAATTTCACCAGACTGTAATGGTTGCAAACCACCAATGGTGGTCTTGGTAGTAGTAGCAGCCTGCGTAACCGCTGCGATGGCAGCTTCCTTGGCACTTTCTAAGGTCGCTGCATCTTGATCAGCGCTAATCTTCTGCAAACCGGCCGCTTGGTCGGTTGCAATGTCTGCCTTGTTTTTATCGGCCGCAATCTTGGCCTTCGCAGCATCCCCATCGCTCTTAATTGTCGCCAACCGAACTGCTTGGTCCTTCAATGGATTCAACTTTTGTACAGCTGCTTGCGCATTAGCAACAGCCTGATCGATTGCAGTATCAGCATCACTCTTGGCTTGGGCAACAATCGCATCACTTTCAGCTTGTGCATTAGCCTTAATTTTATCAATGCTGTTCTTAGCAGCTTGGAAGTTGCTGGCAACAGTAGTGGTATCTTGGCCACCATTAATCGAAGACTTACCAGACGAAACGGCAGCAACAATCTGGTTATCATAGCCACTGATTTGGTCATCGCTCAAATCCGGCATACCCGTCTTGTCCGCAATGGCATTCTTTGCATTTTGCGCATATTGGTCCAACTGATTGTTGTCATCTTCCTTAGTGTTTTGCAAAGTAGCGGCATCCTGGATACCGTTGATTTGACTAGTGAAACTCGTTTGATCACCGTTGACGGCACTCACCGTCGTTTCCTGATCAATTTGAGTTTTCGCAGTAGCCAAGGCATTATCAGCTTGATCCTGGTACGCTGTAATTTCCTTTGGATCCAGTGGTTTCATATTACCAATGGCCGTTTTCACATCTTGGTTAACCTTTGTAATCGCTGCAATGGCGCCTTCCTTGGCGCTTTGCAAAATCGCAGCGTTTTTGTCATTCGTAATTGCCTGCAAACCGGCCGTTTGGTCGCTTGAAATGTCTGCAGTATTCTTGTCTGCTGCAATCTTAGCTTTCGCAGCATCCCCATCGTTCTTAATTGCTGCAAGACGAGTTGCCTGGTCACTCAAAGGACTCAAACCTTGCACAACGGCTTGCGCATCTGCGACGGCCTTATCAATGGCATCATCGGCATCATTCTTAGCATTGTTAACAGTGGTGTCACTGTTGGTCTGAGCAGTAGCCGTGATACTGTCAATAATACCCTCGGCCTTTTGCAAAGCCGCTGTGGCATCCGCCACCTGCTGGGCAGCCGTAATATTACCTTGGCCAGTTTGCAAGGCGTTCGTAATCCCCGTCGTTGCTTGGCTGATTTGGTCATCCTTTAAATCAGGCAAGGCCGCAATTCGGTTTTGCGCTGCTTGAGCATAATCTGCCAAAACAGTTTGGTCCCCGTCGCGGGCGATCACTAGGACACCATTTTGTTCTTCTGACTGTGCCATAGCTGGTGTGGTCGTGGCAGCGACCTTAGCCTTGGCGCTATCACGGTCGGCATTGACCTGGTCAATGGCCTTTTGTTGGTTAGCACCCAAGTTCTTCAAGGCGCCGATAATATTGGTCTGTTGCAAGGCAGCATCATCCAAGACGGCGTCACTAGCAATCTGGGCTTCCTTGGTTTGACCAGCAGCCTGGGCAGTCGTGATGTCGTTCGTGTTGGTTGCGGCAGCAACTGCCTGCTTAGCTGCTGCTTGAGCATTCTGCACGTTGGTAATAGCAGCTGTCTTAGCAGTTACATCAATGTTGGACAATGCGTTGATCTTGTTTGTTGCAATCAACGCATCATTGTCCAAGGTTGAATTAGCCACCGTTTGACTAACGGTCACTTGACCATTAATTTGCGCTTCGGCTACTTGTTCCGTATTGGTTGAATTATTAATGTTGGTGGTAGCAGTTGCGACTTGTTGGTCAATGACTTTGTCAGCAGCCGACTTAGCATCATCTGACAATGGTGACAAGGCAGCAATCTTAGCCTTTGCGTCCGTTTCAAACTGACCCAAGGCAGTAATGGCATTGGTCTTAGCAGTGCTCATCGCCGTATCGCTTTGACCCTTGTAACCGTTCTTAACGTTATCAACGTCATTCTCACCGGCCTTCAAAGCTGCCAACACATCATCAATCAAGCTCTTAGTCCCAATGTTATTTTGACCATTGGCAACGGCACGGTTAATATCTTTAGCCGCTTGGGCCAACTGATCCGTTGACAGTCCGGGCATTTGGTTAATCTGCTTTAAAGCGCTTTGACCATAGTCGTCCAACTCAGCCTGTGACCCATCCTGAGTCAAAGTGACATTAGCCGCATTAGTCTTAGTCTGTAAGTCAGCCGCACTAGTAGCATTTGACAAATCAGTCTTTGCATTATTTCGATGAGTTTCAATCTGTTTTAAGAAAGCTGCCTGATCATCGGAAGACATGTTGGTCATACCCTGCACTTGGGTAACTTGAGCATTCGCATCGCTATCGATGACTGCCGCAGCGGCATCCCGTTGAATGTTCAACACACCAGAATTTTGGGCAGCGACCACAACGTCCTTAGACTTAGCCGTTTGAATAGTACTAAGGGCTGCTGATTGGTCGGCCTTGACCTTGTTAACCGCCGTCGCTTTATCAGCATCAGACATGTTTGGCAAAGCATTAATCTGCTTAATGGCTGCATCAGCAGCACCATTAATGGCTGCCTCGGCAGTACTTCGTGAGCCATCTAACGACTTATAAACATAGACAACCTTATCGGTTCCATTAGCCAACGTCAGGGTGGCACCGGGAGCGACTTGTTGACCATTTACTAAGACATAGCTGATTTCATAATTATCGACCGCTGGTTCCGTCGGAATTGTGACGGTTTGCCCTGTAATACCACTAATCGTGATTGGTGAAACCGGAGACAAAATCTGGCCCCCATCAGTTTGATAAGTTGGTGTAACGGTTTGGCTATTTCCTTCAACATACAACTGAACTGTCGGATTGCTTGTTCCAACAGTCGTCGTCGTTGGTTGCGCAGCCGTCGTTGAGATGTGGTATCCAGCTGGAACACCATCTTTCGTATAGTAAGAATTGGTCCAATCGATGACATTACCATAGTTCGATGAAACTGGAGCAGCGGTTCCTGCATTTTGGGCCGGCATAATCTTGCCAGTATTCTTATCAACGTACTCATATGAAGTTGTTTCAGGTTGACCGTAAACATAAACTTTGTAAGTAAAGTTTGTTCCTAAAACAGGTACAATAGCAACATTTGCCTGACCTGTATCACTGTCACCATTGTCATTTGGGGTTGATGAGTCACCACCAGATTGAGCATCCTTCTTGGCGCCAGAATATACCTGGTTTCCCAAAGCCCACATATAATTAGCGGGCATATCTGTTTGAGCCACCTCTTTACTTTTCAAGTTAATAAATTGACCAATGTAAGCACCATCAGGCAGAGTAATTTGCTTTGGGCTACCAATATTGTTGCCATTAGAATCAACATATTGCACGTAAATATTTCCAGGAGCAATGGAATTGGTCTGAATTTCACGTGATTGATTGGAAAGAATATTGGTCGACGTGGTACTACCATCTGAATTAACAAGGTAAGCATTGGCCGAATTTTTGATAATTAATTGAGAAAACTGGCCATTAAAATCGCCATTTGGATTTTTCTGAGAAGTATCATAACCGGTCCAAGAGGACAAACTCGAATTATTAATCGTAAACGCAGGTGATGCTGATCCAAAGTTATAAATGACACCATAGCCATTGTTAGCTGGTGTTCCATTCGTATTCAACATTGCTAAGTGCAACTTTTTTGGTGAAATAAACTGAATGGATGAACTACCACTTAAATCAACGACCACATCAGGATAGTATTGATTAATATCCACCTGGGCTCCGGCGTTAAAAATCATCTTAGTATTGTTGACTAAGTAAATTGAATATGGCTGTGTCGTCTTTGGAATAATTAAATCAAAGTTTTGGCCAAAGGTAAAAACGGCGTTTTGAACACCAGAATTATCAGGCATATAGATAAAACGCTGAAAACCATTTTGTGACCAGGTAACATTGTCACCAACCGTCATCCCATTCAAGTATTGATAAATGGTTGAATAGTTAGGAGATTGGGTTAAATCATAAAGTGAGGCCGAAAACGATGAACCATCGCCCATCGTGATATTATTGCCGTAACCCGCATAGTTTGAGGAGGCAATCACACCCATATAGAAAATCGAGTTTTTGTAATCATTTGCCGTTCGCTGTACCTTAACCGATGCACCATTAGCAAAATTAATGCTCGTCACGGCACGGGTCAGTTCGTTTGTAATATTAAAGGTGTTTGTACCAGAAAAGGTAATTTTTCCACCATTACCCAAATAGGCCAAACGAATAGCATTCTTATTAGCAGCATCATTACTAAGGCTAATATTATTAACAGCCATCGATGTGTACTGACCGACACCAACTCGAACCAATGACTCGTCTTGATTATCGTTATCACCCCTGTTGGAAATTCGCATTAATTAAAGTAATGTTATTAGCGCTATAGCTATCATACATCCGGAAATTATTTTGCCCTAAATCAATCGTGTGGCCGTTTCCATCGATAATGACACTACTACTAGCAGTACGCCAACCAAGACTGCCAGATGCGCCCGGCGTAATATCTTGAGTAATATTAATATAGGTTGTACTGCCATCCTGCCAAGCAGCATTCAACTGATCAAAGGTGGCAACGTCGACTTTCTTTTGTTGATAGTTTTGTGGATTGGCAACCGTGTCTGGAACGGCTACGGTCACAGAGGTCGGCGTTTTGACCGCTTGACCATTATTAACCAAGTTGTTGAAGTCAGTTCGACCGCTGTCAGCATTTGGTGTTACCGTTGAGGTATTACCAACACTAGTCGACAAATTTGCACCCAATTGCTTAGGATCGGTTGTCGAATCATCAGCACCTAACCGCGTTTCAAGCGTTTGACTGTCGGCGGTATCGCTACCACTAGTTGAACCGCTCGTCGACTGACTATTCGCAATGCTTTGACTAGTCACATTGTCATTGGTTGACTGACTAGTGTTAAAGGCAGAAGTAGACTCACTCTTCGTTGCCAACGCTACTGAGCTACCTGACTGACTCTCATTTTGACTAGTCACTGCACTAGTGCTTTGACTGGCTGAAGTCGATTGGCTAGAACTCTCAAAAAGAGACGAGTCAACTCCCAGAGTCGTTTCAGAAGCACTACTTGATTGACTTTCAGAACGTGCAACAGTCGCTACTGAACTTACACTGTTTAGAGTAGCTACACTTTGATTTGATAAAGTTGACTCACTCAGACTCTGACTAACTGTTGCTGACTGACTCGTACTAGTTGGTCGAGACGTTGAAGTCGACTGACTACTGCTAGTTGACTGACTATTGTTTCCACTAACAGAAATCGATTGGCTAGAACTTTGACTAGCTGAGGTTGATTGACTAGTACTCTGACTAGCCGAAATCGATTGACTAGTGCTCTGACTCGCTGAAGTTGATTGACTAGTACTCTGACTAGCCGAAATCGATTGACTAGTGCTCTGACTCGCTGAAGTTGATTGGCTTGTGCTCTGGCTAGCTGAGGTTGATTGACTAGCACTAACTGATTGACTTGTGCTTTGACTAGCTGAAGTAGACTGATCCGCCGTCTGACTCGTGGTATGATTAACAGATGTCTGACTCGTTGGCGTTGTGTCAGCGTGCACACTCTGCCCCTCAACTGAAGTTAACAGCCCAAAACTAGCAACCGCAATCGATGCAAAAAGCCAGTGCTTGCCGGCCTTGTACATCTTGTAGTGCTCTTTTGTATTCACGTTTATTTTATGATTTGTTAACATAGTTATCATCTACCCTCCACTTTTATTTCAAAAAAAACATATTTAAGAAATAAATGTAACTTTCATCACCTAATGTTAACTCTTTTAGAATGAATTGTAAACAGTTGAGAACTGTTCTTTTTTAATCAAAAACCGCTAATCCGTTATTAAAAAGCCGTATACAGCCTTTTTTGAAAGCTAATTAAGCTAAAATAATTCTTTTTGATTCCAAACACCTTTATGTAACATTAGGATTAATCAATACAATCCACCACCATATTAGCCATCATTTAAAAAGGAAAATCAGAACCGCCATGTCCTTCATTTTCAAAAAACTAACCCACGATTATCTTCTTATCCTAACTACCATTATTGTCTTTCTCTTGGCCATCGGCCGCCAGCTTTCCTGGCAGAGTCTCGACTTGCCAACCCTTTTCAGCCTGGCCGCCTTGCTCATCCTGGTCAGTACTTGGTCACAACTAGGACTCCTGGATTACTTTGCCCAAGCAATCATGGCACGAGCCAAAACCACCCGGCAGGCCATCGTCTTTCTTCTATTAATTGCCTTCTTTGGCTCCATGCTCGTCACCAATGACGTCACGATTTTGACCCTCGTCCCCTTGTTCTTTGTCATCACGCGCCAAGTTGACCTCCCTGTTACACGCACCGTCACCTTCATCACGCTTTATGCAAATCTCGGCTCGGCCGCATCCCCCTTTGGCAACCCACAAAACCTTTACCTCCTTTCCTATTACCACTGGCCGCTCAACAATTTTCTGCCAACAGCCACTCTTCTGCTGGCCGGCCTCATCACCTTGCCACTCGGACTGAACGGTTTAAATCAGGAACCGATAATCCGACAAGAACATCCAACACTTCCAATCAAAAAAAGAACCTTGACCTACTTAGTCCTTGGCTCCCTGGCTGTCTTATCCAGCCTATTAGGCTTGACACCCGCCTTTTTTGGGCTAATCATGGCCCTGATTTTAGCCATTACAATCGACCGCCAGTCACTGACCACAGTTGATTATGGTGTCGTCTGGCTCATCGCCAACTTTTTCTTGATTGTCGGCGCCCTCATCCGCTTACCTCAGCTCGCCACATTCTTAAAATGGGCCGGCCAATCCTTCTGGCAGACTTTTATCACGGATGCACTCACCAGCCAAGTTCTCTCAAACGTCCCAACGGCAGCACTACTTGCCCCCTTTACTTCCTTTAAAGTGGCACTTTTTCTAGGTGTTTCAGTTGGTGGTTTCGGTACATTAGTTGCTTCATTAGCGAATTTATTAGCCTACCGCCAAGTTCGCCAACGGCTCACACGCCAAGATGCCCGCCATTTTCTCACCATCTTTACTGGTTGGAACCTTCTCTTTTTACTTATCAGCATCGCCCTCGTTTGGGTTTATAGGCAAATTTAAAAAGGCTAGAAACGCACGTTTTCAAACTTAAAACGTGTGAACCTAACCTTTTTTTGTGATGACACTATTAAAAAATCAGCCTGTGGTCGAAGTAGCAAACAACTAGATTACCTAATCCTGAAAATCTGGTGCACTCTCGCCAAAGCCGCAAGTAGCTAAAGAGCCGATCCCTGCAAATATAGTGCACTCAGCTCTTAGTCGAAAGTAGCTGTGCCACTCGCTTTCGCAAATCCGGCACAATCTCTTCCTCGAACCAAGGGTTCTTTTTCAGCCAAATGTTATTTCGGGGTGACGGATGAACGATTGGTAAGTACTTGGGCCAGAAACGATCAAAGTCCTTAACCGTTGCCGTTAAGGTTGCTGATTTCGGCAAATCTAAGTAATACTTTTGAGCATACGAACCGACTAAGATCGTTAGCTGAATGTCTGGCATCGCCGCTAACAGGCGCGGGTGCCACTTCTCAGCAATCCCTTTTCGTGGTGGCTTATCGCCCGACTTCGCCTTGCCCGGATAATAGAAATCCATCGGAATCACGGCAATTTGTCCCGATTCGTAAAAGATTTGCTTGGAGACACCAAGCCAATCCCGCAGCCGATCACCGGAGGCATCATTCCACATGATGCCGGTTTCCTGAACCTTCAGCCCCGGCGCCTGACCAATAATTAAAACCTTCGCTGTGGCCGGTGCACTAAATATCGGATCCCATCCGGCCTTGGTGTAGGCTGCATTAGCGGGATCGGCCTTAATTTCATCAAAAATGGTCATCGCTCGGCCTCCTCTCAATTAATTTTGTGGGTCATTGGCCCAACGGGCCGCTGCTACCGCGCTTTCCTTAAAATAGATGCGGTTAGCCGTCCCGTAATAGACATCGGCCAACTCATTCTCAGTGAACAGGTCACTCTTCTCCAACCAGCCTGCTAAGTCCTCATAGGAGTTAAAGGTGGCAGACCATGGGGAGTCAGTTCCCCAAATAAGTCGCTTGCTGCCCAAAACCTCTTTGGCCAATGCCACCGCCCGCCGACTTTTTTCAAATGGTAGCTCAGTTTCACCCAAAATGTCTTGAATCGCTGACAAATCAGTCACAATATTTGGATGCGGTGCAAAGAGTCGCAACGTGTTTTCCAAAAAATTCAAATGCTGGACATCCGGAAATGATAGATGACAAACCACAAAGTCTAGCTGTGGGTATCGAGCTGCCAAAATGGCAATTGCCTCTGGTTGGTGACTAATTTGCTCTGCACTGCCGTAATCAACCGTCACGGTAAAGCCGGGGTAGTCAGCCAAGTAATGAAAAATCTGCCCCATTCTCGTATCTGTATCCAAACGGAACGGTGTTGTTTGGTGATAGCCATGAAGGCCGCCACCCTGGCTAATTTCTAATTTGATAGCCCGAAAGCCAAGATTCTCAACATGACGACGAACAATGGACAGGGCATTTTCAGCAAAGGGGTCCACCGCAAAGGCGCCAATAAAGCGCTCAGGATAACGCTTTACCGTCTGGTAGGTATAATAATTTTGATAGCCGTTCAAGCTCCCCTGCAGCAAAACCGCTTTTTCAATGCTATGAGCATCCATGACCTTTAAAAAGGATTCCGCAGTCAAATTAGTATCACCCCAGCCATCAGGAATCAGCTTAATCTTGGTGCCATCGTCCCAGATGGCCTCACCATTTCCTAAGGCGTTTAAGCGTCCCTTCCCATTGAAACCGGCAATTTCTTGGACTAAATGCACATGTCCATCTATTTTATTCATCAGCGGTTGTTCCGTCCCTTCAAGTTACTTTAAAACCAGTATAACGCAATTTACCAGCAAACAAATAAGAGCAAACGGAAAAACCGTTTGCTCTTATTTTTATCTGATTTACATCCAAGGAGAGTCTTTATGCTCGCCAATCCAGACGATAGTTTCGATCACCAACTAGGGCCAACTTACTTTCACGCCGCAAAAGCGCATTCGTTGCCTTGGTTTCCTTGGTTTGGAGATTGGCTTGTAACTCAAAGAGGAAGCCAATGCAGCCGGGCAAGAATGTCAACAAAATCCATGGACTATCGGAAAAGTGCCAGCAAACAACAATCGTGATTACTGAAAAGATGATTGACCGGTAGTGTGCGTGCAGTGCGTAAGCCCAGGTAATCTTACCATGGGTCTTTGGCGTTACCACAAACTTGGCTGGCCGCTTGAGCAGTAAGAAAATTGTCGTCATCACTAGGACAAAGTAGTACGAACCATAGACAATGGCTGATTGAATTTCATAAAGAACAACACTCCAAATTTTGACACCACGCATCAGCTGGAAAATCGTATCAACCAACGCCTGGCTTGCATAACAAATCATCGCCGGAATCAAGAAATCAAACTGGCTAATCATTGGCAAATGCATTACTGGGAAAACCACCCCAGTTAAGATTAGGCTCAGATACTGAAAGGCGCCAATTGGTGCTGATAATGTAAACGATAGAATATCTAATTTTTGATAAAAGCTCAAGGCCTTACTATGGAATACGCGCTTATGGTAAACCCGCAAAAATTCAAGATTGGCACCACAGAACTTCTGGGCTCGGACAACCAAAGCGGTCAGGGTCACTGGAAAGGCCTCATTCCCATAAATCTGTGAGGCAAACTTGATGTTCCACCCACGTGACAGTGCTTCAATCGAAGTACACAGGTCTTCGGCCACCATATGGGGAATCGAACCAATACTTTCAAAGCAAGCCTTAGAAATCATCACGCCGTGCCCCAATTCAAAGCAAAGAGTATCACCTTTATGAACGACCTGGACCTCACTCGCATTCCGTTTCATTGTATCGGGCTGTTGATACCAACCACTTTCGGCACTACGAACAACGTTTTGTACGGGCCAGAAGATATTTCCGGAACGGGAAAAAGTCTTCATAAAGGCATTATGGTTCTGACCACTCACGTGGTTACACTGCAAAATTCCGATATCACTGTAATAGAACATCTTCAAACACTTCTCGACGAAGTGTTCTTCCAATAGTTCATCACTATCAAGAATGACAAAGTAATCGTAAGTTCCCTTGCCAACCCCATTCAAATAGTTATTCAGGTTCCCAGCCTTGGCATGTTTATTATTAGAGTCACGGACCAATTTAACGCCAGGGTGATTCTTAACAAACTGATCCACCATCGCAATGTATTCCGGATTATTGGAATTATCGAGAATAACCGTCTCGGTATTTTCATAGTTCTGTTCCATACACTGCTGCAGTGCATACGGAATAAAGTCATTGTAAGTGGTATAAAGTAACTGGACTTTTGGCCGCCAATCATCTGGGAGTGGCATCTTCAAAACCCGTTGTTCGGCTTGCGCCTCACGTTTTTTGATATGACGATAACGGAAAGCAAAAACAAGATTACCGATACCATAAAAGAAAAATAGTCCCACAAAAATTTGGTTGACTAAGACAAGTAAGATATCCCAGCGTATCTTGCTCTCCCAAATTGGGTGATAGGAATCTTTAAAGACGTACCATTCATAAAAAATCATCAAGATTACCCAGATAATCAAGATTAAGGGATACACCGTTGGTTTTGTTCGAAAAATCAGCGAATGTCGATCAGTAGTAGTAGAATTTTGTGCCATAGCTATTCTTCTTCCTCTAAACATTTAAACATTCTTAAAAATATTCAACGACTATGCTTCTGATTATAGTCTTTATTGCGAATAATTCAATTTTGAGACAAAGGTAACAAAAAAAGGACTAGCAAAATCATTGTTAGTCCTCTCGATAATGAATGGGAATTTGTTCAAAGCTACGCTTCTCCTGATAGATAACATCAGGTTGAACATCTTGATTGACGACCGTCCCGGCAGCAATAATTGCTCTGGAACCGATTGTTACTCCCTTTAAAATGGTTACGTTCGAGCCAATCCAAACGCCGTCACCAATCGTAATCGGTGCTGTTTTAAAAGTATTTGGCTGAACACCCTCATAGTTTTTACCAAAAGCATGGTTATGATCATAGATTTTCACGTTTTCACCGATTAGCACATGGCTGCCAATCGTCACCAACTCGCGCGCATTAATCGACACATCATTATTGAAAAATACGCAATCACCAATGTTGATTTTACCGCCTGCATCAGCTCGCAAACTTAGCCGTTTCCGAAATCGTAATTTTTGACCAACAACAAGACTATGGGGATGACTGACCTTGAAAACCAAAATCTTAATTTTCATCATGAAAACTCGAAAAAGACTAAAAAATTTGTTCAGCATACTAACCCTCTCCTCCACCTTGAAACATAACAATTACTCCATCAAAGCAACTTATGAGTTACTTTTCAAATACTCTGCCTTTACCAAAAATCATTTTTACATCGCCTCCACTTGATTATCCAACTCTTCTTTCTCAATAGTTGCTTTCCGAATAAGTTCTAACAGCTGATTTTCAGGAGCAAACTTTCTAGCAAAAAAATTTTCTGACTCTAGTAATTCTTGCACCTCTTGTGGGGTGCTAATGATCTTTGGCGAGTTTCCATTAAAACTGATAAAGCGATAATTGCGATTATGGTAGGTAAAACGTTTAGTATTATTGACTAAAAAAGTTGCCTTATAAATTTCATCTGGTACCAATGCTTGCCGATAAATTGTCTGCAATTCGGATTTTTGCATTAACAATGCTTCGACAAATTCATTGGTCATACTTGCCCACTGTGAGGCATATGCTAGCTGATTTTCCAGAAGAAAGGCCTGCTGATTTTTGATATGTAGGCTCTTTTGAAACAACAAATAAGCTTTTTGTAGAATCCAAAAGAAATTACGTTTTTTACCGACACTTTCCACCAACGGATAGCGATAAGTTACTCGATCAATGGCAACTGGTGAATTAACTGCCCGAATTTCAAAAAATTGTGCATCTTGACTGTCAAAAAAATTATAAATAGTCGTCGCACTCTTAACTGCTAAATCCTGACCACTAAGCAAATGAAAATAACGATAATGACCACTATTAAATGCGTGATTCATCAAATCAAGTTCTGCGCGCATAACTGAAGGCGCCGCCCAAGTCACACTTTGCGTCGCAATAACGCTTACTTGACTGGTTTGTACCAAACTTTGTAGCTCCTGTCCCAATGATGCCGTGTAAAATTTTTGATCAAAATGAATGAAGATATCAAATAATATTGAATCAAATTGCTGAATTAATGTTCTTAAAACATCATTAACCTGATGAGCAAGAATTAAAATTGCCTGCTTTTCACCTTTTGCCATGTTTACCTCGATTAAAAAGAATCATTACCGACCTCTGCACCAAACTGTCTTTAAATTTCTTCCTGGAAAAACGAACGAATGTTAATCACCACATTTGTTCTGAGCAACCAAAGCAATAGTCCATAACTCAACATCCCGGCCAATATCTCAATTACAATTGCAAAAATTGTAGCAGGTAACCGAAGATCTAAATAGTAAACAACCGCGGTCATAGCAAAACCTGCCAGGATAAATTTATAAAATTCAAAGAAAAAGACTTTTCGAATATGCAAACGTTTCCGAATACAAAAAATTAGGTAAGAAACTACGAGACCCTCACTTAACAGGGTTGCATATACCGTTCCATAGACACCAAACTTTAAGATCAAAAGATAATTAAAAGCGATGTTACTCAAAGCGCCGATAACGGTTGACCAAATGTATTCATGAGTCATATCAGCTGGAATTAAGTACTGACTTGTAATTGCCACACTCCACGAAATAACAATAATCGCTGGGCTCTCGATAACAATTAATTTGGCCACCGCACCGTAACCAGGTCCAAAGAAAATCGGAACAAATTTTGTTGCCACAATCATCAACCCCAGTGCTAACGGAATGGCTATTCCATTAATGATCTCAAAGGCCTCTTTCATATACCGCTCAACACTACTGTTCTTTTTTTCAGCAATAAGGTGGGAAATCCGTGGTGATAAGGCGGTTGAAATGGCTGATACAACAGTCATTCCAAGGCGAACAATACTGTCCGCCGAACTAAAAAAACCAACCGCTGTTACGGTGTCCATCATCCCTAAAATTGTCTTATTAGCAACGAGGTACAACTGCATACCGATTTGCGGAATAAATAACAGTAATGCAGGTAAAAAATGTTTTTTCACATTCAAATGGCTAAAAGGAATTTCTTGAATTTCTTTTTTCAAAAATGGTATCAAAGCTGCATTTCCTGCCAATGAGGAACCACTGGTAATAATGACATAGATGAGCGTGTCAGTCGCATGCTTAACAAAAATAAAAATCAGCACAAGCGAAGCCAGCTTAATCAAAACATTCCGTGTTACACTTTTTTGAAAGTCTTCAATCCCAACAAAGTACCATGACATATCAAACATAACCGCCACCAGCGATAAAGCCTGCGCCAGCATGAGCGTACGCAAATCACCCGCAAAGGGCAAATACAACAATAGCAACAGACAGGATACTGTCGTGGTGAAAATTTTTAAAATCGTGATTTCCCAAAAAACTTGTGATCGTTTTTCAGAATCTTCTCGAACATAAGCAATTTGACGGCTACCATAGGCATCAATCCCCAAATTAGCCAGTAAAACGAAATAGGAAATAATGGAATTTGTATAAGCATACACCCCTAGTCCGTGTGGCCCCAAAACACGTGAAATATAAGGCATCGTAACCAACGGTACAATGATTAACAGTACCTGATAACTCATATTATAAATATAATTTTTGATTACTTTCATCTTCTACATCCACTCTTCATACGGATAAGCCATTAGTATCTGTTCAAATAGTGACAGATGATTTCACTATTAATCAGACAAACAAACTTTTTACTTTATAATGCTCTTAAATAAAAACACGATTGAGTTTTGTCACCATCACTAAGTATTTCATCATTCGAACTGGAGGTAATAACATTACCTTTACCAATCGCTCTTTTTTAAAAATTGTTAGAATCTCTAAAAATTGAGATCGAGCAAAGTGATACTCCTTACTCCCCCTTTGTTTTAGCTTCCGGACATCTGCAAACCGATAAGCTAAAATTAAGGACCAATGCAAACTAACTAATTTTTCGTCATAAACATTATGGCGATTCAAAAAATCAATTAAATATTGCTGATTACTGTATGAACAATCAAATTCATCTCCATGAAAGCTAGTAGTAGCAGTTCCCTCACCATAAATCATGTAGCGATAGGTGACAACATCAGTTAGCGAGACGGAGTCAATCAAGTCAAAATACTGCATATTGAAGAGAAAATCTTCTCCCATTCGTAGCTTAGAGAATCTCAATTGCTGTCTTTTTAAAATTTTGGCATCATAAACCTTATTAAAAACAGAAAATAACAGTTCACTATTATATAGTGATGAAAAATTTTTTAAAAAATCAGAATATTGATATTCAACATTTTTCCACTGGTGATGACTAATTAATTGATTTTGCTGAGCATCGATTAAATCAAATGCCATAATACCCAAATCAGCCTTTTTTATAACATTGGCTCCCTCCGCTACAAAATTGGGCATAATCTGATCATCTGGATCAACAAACATTAAATATTGGCCTTGAGCTTGGTCAATTCCCGTATTCCGGGCTGCACCAACACCTTGATTGTTTTGACGAATATACCGATAAATCAGCTTGTCATCATCGATTTGATTAATGATTTTCTGCGGATTATCCGTTGAACCATCATCAACAAACACCACTTCAAAATCACTAGCTGTTTGTTGATAAAACTGTCGAATCAAAGAATCTAAAAATCGAGCATTATTATAAATTGGTACGACTACCGTAATCATTTCTTTTCCTTTATAGACAAAGTGACACTAATTTTTTCTCAAAAAAAGACGATAAAGAATTTTGCGTACGAATACCGGTGAATATGAAGTCAATAAAGAGCCCAAAATGGAAAATAGGTATTCTTTTTTCGCAATATAGCCTGTGTGAAGTAATTTTTTCCGAAAACTAATATATTTTCGTACATACTCCGCTCCCCCTCGTCTTTCGTACATCGATTCAGGCGCACGCATAAAAACCAAATTTTGCGCAACATTTTTCGCTTTTTGACCTTGTGCCAACATTCGAACAAAAAGATCATAGTCCTCAAAATGCTGAATATCAGCATAATTACCGGCCTGAATCACTGACTCCTTTTTGTACATAACGCTTGGATGATTAAATGGGGACCTCATCTTTGAAAAGTGATCAATATCCGTTGCTGTACTGGGCACGGTTCGATGGGTTTGAATTTCATAATCATCATTAAACTCGGCTATATTACTTCCTACAATATCTAATTGGTCATCCTCACAAAAACACTGAAGTTGTTTCGCAAAACGGTCTTCGGTTGACAAATCATCTGCATCAACACGAGCAATGATTTCAAATTTAGCAGATAGAACACCCTTTGCAGCCGTGTAACCCAAACCTTGGTTTTTTTGATTACTGATATGATGCAAAATATGGGGGTATTTTTTAATTAAAAAATCTATAAATACAACCATATTCTCATGAACTGGTCCATCCTGCATGATTAAAATTTCAGCCGGCTTAACAGTATTTTTAAAAACACTTTTGACCGCCATCATAAAATGATTCAAATCATCATGAATGTAAACTGGTAAAAGTGCTGTAAAATCAGCACACGACTTGCGATACTCTTCTTCAGTAGGCCATAAGTAATTTTCGATTTCATTAACTAACACTTTAATATCAGTGCTCATTGCAGTCTATTCCTCTCACTAAAATAGATTTTTTCTATCGCCAAACTTAAATTCCTCTTAAAAAGTGATTGAGGTTATAAAAAAATCGCACGAATTTCTGGTTACTATGGCGCCTCAAGGCAACACTTAGCCATGCCTTTATACCAGTTTTATCGGCCACCCACGAAGCCTCAAATAGATGAATTGAAATGCTATTTTTTCCCGGATTGACCAGTAACTTTCCCGGATAAAAATGTATGAAATTATCAACAATTTGCTCGTGACCGTCCCACTTAATCTGACCATAATGGTCCATAAAGTATTCCGTAATCAAAATTGTATTGGCATACTCATTCATCCTTTTAACATTAAAAGTCAAATTTTTATAAAATGTATTCATCATATCCAAAATGATAACATTGCCCTTTCGACTACCAATGATTGAGCTTGCAATTATTTTTTCCCTTTCAAAAGTCAGAAAAAAATCATTTGTTAATAAAGGTTCAAATCCTTGATAGGCTACCATGTCTGTATCTAAATAAATACCACCATCTTGATAAAGTGCATATAGTCGAATGTAATCTGAAACAAAGGCATATTTTTTTTCTTTGTAGGCTTGCTCCACAAAGGAATTACAAGTGACATCGAAATTGTTCTCATTCCACTCTTTCAACTCAAAATCGGGATTATATTTTTTCCAAGTTTTAATGTTTTTAACAACGCTTGCCGGTTTTTTACCTTTACCTAGCCATACATAATGAATTATTTTTTCAATCATGGTACCTTCTCACATGAAATATGGGGTTATTTTCAACCAATCAGGGCGATAAATCAGAACAATCACAAAGTAAAGAATAAAAATGGCTCCAACCAGGACATTTAGTACTTTTCTTAATTTTTCATCCTGGAGTTTAGCAATCGCATTCGGCACTAAAACAATTTGAGCAAAGAGAAATACCATGGCAACGCGATCAAATCCGTTAAATACAAAAGAAATAGTATATACACAAATGGCCAGTAATAACATCCAGCGATTGGTGTTCACCGACTCAGTATGACTCTTATCCATTGATGCAATGATCAATAGCAATAGCGACAATGAAATGTTCATCATGAGCGCTAATTTAACACTGAGATGACCAATACTATTAGAATAATAAGAGTATGATGGTATATATTTCAAAAGGACCGTAAAAATAGTGGTAAAAGAAATCGCCACAATAATAGAACCAATTACCGCCATCACAGCCTTTTTTGTCGTAAAACGATAACGCTTTAACCACATCACCAGCAAGAATAAAATGGCTGATCGATGAAAAAGAAAGGCAATGAAAATCCATAAATATGGTACCCACCAGCGGTAACGACTATTTAACGACAATACAGCCAGCATTAAGAAACCAACCGCCATTGATTGCCTCATGGCACTCATTGATTGTGGAAAATAAGTCATAGTAAAAAAGAGCAAAAAAGAAAGCATCGGATTTAATGACTCCCTTTTTATGTAAAATGCTAAAGGCACGTACATAATGATTGCCGAAGATAGCAATAAGAAACGCGGATTATCCGTAAATCCCGCCACTAATTTCACATAATCTAGAAAGCCAATTTCAAAGCGACCTGAGAATAGATTGGATAATGAACTATCCCAATAACGACCATTTACAATGCCATTAAAAAGGTCAACATAACTGCCCGTATCGGTGCCTAACAAAAGAGGCCTCATGCCTACTAATAGTATCAGACTTAACGTAATGACGAATAAGTATGTATTTCTTAATCGGTTTTGAATCAATGAAAGGATACTGATTTCACCGATTACCAGTAAATAAATGCCCATATAATATCCTCAAAATTTTGTTGGTTCATCAGGATAAATAAATCTCTTCCCATTTGGCGACAGAACTATCAATTAGAAAACCCTTTTTTAAAAACTGCTCTTGAACATTCTGATTATCAATCCGACTTTGTGGGATTCGAATCGCTTCTACCCACGATTTAATGCTTTCTTTGTCTGGTTGTAATGAAAGAAAAGTTGCCTTCGTAATTTCTAACTGATGTGAAATAGTATCAGAAACAATGATTGGTAGACCATTTGCCTGAGCCTCAATCCCAGCCATTGGTAATCCTTCAAACAACGATGGCAAGACGAATAAGTCCATGGCAGAGTAATAATTTTTAATCTCTGGTGTACTATCTAAGATGATGACGTTATCTGTCAGACCGGCTTGTTGAATCGCTTGTCGAAAACCTTCTTTCTCAGGGCCATCACCGATAAAAAGAAAATGAAAATGAGCATTTTCAGCAATAATGTTGGCCATGACAGGAATTAAAAAGGATTGATTCTTTTGTTTTGCAAAACGACCCACGTGACCAACTAAAACATCCTCATCCTGCACTGTTAATTTTTGGCGAACTTTGCATCGAATCTCTTCATTAAAAGAAAATTTTGATTGATCAATTGCATTTGGAATAAATTTAAAGTTATTACTTAAAAATAAATTTTGACCGGCTTCATTCGACACGGCTATATTTTGATTCGAATAAAAATAAATTGGCAACGAAAAAATTCGATTTCGTGGCACCTTCCAGCGATTTTCACTCAAAACTGTAGCATGACTATGAACGATTAATTGTCTCACCCCATACTTTTTTAACAGATCAAAGGTCAGCCCAAATTCAGATAACTGATGATAATGAACCGCTTTATATGGATAGCTTTTGAAAATACTCTTCACAAGTCTTCGAGCGGCAAATACCCCTCCTTGTTCTAGAGGATAAACGTGGCCACCCATCGATTTAATCTCATCAATATATTCATTATCATTTCCTTCGTCATTTGTTCCGGCAAAATCAAATTGAATCTTTTCCCGATTGATACGACGGTAAATGTTCATAACAACCGTCATACGACCATTATTTCTTGAAAGACTTCCCGGTAATTGTAATATTCTGATCATGATGACACCAATCTTCGTCCACTAAGCGCTTCCTATTTGTTAGTACTGAACTTTAATCAACAATAGTAAAAGCTCAAAGCATTTCTTTTGCCAGTAGTTTGTCACAACGCTGCCAACGAAAGAAATACCTTGGGCTTTTAGTATCATTATTTTAAACATGAGATTTAATAACCGAATCAGTAGCATCTAAAACAGAATTCGCTATATCTTGGCTAGAACCACTTTCATTATCAGTAGGAGACATTTCTACTTGTGCAGATTCAATCTCCTGGCGAACTAATTCAACGTCTTTATAGACATTGTCTCGCTTAAAAACCGACACAATTGTTTGAAAAAATAATTTAACGTCTTGCTCAAAGGAAACCGATTGAGCATATAGTCCGTCATAAGCAGCCTTTTCTTCATCGGTAATATTATTCCGACCATTGACTTGTGCTAAGCCGGAAATGCCCGGTAAAACTTGATCACCGCCATTCTTTTTCCTAAGATTAACTACTACCAAATCAGCTTGCGATAACGGCCTAGGGCCAATAAATGCCATATCCCCTTTAATAATATTAAGTAGCTGTGGTAATTCATCAATCGAGGTCTTCCGTAAAAAATTTCCGAATGGTGTGATATAACTTTTAATATCTGTAAACTCAGCATTTGATTTATCAGGTGCATCCACAACCATTGACCGAAACTTATAAAGTTTAAAAGGTTTTGAATTCTTGCCAAAGCGTTCTTGTACGAATAATACTGGTCCTTTCGAAGTTAGCTTAATCATTAATCCAACAATTAGAAGTGGTATGAATAAAACAATTTCCATTACAATTGCCAAAGCTAAGCTAAACAATCTTTTGATAATTTTTTCATATACCATTATTTTCTCCCCTCCCTTGTGAACCAAGAATTTTTTTCAAATACTAACACCCAATACTTCTTATTTTAATCTCGCCATCCGACTGCTTGACTCGCCATGCTTTTTTTCTCGTTTTGACATTTCTTTCATCCAGAAATAAACGAACGAACCACCTCCCAATATGGCTCCAAAGACCAAGGTATAGAAAGTACTTTTTGAGGATTTCACCTGATTATCGCTTTGTGCACGATCGATTGTGGAAACGTTATCCAAGTTCATCATACTTGATAACTTATTTTGAAATTCCTTCGCAACTGCGTTGGCAATTGTTGTCGCTTGATCAGCGTCTTCTGATTTCACATTAATCGAAAAAACTTGTGATCCTGAATTCGTGGTAACGGAAATCATACTCCGAATTGCTTGTACGGAGAGGTCTGTATCAATGTTTTTTGTAACAGGCTTTAAAACGTCCGTCGAAACAATTAAGTCTTTATAAGTTGTAATTAAATTAATTTCCTGCTGTTTGTCAGCAGATGCTTTACTTTTATCATCAACCAGCAACGTGGTAGTTGATGTATAGGTAGGTTTCACGAAATAATGGGAAATGCCAAAGCCCATCACCAATCCAAGGATAGTTAGAGACGCAATCCACCAAATACGACGCTTCATAACATACCAAATTTGTTCTAATTCTTTGCTTTCACTCATATAGCTACTCTCTCTATACTTTCTAAATTTGATAGGGGGGGATTTTTAAATTCATTCTATTCGATTTCAATTATAATGAGCTTATTTATCTAAATTATGTATGTTGAAAAACATTTGGCCTTGTTAAAAGACAGTTACGTATCAAATCGTCAAATCAAAAAGTATGAAACATTATGTATCACTTAGAATAATTATTAAATTTATTTGTAGATTTCCTTTTCTATCTAGGAATCATCTTTATTTTATTTAGAATTTTATGATTATTTACGAGATTTGATTCGTTTTAATTTTGTAATTTAGTAACCTTGTCGTCATTTAACATTATTTTAATCAATTAATCTAAGTTATTAGTATAAAAAAAGAACAGCCTTTCGACTGTTCTTTATCATCACTAATTTTTATTCTCAAAGGAGCTAGCGGGATTTGAACCCGCACACCGCCATAAGACGGCTCGACGGATTTCGAGTCCGCTGCAGTACCGGATTGTGCCATAGCTCCAAAATAATAGTGACATGAAGATTGGTCCATGCCACTATGATTATTTGTTTGTTTCAGATGGTGCTTAAACGCTTACTTACGACGCTTAGCAGCCTTTTCACGCTCAGCAGTGTTCAAGATAGCCTTACGGATACGAACGTTTTCTGGCGTTACTTCAACGTATTCATCATCGTTCAAGAATTCCATTGATGCTTCCAAGTTCATCTCACGTGGAGTCTTGATTGAAGCAGTTTGGTCCTTGTTTGATGAACGAACGTTTGACTGTGGCTTCATCTTTGTAACGTTAACAGAGATGTCGTTATCACGAGCGTTCATACCAACAACCATTCCTTCATAGACGTCAACACCGGCGCCAACAAACATTTGGCCACGATCTTCAACACCCATGATGGCGTAGTTGGTTGTTTGTCCTTGGTTGATTGAAACCAAGGCACCGTTACGACGGCCTGGTTCCCAATTCTTAACCATTGGACGGTATTCAGCAAATGTGTGGTTATAGATACCATAACCGTGAGTTGCTGTCATAAATTCAGTGGCGTAACCAATCAAACCACGTGAAGGTGCCATATAAGTCAAACGAGTTTGACCGTTTCCGACAGCTTCCATGTTTTGCATTTCACCCTTACGTTGGTTCAATGAGTCGATAACAGTTGATGAATATTCATCTGGTGTATCGATTTGGATTGATTCGTAAGGTTCAGTGGTTTGACCGTCTTCCTCGCGGAAGATAACTTGTGGACGTGAAGCTTGCAATTCGAAGCCTTCACGACGCATGTTTTCAATCAAGATTGAAAGGTGCAATTCACCACGTCCTGAGACCAACCAAGCACCAGCTTGGTCAGTGTCTTCAACACGCAAAGAAACATCAGTGTGCAATTCGCGCAACAAACGATCTTCGATTTGGCGAGCAGTCACAAACTTTCCTTCACGACCAGCAAAGGGGCTGTCGTTTTGACGGAAAGTCATTTGCAACGTTGGTTCATCGATACGAAGCAATGGCAATTCATCGTGATGAGCTGGATCAACGACTGTTTCACCAACTGAGATGTCTTCCATACCAGAAACGGCAATCAAATCACCGGCCTTGGCTTCTTGGATTTCAACTTGGTCCAAAGCGATGAAACCAGAGAGCTTTGTAACACGGAAGTTTTGTGATGAGCCATCAAGCTTCAAAACATCAACGTTGTCACCAACCTTGATCGTTCCACGCTTAACACGACCGATACCAATACGGCCAACGAAGTCGTTATAGTCCAACATTGCAACTTGGAACTGCAATGGTTCGTCTGAGTTGTCAACTGGTGCAGGAATCGTTTCGAAGACCGTCTTAAAGATTGGGTCCATCGTGTGTTCTTGCTTGTCGATATCAGGATCAAATGATGATGTACCGTTCATAGCTGAAGCATAGATAACTGGGAAGTCCAAATCATCTTCATCAGCGCCCAATTCGATGAACAAGTCCAAAACTTCATCAACAACTTCTTCTGGGCGAGCACCTGGACGGTCAACCTTGTTGACGATCACGATTGGTGTCAAGTGTTGTTCAAAGGCCTTCTTCAAAACGAAACGAGTCTGAGGCATGGTACCTTCAAAGGCATCAACGACGAGCAAAACCCCGTCAACCATTCCCATGATTCGTTCAACTTCTCCACCGAAATCGGCGTGACCTGGGGTATCCAAGATGTTGATCTGCTTGTCGCCAACACGAACAGCAGTGTTCTTTGACAAGATCGTGATTCCACGTTCTTTTTCAATATCGTTGGTATCCATCACACGGTCACCCAAAGATTCTTCCTTACGGGCGTCCAATGTGTCAGACTGCTTTAACAGTTCGTTGACCAACGTCGTCTTTCCGTGATCGACGTGGGCAATAATAGCGATATTACGAATATCTTCGCGAAGATTTGCCAATTTTATGTGCTCCTTTGTCTTTGCTACTCACAAGAAAGACTAGGGCTTCTCTCCCTAGTCTTTCACTATCTTGACTGACTCGCGATACGTCTTGGTTGTAGCGATTAATACTGTGTTTGATGATAGCATATTTATCGGACTTCCGTCAAGTGATTTGACCACGTAGCCGAGCGTTTCAGCTAGAACACGACCGGCCGCTAAATCCCATGGGGACAGCTTTGAGAAATACCCCGTTGCTTGCTGCAGGAACAAGCGACTAAAGGAAATACCGGCCGATCCCAAAACCCGATAGGCCAAGGCGGCGGAGGCAAGCGTCGCGTAGGGCTTTTCCCCAGCAATCAGACGGCGGCCGGACACGATTAAAATCGATTCTGTCAGGCCAAGGTCGGCCACTGGTGCCAATTTTTGGTCGTTCATGAAAGCCCCAATTTCAGGGCCACCATGGAAGACCTGGTTTGTCATCACTTTGGCAATCCAACCTAATGTTGGCTTTCCATCAACATAGAGGGCCACCATAATGGCAAAATCAGTCTTCTCATGGACAAAATTCAACGTGCCATCAATCGGGTCGATAAACCAGACATGACCAGCCATGGTTTCAGGGCGCTGTAAGTCACCTTCTTCGGCAACGATATGGGCATCGAGGTCGATTGACCGGATATGGTCGACCAGCCACGCCTGGTTGGTGGTATCGAGGTTGGTCACGATGTTGCGAAAATCGCCCTCTTTTTGGCCAACCTGTAAATCTTGGTCCTTAGTCCCTCTGGCTTCGCGCCCCAACTCGACCAACCAGCGTCGCACCGTTTGGTCTACCTGGGATAATTGATCACTCGTCCACTCAGTCATTGACTAAAACCCGCTTGACTGGCTTGTCTGTCAGCTTCATCGTCTGATAGATTGAGCGACCAGTTTGTTGTTCAAAATCACGGTCAAAGGCCTTTTGCTCCGACTTTGATGGGATAACAGTCAAGAACCGCCGGTAAGTCGTTAAGAGGTATTCACGGTCACAGCCACCCTCATAAACCTGCAAAACGGCATCAATCAAATTTGAAACCGCAATAATATCGTCCTGATTCCAATTACCGTCAATTGGAAGCTGGTATTGCTCTGCCATAGAAAATCCTTTCAAATGCACAATGAACATATCACTTATAGTTTAACAAGCTTTCGCTCCCCTTTCCAGAAAAGCTGGCTGATTTAACAGTTCAATCCCCGTACCAATCCACGAAAAAATCAGGAAAGTCAAAGAGCAAAAGCCCGTTGCTAACTGATTTCTGCTATACTTAGAGTTGATAAATTGTAAGTAGGAGTTAACCAACATGACAATTCGTTTCACCATGGATAAAATCACGCGCGACGGTGACCCTGTTCTGCGTGACCAGGCTAAGGAAGTTCCCTTCCCGCTTAGTGCTGAGCACCAACAACTCGCCAAGGATATGATGACTTACTTAGAAGTCTCACAAGACGAGGAAGAAAATGAAAAGTACGGTCTACGCCCCGGCGTTGGCCTGGCTGCCCCACAGGTTGGAGAATCTTTGCAGATGACAGCCATCTTGATTCCCTCTGCTGACCCAGCCGAAGATGCCGAAGACAAGCCATTCTTCAAGGGTGTTGTCTTTAACCCCGTCATCGTGTCTGAAACGGTTGGACGGGCCGCATTGGAGACCGGTGAGGGTTGCCTCTCGGTTGACGAAGACGTTCCTGGCTTTGTCCCTCGGTCAAAGAAGATTACAGTTCGCTACCAAGACGAATCCGGTCAGACTCTGACAAAGACGTTGCGCAACTACCCTGCCATCGTCTTCCAACACGAAATTGACCACTTGCATGGCAAGTTGTACTACGACCACATCAACCGCCAAGATCCATGGCACGTGGACGATTCAACCAAGTACCTTTAAAAATCATAATCAAACACAAAAAGCCGACTCGTCTGAGCCGGCTTTTTTGATTGAACAGATGAAGACTAAAGACGTCTTAACTGATTTTAAATTGTCTTACTTATCGAAGATTGACTTCTTCTTAGCAACCTTAGCACCTGAAGCGGTCGCAAAGGCCTCCAAGGCAGCCTTCTGGTCCTTGTTAAGCTTTGTTGGCACAACAACGTTCACCACAACGAATTGGTCGCCATAGCCGTTACCATGCAAACGAGCAGCACCCTTGCCACCTAAGCGGAAGCGACGACCATTTTGCGTCCCTGCCGGAATCTTCAACTTCACTTCACCGTGAACCGTCTTAACGGGGATTTCAGCCCCCAAAGCCGCCGTGATAAAGTCGATGTCTTGCTGAAGGTAGATATCAGCACCGTCACGCTCAAAGCCATCCTTTGAAGCCGCAACGGAGAAGACCACGTACAGGTCACCCTGTGGACCACCATTAACACCATCTTCACCCTGGCCAGACAAGCGCATCTGCTGACCAGTTTCAACACCCGCTGGTACCTTCACCTTAACCTCGTGCTGTGAACGGTCGGCCTGTGAACGCGTATACTTAACGTTCTTTTCAGTTCCGAAAATGGCTTCCTCAAAAGTCAAATGCATCCGATACTGGAGGTCACGACCCTTACGTGGTGCATTTGGATCCTGGAACCCGCCACCAAACATTTGAGAGAAGATATCGCCCAAATCAGAAAAGTCGCCGAAACCACCCTGAGCACCGCCGAAGCCGCCTTGACCACCAAAGCCACCCTGGGCGCCAGCAGCACCAAATTGGTCATACTGCTGACGCTTCTGTGGGTCACCAAGCGTTTCAAAGGCTTCCTGAACTTCCTTATACTTGTCCTCAGCCCCCGGTTCATGGTTCAAATCAGGGTGGTACTTCTTTGAAAGTTTGCGATATGCTTTTTTAATTTCATCTTGACTAGCTGTCTTAGAAACCCCAAGACGGTCGTAAAATTCAGTGTTATTCACAAGCGGACTCCTTTGATTCAAATATGTACGGACCGAGCCGCAGCTGGTCCATTTTATCAGTTTTCACTGGCAAAGAAAAGATTACTTCTTGTCATCTGGGTTAACTTCTTCGAAGTCACCATCAACGGTGTTGTCATCCTTCTTAGCACCTTCGGCACCGCCCTGTGCTTCTTGGGCTTGTTGTGCTTGCTGGTACAACTTTGTTGCCAATTCAGTAGCTACCTTTTGCAAGTCGTCTGTCTTAGCCTTCAAATCAGTCAAGTCAGCGTCTTCGGCAGCAGCATCTTCCTTAGCCTTCTTCAAAGCATCCAAGGCATCTTGTGTTGGCTTCTTGTCATCATCTGACAACTTGTCGCCAACTTCTTCCAACGTCTTTTCAGTCTGGAAAATCAATTGGTCGGCGTTGTTGCGCGTTTCAACTGCTTCCTTCTTCTTGTTGTCGGCTTCTTCGTTTGCCTTGGCGTCGTTCATCATCTTTTCGATTTCTTCGTCAGACAAACCACCGGCAGCTTGGATGGTAATCTTTTGTTCCTTTTGCGTTCCCAAATCCTTAGCAGAAACGTTCACGATACCGTTACGGTCGATATCAAACGTCACTTCGATTTGTGGGACACCACGCTTTGCAGCAGGGATGTCAGACAATTGGAAACGACCTAAGGTCTTGTTATCAGCGGCCATTGAACGTTCACCTTGCAAAACGTGAATGTCAACGGCTGGCTGGTTGTCTTCTGCAGTTGAGAAGACTTGTGACTTTGAAGTTGGGATTGTCGTGTTACGATCAATCAACTTCGTGAAGACGCCACCCATGGTTTCGATACCAAGTGACAAAGGCGTAACATCCAACAAGACAACGTCCTTCACATCCCCAGTAATCACACCACCTTGAACAGCGGCACCCAAGGCAACGGCTTCATCAGGGTTGATTGAGTGGTTTGGTTCCTTACCAGTCATCTTCTTCACTGATTCTTGGACAGCAGGGATACGAGTTGAACCACCGTTCAAGATTACTTCATCAATGTCGTTAAATGACAAGCCAGCATCCTTCAAGGCGTTCATCACAGGTGCTTCGGCCTTCTTGACCAAATCAGCTGTCAATTCGTTGAACTTTGCGCGAGTCAAAGAAGTTTGCAAGTGCAAAGGTCCTTGGTCGCCAGAAGCGATAAATGGCAAGTCGATTTGTGCTTCAGTAGCTGAAGACAAAGTCTTCTTAGCAGTTTCAGCGGCATCCTTCAAACGTTGCAAGGCCAACTTGTCTTGCTTCAAGTCGATGCCGTTTTCCTTCTTAAATTCATCAGCCAAGTAGTCGATAATCTTAGCATCAAAGTCATCACCACCAAGGTGAGTATCACCGTTTGTTGACAAAACTTCGAAGACACCGTCGCCTAATTCAAGGACAGAAACATCAAATGTTCCTCCACCAAGGTCATAGACCAAGATCTTTTCATCCTTATCCAACTTGTCCATTCCATAAGCCAATGAAGCGGCCGTTGGTTCGTTGATGATACGTTCTACTTCCAAACCAGCAATCTTACCGGCATCCTTGGTAGCTTGACGTTGAGCATCGTTAAAGTATGCAGGAACCGTAATTACGGCCTTGTCAACCTTTTCACCCAAGTAGTCTTCTGCATAGCCCTTGATGTACTGCAAAATCATGGCTGAAATTTCTTGTGGTGTGTAGTCCTTACCATCAACGGTTACCTTGTAACCTTCTTCGCCCATGTGAGACTTAATTGATGAAATCGTGTCTGGGTTTGTGATTGCTTGGCGCTTTGCAACGTCACCAACCTGGGTCTCCCCATTCTTAAATGACACAACTGAAGGTGTCGTCCGACCACCATCAGGGTTTGTAATAATCTTTGGCTTGCCACCTTCCAAAACGGCAACAGCTGAGTTAGTAGTTCCTAAATCAATTCCGATAATCTTTGACATAGTATATCGACCCTTCCTATTTTTTAAATCATATTCTTAAGCTTTTTAAGGTGTGGTGCCAAAAGGCTGAGTCACCAGATATTTGCTGTTTGACAAATATTATTGTCCAACCGCGACCATCGCTGGACGAATGACGCGATCTTGAAGGACATAGCCCTTTTGCAAGACCGTTGCCACTTGGTCGGCCTTGATTTCGCCTTCTGCCGGCACGGATTGAACACCCTGCATGGTATTGGGATCAAAATCATCACCAACTTGGCCGACCTCTTGAATACCATTGGTTGTCAACGCCTGCTTCAAAGTCTTCAACGTGATTTCAACACCCTTGTGGATTTGTGCCACCTGGTCGTCATCCCCCACTTCAACGGCAAGAGCGCGCTCCAAGTTATCAACCACCGGTAAGATGGCTTCGGCTAATTTCTGGCCGTCATACTTGCGAATATTTTGAATTTCACGAGCATTACGACTTTGGATGTTTTGAATTTCAGCCTGAGCACGAAGTAATTCGTCATCCTTCTTCTCAAGGGCTGCTTGCAAATCAGCTAGTGGATCCACTGCTGGTTCCTCCACTGATTCTGCTTGCGTCTCTTCTGATTTGTCCTTAGCTTCTTCTTGAGTTTGGTCTGCATCAGCAAATTCCTTTGCCTCTGTTTCTTCCTCAATATCAGCTTGCTTCAAATCTTTTTCATCTTCAGACTTCGCCACGGGCGTTCCTCCTTTTGGTTAAACATATTCGAGTAATTTTGTATCTAGTGCTTTGGCAAAGGTTGATAATAATCGGGCAACCTTAGCATATGGCATCCGAATGGGACCCACTAATGCGATCACACCGCCATCATCGCCACCGACCGAAAACAGTGCGGCCAGAATGGCGTAATCCTGCAAAAGCGACGTTGGCAACTCCTGACCCAAGCGAATCGTCACCGACTGTTTTTGTGTCACAGCCAATTGGCGCACCGCCTCAGGCGAGTCAAACAACTCCAAGACCGACCGGGCTTCCTTCAGGTTTAAGTAGGCGTCGTCGGCCACCTCTAAGAGGTTGAGCCGGCCACCAATGTGGACCTGCTCTTCAACCGATCGAGCCAACACTTCACCGAAGAGCTGCAGGAAAGCTGCCGGGCTTTCAACATTGCGTGAAAGCGTGACGGGCAACTCTTCTGAATTCATCAGTGAAAGAACCTCTTGAACCGGTCTGCCAACCATCTGTGCATTGATATAGGCCACCATGTCCGTTAAGGACGAGACGGTCATTTCTTTTGGTAGGCGGAAAGTTTGTGAGGTTACCTTCCCATCAGACGTTGCTAAGACGGCCAAAACCTGTTGCCGTTCCAATTGAATTAATTGAAAGGACGAGATTTTTAGGTTAACGGCCTTTGGTTTTAACACCAATGCCGTTAACCCCGTCATGTCTGCTAATTGCCGGGCCGTTTGGCCAAGCAAATCATCCAATTCATGGAAGTTACCACGAATCCGTTGGGCAATCAGCGCAACATCTTGGTCAGAAACCTGGTCGGCCACCATTAAGTGGTCAAGGTAGTAGCGGTAACCAGCTTTTGAAGGAATTCGACCGGCGGAGGTGTGGAGCTTTTTAATCAGCTCGGCTTCCTCCAAGAAACTCATCTCATTGCGAATCGTTGCCGGTGAAAATTCCAAATTTAACTGGTCATGTAAGGTCTTTGACCCGACCGCTCGGGCGGTCTGGGTATATTCATAAATAATCGCCGCCAAAATTAATTGCTGTCGATCAGTTAGCATCAACCCAAACCCCCTTTAATTTTGTTTAGCACTCAAAACTCTTAACTGCTAACAACTATATTATACAAAAGATTCAGAAAAATGCAAACTATTTTTAGCACTCTTTACAAACGAGTGCTAATTTCATGAAAACCCCCATCTATCAACCTTATCAGCGATTATGTCATGGCAAAGAAAAAAGCAGATTAAAATTAATCTGCTTTTTCTTGAAAGTATTCACGTGTATTTTGTTGGTCAATCAGCAACTGGTCAACCAAGGCTTCTGCGGAGTCGAACTTCACTTCATTGCGTAACTTCGCGTACCACTGAACCTTTACCGGTTCGCCATAAACTTCATCGGCGAAATCAAAAAGGTTGATTTCAACCGTCACCGGTCGGTTCGCTTCAAAAGTCACATTGCGACCAATCGAGGCCATGCCATCAACCCAGCGGCCATCAACATAGGCGCTCACAGCGTAAACGCCGATACCAGGCAGGAATTCAACTTCCGGCGTCCAGATATTAATCGTTGGGAAGCCCAGCGTTCGGCCACGAGCATCCCCATGGACAATCAGCCCAGTAGTTTCGTGAACGCGACCAAGACTTTCCGTTACGGCGACCAAATCACCTGCTGCTAGGTCCTGGCGAATCTGCCTTGAGGCCACCTTGGCAGCTGATTTACCGAGGGTCTTCTTAGCAACCGTCAGGACATCAAAGCGACCAGCAGCATATTCAGGCAGGTGAGCCATGTCAGCTTGGTACTCCTTCTTGCCGTAGCGGTGGTCAAAGCCCGCAACAACGGTATGAACCTGGAGAGGCAAAAGGATTTCCTTAATAAATTCTTCCGGATGCAAGGCCGAAAGGTGTGACGTCAATTGAAGGCAGTACACCCGATCAACGCCCAGCTTCCCTAAGAGCTGAACCTTCTGGTCCAGGGGTGTTAAATCATGCCAGGGCTGGGGCAGTTTTTTAAATACTAGGCCCGGGTAAGGGCTATAAGTCAAAACGGCCAGTGGCAAGCCATTTTCGTGTGCCACCCGCGCCGCTTCCTGGATCACCTTTTGGTGGCCCAGGTGAACCCCGTCAAAAAAGCCCATTGCTAGCACTTGTTTGCTAGTCAACTGGGGCAATTCTTTTAATGGATAATGCAAAGATATTAATTCAGTCATGGGCATATTATAGCAGAGTTTTTACCAATTCAATCACTTAGCTTGTTTCAATTTTGGGCAAAGAAATACCGCGACCGCCAAAGTTGCTGGTCGGTATCAAAGGCGTAGACCGCCAACAACTGGTCTTGGCCATACACCTGATAGTAACCGGCTTCATTTTGTGGCCAGGTGCTAACTGGAATTTTTTGCCCGTTCTTGACCGCAAAAACCTCGTCTTGGGTCAACACCTTCTTCGGCCAAGTCAACACGGACTCAATGGCATGCACGTGCGTTAAAATTTCAGGATAATCCATCGCCAACAAGTCATCGAGTGGGACGGCTTGGTCGATGGTAAAGCCAGAGCCGGCTGTGCGTTTCAAGGCCGTCATCGTCGCAGGCAGTCCTAATTTTTGACCGAGGTCATAGGCCAGGGTTCGAATATAGGTTCCCTTGGAAACTTGGGCCAAGAAGTCCATTTGCTGGTAAGGTTGCCCTTCAACCCAGGTTAATGGACTAGTCTGGTCGAAACGATAAATAGTCGCCTCTCGCTTGGGGAGTTCAACCTCTTCCCCCGCTCGCGCATATTCATAGAGGCGCTTGCCGTTGACCTTGACGGCCGAATAGATTGGTGGAATCTGGATAATGTCACCGGTCAAATCAGCTCGAGCTGCGTCGAGCTGACCCTGGTCAATAGCTGCTGTCAAAGGTTGTTCTTCAACAACCGCCCCATCAGCATCCTGACTTTCCGTTGCATAGCCAAAGGTCACCGTCCCCGTGTAGGTTTTTGGCCGACTCTGCAAGAGGTCAATTAACTTGGTCGCCTTCCCCAAGGCGACGACCAAAACGCCCTCCACGTTTGGATCTAAAGTCCCTGCGTGGCCAATCTTCTTCTGTCCGGTTACCCGCCGTAGTCGTGCAACCACACCAAAGGAAGTCATTTCCTTGGGCTTATTTACGACCAGCAGGCCGGATAGTTCGGGGTGCTTTTCTGTTGCCATCATTGGCCTCCATCTGTGCAATTAAAAAAACCGACCAAAATGCGACATGATTTCAGCCCCCAAATTTCAAGGTTGATAGTCAAAAGCGTCTTTTTGGTCGGTTCTTATTTTACCGATTTGCACGGGCCTTTTCAATGTAGTCCCGCAATTTTGCAAAGCCGATTTCTAATTGGTCTTGAGCAGTTGCATAAGAAATTCGGATATAAGCGTTCGCCTCTTTAAAGTGGGAGAAAGCTGCTCCAGGAATAACTGCAACCTTACCCTCTTCTGCTAATTTTTCAGCAAAAGTCCAGCCATCCGTGCCAAAATCAGCCGGAATCTTGGCAAAGAGGTAAAAGGCCCCTTCAGGATCAACAACGTCAAAGCCAAGGTCTTCTAAGGCCTGCTTAGCAAAGTCACGTCGGTCTTGGTAACTTTCCTTCATGTAGTCCAACTCTGCTCGCGTCATCTGCAAGGCCGTCTCTGCCCCGTCTTCGATAAAGGTTGGTACAGAGTAAGTCAAAGAGCCGTGCACCTTTTGAATATACTGCATCACACTGGCTGGGCCCAAGATAAAGCCGAGGCGGTAACCCGTCATGGCATGAGACTTTGAAAGACCGTTAACAACCAGTGTCTGTTCTGGCAACAGCTTCCCAATTGAATAATGGTCATGGGCATAGGTCAATTCAGAATAAATTTCATCTGAAATTACCCAAATTTGGTGTTTCTTAAAGCAAGCAGCCAACTCTTTCAACTCTTCCTTTGAGTAAGTCACCCCTGTTGGGTTATTTGGATAGTTCAAGAGAATGGCACGAACCGGTACCGTCGCTTGAGCCAGTGCTTCGTCAACGAGAGCCGGGGTCAACTTAAATTTATTCTTCGCCGTATCGATTGGTACCGCAACGCCGTCGGCCAAGCTCAGCGAGGCAAAGTAAGAACCATAAGCAGGTTCTGGAATCAAAAGTCCCTCGCCCTTCGCAATCAAGGTCTTAAAGATTGACTGCATGGCTTCCGTCACACCAACGGTCACAACAACGTTATCAATGCTTGAATAATCAAGGTCGTAACGATCCTTCATATAACCCAAAATTGCCTTGCGGACACCTGGTTCCCCCTGAGAGTTTCCATAATGGGAACGGTTATTATTAATGGCGGCAATCGTCGCCTCCTTGACAACGGCTGGCGTATCAAAGCCCGGCTCCCCAAAGGTCAAAAAGGTTAAGTCCTCAATTCCTGAGACTTGTCGTTGAAAGCCCAACAACTTATCGGGGGCGATTGAAACAACCGCCTGGTTAACTGGTAAAAGTGGTTCTGTCATTTTCCTGGTTCCTTTCGTCTTGCTGGTGAAAGCAGCCATTCTCATGGCATCCATCGCACATTCCAGTCTACACGAAAATGAACTTTTTTGAAAGGATTTATGGCATTTTTATGAGATTTATCCTCATTTATCTTTTACAAATCAGCGCAATAAAAGGAACCCGCTCAATGACATGTCCCAATTTTAGGGCTCATCTCGCAATGGGTTCCTTTTGTTGTGCTTTGTCATGGTCGTTGCAGCCATCCACGGCAAAGCTGATTTTTGAATGAAAGCCAAGGACTAGTCAGCCAGGGCCGTCATATCTTCTGACAGTGCCTCAGCAGTCTCTTGGGCTGCACGTTGTTCGTCTACGTATGTTTTCAAGCGCTTCAGGCCTTCTTGCAATTGCGCCATATCGGCTGCGTAAGAAATCCGGATAAACTTCTTTGCTTCATCGAAGAAGGAGAAGCCGGCTCCAGGAATCACCGACACCTTGGCCTGATGAGCCAAGTCTGTAGCAAATGCCCAGCCATCTTCGCCCAAATCAGCTGGTAATTTGGCAAAAAGGTAAAAGGCACCCTTTGGCGAGACCAGTTCAAAGCCCAAATCTTCCAAAAACTTCTTAGCGTAATCACGGCGCTTTTGGTACTCAACCCTCATGAAGGCTAAGTCTTCCTTTGGAATCTGCAAAGCAGCGACCGCCCCGTCTTGGATAAAGGTTGGCACGGCAAAGACCAAGGGACCATGCACCTTTTGGATTTGCTGAATCAATGCGGTTGGTCCAAGGATAAAGCCGAGGCGGTAACCCGTCATGGCGTGTGATTTTGACAAACCATTAACCACCACCGTTTGATCAGGCAAGAGCTTACCCATTGAATAGTGGTCACCCTCATAAGTCAATTCAGAATAAATTTCGTCTGAAATCACCCAGAGATCATGTCGCTTGAAAGCTTCTGCTAACTCTTCAAGCTCTTCTTTCGTGTAAGTAACACCAGTTGGGTTATTGGGATAGTTAAAGAGAATGGCATGCACGTCTTCTGTCGTTTCGGCCATCGTCTCGTCAATCAAGGCGGGCGTCAGCTTATAAGCGGTCTTTCCCGTATCAATTGGAACAGCCGTGCCTCCGGCCAAACTTAAAGCCGAGAAATAAGAGCCATAGGCTGGGTCTGGGATTAAGAGGCCCTGACCAGGTGCGAGCAAGGTTTTGAAGATTGATTGCATTGCCTCCGTAACCCCAACGGTCACAATCACGTTATCAATACTTGGATAGTGGAGGTCATAACGGTCGGCCATATAGTCTAAGATGGCTGAGCGGAGCTTTGGTTCCCCCTGAGAATCACCATAGTGGGACCGATCTTCCTCGATTGCTTGAATCGTCGCTTTTTTCACCGGCGCGGGCGTCGCAAAACCAGGTTCTCCAAAGGTCAATGAGACCAGCCCTTCAATATTGGCAACGGAGTGTTGGAAGTCTAACAGCTTGTCGGGTGTCAAGCTGACAACTGCATTGTTTAATGGTTTTGGCATGATGAAATCCTTTCGACTGATTCGTTCTGTAAGTGGACCAACAACGGCCCTTCTTCTTAGTTTCTTAGTCTACACAAAGTGCTTGGCTTTTCATAGGTGATAAACATGAAACTATTGTAAGTTATCGTGATTTTTAATCACTTTACTACTATCTATCATAACAAAAAGGGATAAAAGGAAAATAAAAGCGCCGCTATTCGATTGCAATCAACATTATGGCGGTGACTGGATGCCCGGTTGCAGCTGATTTTTCAAGGGAAACAAAAAGGGACCTGCTCATCGCAAGTCCCTTTTTCAGTCAAGTTGCCTTGACCTTAATCCTTCTTGTGCAAACCGCGGATCAATTCTTCAATATGGTCACCATACTGAATTGAATTATCCAAGACGAAATGCAATTCCGGAATCTTATAAACAGTTAACCGTGCTCCTAATTCACGACGAATCAAGCCTGAAGCGGCTTCTAAGCCGGCTTGAGCCTTCTTTCGGTCAGAAGCATAGTCTGACAAAATCGAGTAGTAAATCGTAGCGATTTGCAGGTCACCAGAAACTTCCACAGAAGTCACCGTAACGTCCTGAACTCGCGGATCATTCACTCGCTTTAAAATCAGGTCAGTCACGTCTTTTTGAATTTCCTGGGCCAAACGCCCAGCGCGTTGTGCATTTGCCATCAAGACCTCCCATCAGTAAAGCTTACTTAGGCTTTACTTCTTCCATGATGTAAGCTTCGACTGCATCACCTGGTTGAATATCGTTGAACTTGTTAACGGTGAAACCAAATTCGTAGCCGAACTTCACTTCGTTAACCGCATCCTTACCACGTTGCAAGGAAGCTAATTGACCATCATAAATGACCGTACCATTGCGGATAATACGAACCTTTGAATCCTTGGTAATCTTACCTTCTTCAACGCTGGCACCAGCAATGGTTCCAACCTTAGAGAACTTGAAGAGTTCCTTAACAACGATTTGGCCAATAACCTTTTCTTCATAGACAGGTTCAAGTTGACCCTTCATTGCGGCTGTCACATCATCAATCGCGTCATAGATGACTGAGTAGAAACGCATGTCAATCTTGTCGTTATTAGCTTGTGACTTGGCAAACGGTGTTGGGCGAACGTTAAAGCCTAAGATAATGGCACCAGAAGCTTCCGCCAAAGAAACATCTGATTCGTTAATGGCACCAACAGCAGAGTGAACAACATCTACTCGAACGCCATCAACTTCAATCTTCTTCAATGAACCAGTCAAGGCTTCAACAGAACCCTGAACATCGGCCTTAACAATAACTGGCACTGTCTTCATGGCCTTTTCAGCCATCGTGTTGAACAACGTATCCAATGTGACAACAGAACCGGCGTTACGAACTTCTTCACGAGCACGCTTTGCACGTTCTTCACCAGCCGCACGAGCAGTCTTTTCGTCTGCCATGACGATAAAGCGGTCACCAGCCAAAGGCACTTCGTTCAAACCAGTGATTTGAACAGGTGTAGCTGGCTTAGCTGCATCGATGTCTTGTCCCTTTTCGTTGGTCATCGTCCGGACACGACCATAAGTGTTTCCAACAACGATTGGGTCACCAACATGGAGCGTTCCCTGTTGAATCAAAACAGTTGAGACAGGACCACGGCCCTTATCCAAACGAGCTTCGATAACAGAACCACGAGCAGGTTGTGTTGGGTCAGCCTTCAATTCCAAAACATCAGCTTCCAACAAAATCATTTCCAGCAATTGGTCAACATTTTGACCAAACTTAGCTGAAATTTGAACGAAGATCGTGTCACCACCATACTCTTCAGGAACCAAATCATAGGCCATCAACTCGTTCATGACTTGTTCAGGGTTAGCCCCTTCCTTATCAATCTTGTTAACAGCAACGATGACTGGCGTACCAGCGGCCTTAGCATGGTTAATTGCTTCGATTGTCTGTGGTTGCACACCATCATCGGCAGCAACAACCAAAACCGTGATATCCGTCACGTTGGCACCACGGGCACGCATTTCCGTAAAGGCCGCGTGACCAGGAGTATCCAAGAAAGTAATCAACTTATCGTTCAAACGTGCTTGGTAGGCACCGATATGCTGTGTGATTCCACCAGCTTCGCCAGCAGTCACGTTCGTCTTACGCAAGTAATCCAACAGCGTCGTCTTACCGTGGTCGACGTGTCCCATGATAGTCACAACAGGGGCACGTGGTTCCAAGGCCTCTTCGTTAATCGTTTCATCATCGAAGAAGCGGTCGATATCGGCCACATCTTCTTCTTCTTTTTGCTTTGCTTCAATACCATAATCAGCTGCCAAAACCTCAATGGTATCTTCATCCAATGATTGGTTTTGGTTGGTCACAACACCAAGTAAGAACAACTTCTTAATGATTTCAGTGGCATCACGGTGCAAAAGCTTAGCCAAGTCCTGCACGTTCATGCCGACCTTGTATTCCAAAACTTCTGGCAATGGCTGTTCCTTACGAACTGTCACTGGCTTCTTTGGTGCTTGCTTAGCAGCAATACGACGAGCCTTCTTTGAGCCATGTGGCTTGTCGTTACGGCGTGGTGTTTGCTGACCAGTACCGTTGGTATTGCGCTTGCGAGTGTTATTCCGAGCAGAATTGTTGCCTGAAGCAAGTGAACCACCAAAGCGACCTTGACCAGAATTAGCTTCTGCCTTAGCACCTGAAGCAGCTGGCTTAGCAGCGGCGGCTGCAGGCTTCTTTGCTTCAGCCGGCTTCTTAGCGGCTGGCTTCTTCTTTGCCTGCTGCTTTGCTTCTTGAGCCTTCTTGTTTTCAGAAACGTATTCCTTCAAACTGTCATCTTTTTGAGCAGAATAGTTAATCTGCCCTTCCCGTGGCTTTGTTGACCATGACTTCTTTTCGCGAATCATTGGCCGACCGGCATTGTTACTCCGGTTGTTGTTATTGTTGCGACGGTTACCGCCTTGACCCTGTTGGCCGTTACCTGGGCGGTTGTTATTGTTGTTGCGGCGGTTTTGTTGACCACCTTCTTGTGTCTTTGGACGAGGCCGGTTTGCATTTTGTGGCTTGGCTTCATCTGATAATTTAGCGGCGTGCCGGCGTTGTGAAGCAGGCAATTCTTTTCTTTCTGGTACTGCCTGTTTGCGGGTCGGCCGGTTGGAACCTGAAAACTTTTTTTCTTCTGCCATTAATTCCGCTCCTTTTCTTCGAGTAATTGTTTAATTTTTTTCGCAAAGCCATTATTGGTGATGGCCATAATCGACCGATTTAAACCAATTGCTTGACTTAATTCATCCTTAGTAAAATCTTCAACCAAGGTCACCTGATAAAAGCTGGTTTTGTCCCGAAATTTCTTTTGCTGGCTGGCACCACCATCTTTTGGGAAAAAGGCAACTTTCGCCTTTTGGCCTTGAATAGCAGTTAGCGTGTCGTTGGTCCCGTAAACGAGGCTCTTAGACATGCGTGCCAAACCAAGTAAGTGTAAGATTTGTTCTTCTTCACTTTTCATTTTCAAACAACTCTTTTCGGGCTTGCTGATGGTCAACATAAGCAAAGAGTTCTTCATAAAAAGCCGGATCAATTGGCATTGAAAAGGCCTTTTCAAAGACGCGCTTTTCCTTTGCTTCCTTGGCAATCTCACGGTTTAAGGAAATATAGGCACCGCGACCGTTTTGTTTACCAGAGGGATCTAAGAAGACCTCCCCTTCCTTATTTTTAACGACCCGGACCAGGTCCTTTTTGGCAAACATTTCGCCAGTCACGATATCTTTTCTTAAGGGAACCTTCCGTGTTTTCATGAAAGAACCTCCTCTAATACTTAGTCTTCTTGGTCTGTTGCTGCTTGATTGTCGTCTGCTGGTTCAACAGGTGCCTGAGTTTCCTCAACCACTGCCTGATCACCACCATCAGCCGCTTCGTTTGCTTCTGCCTTTTCAACTGCTAAGTCGCGGGCTTCGCTTTCGGCCTTGATATCAATCTTAAAACCAGTCAAACGGGCTGCTAAACGGGCGTTTTGTCCCTTCTTACCAATTGCCAATGACAATTGGTCGTCCGGTACAATCACAGTGACAGATTGCTCATTGTTGGCATCAAAAATCACGTCCGTTACTTCGGCTGGGTTCAATGCATTGGCGATATACTGGGCTTCATCTTCCACCCATTCCACGATATCCATATGCTCGCCACCCAATTCCGTCACAACGGCTTGAACACGGGCACCACGTTGCCCAACTAAGGCACCAACGGGGTCCAAATCAGCATCGTGCGTGTAAACCGCAATCTTTGATCGGTCACCAGCTTCACGGGCAATGGAAACAATTTCCACTGTACCATCATAAACTTCTGGCACTTCTTGTTCAAACAAACGCTTGACCAAATCAGGAGCTGTCCGGGAAACAAAGATTTGTGGTCCTTTCAAGGAATTGTCAACCTTGTTCACCAAAACCTTGATGCGATCGCGCATGCGGTAGGTCTCATTTGGCATTTGGTCGCCCTGTGTCATGACGGCTTCCTGCTTGCCTGGCAACATCACGTACAAGAAACGGCTGTCCTGACGTTCAACCTCACCAGTGATGATTTCATCTTGGTAATCTTGATACTTGTCATAAATTGCTTGACGAGTTGCTTCGCGCATCTTCTGCACAATCACCTGCTTAGCTGCCTGCGCAGCCATCCGACCGAAGTCCTTTGGTGTGACATCGAAACGAATTTCGTCACCCGGTTCATAGGCCTTGTTAATTTCCAAGGCTTCCGTCAAAGGAATTTCAGTATCGGGGTCAACCAAGTCATCATCCAAGACAACCAGCTTGACCTGCTTAATGGTCATTTGACCCTTTTTATCATCAAAAGTTGCTTCAACATTTTGAGCCGCGTTGTACTGCTTCTTATAAGCGGCCTTCAAAGCATTTTCCAAAGCTTCTACAACAACTTCGCGGTCGATTCCACGTTCTTGCTCTAAGGCATCTAAGGCTTGTACTAATTCTTTACTCATTTGCTTTCTCCACTTTCAATTAGTTTAAAATTGAACGGCCACAATGGCTTTGGCAATTTCATCAAAGGTAACATCCAACTTCTCTTGATCACTTTGCAGTGACAAACCATTTTCATTTAAATCAGTGATTTGACCGGTCCATTGCTTTTGACCATCCTTGGCCGCAAATAAAGCAACGGTCACTGCCAAATCGTCCTCCTTCGCCCAGGCAAAGTGCCAAGGTTCGGCCAGGCTACGATCCATCCCAGGAGAAGCAATGTCTAACATATACTCACCTGGAACCGGATCAACTGCTGCATCATCCAAGGCCTCATTGACCAACTGAGTAAACTCAGTAATCTGCGCCATGGAAATGTTTTGGTGGTCTGGTAAATCAACTAACACTTCGACTGTTTTTTGTCCACCAACCTTCTTGATGTTTAAATCCCAGAGCAAAAGCCCCTGTTTTTCAATGATTGGATTTAAAATCTCAAGCAAGGCTTGATTCTTTGCCTGTGCCATCCAAACTCCTTTTTGGTTTTCTGCCATAAAAAATGAGCCGGTCAAATCCCCCTGACCCGCTCATTTACAACCTCTATGTAAATTAACTTACTTTTATCATAGCTGATTTTACTAGAAAAAGCAAGGCAGGCACAAAAAAACCACAGCAAGGCTGTGGTTTAAAGGGTATTAAATTCTTACCAAGAAGCCTTACGAACACCAGGAATCTGGCCCTTGTGTGCTAATTGACGGAAGTTCAAACGTGACATACCAAATTCACGCATGTAACCGTGTGGGCGACCATCGATTTGGTCACGGTTGTGAAGACGAACAGGTGATGAATCCTTTGGCAAAGCTGCCAATCCGATGTAATCACCAGCAGCCTTCAAAGCGGCACGCTTGTCAGCGTACTTTGCTACCAAAGCTTCACGTTGCTTTGCCTTTGCAATCTTTGATTTCTTAGCCATTACTTGATCTCCTTGAATGTTACCACTTTACGAAGTTTTGGTGAGTACTTCTTCAACTCCAAACGGTCAGGCGTATTACGACGGTTCTTTGACGTCAAGTAAATACGCTCTCCAGTTTCATCATTGCCTAATACGACATGAATACGCATATTCCCTGCTCCTCGAATGTTAGATTTTTTTATAAAAATTATTTGCTTGTCAATACAAAATAATATTATACATAGATTTTAGACGGCTGTAAAGCCCATTTCTCAGATTTATCGAAATAATTCTGAGCTTAGAATTGACCCTGCAATGGTGGGACCACTTGCTTTTTCCGGGAAACAACCCCTGGCAAGTCAATCACATCATTTTCAAGCTTGGCACCAAAGGCAGCTTCGATTGCTTCTGGGGCATCGCCAATATAAAGACCCTTTGAGTTTGAGTTCAAAATGTCTGTAATCACAAACAAGAAGTCCTCATAACCAGCGGCCTTGATTGCCTTTTCCAAGCCTTCCTTACGAGCCAAAACATCATCAATATCAACCGTGTTGACCTGACCAATCCGGAATTCGTGTGAACCCATGGTAAAGGACTTAGCATCCCCTTCCAACAATTCTTCATCCGTCCGCGTTGACAAATCAGTTCCGGCCTTCAACATGGCCAAACCATAGCCATCCAAGTCTTCGATACCAGCAATTTTAGCTAGTTCAGGCAAGGCCTTACGGTCAACATCCGTTGTCGTTGGGCTCTTCAACAACAAAGTATCTGAAATCAAACCAGAAGCCAACATTCCTGCGACCTTAGCAGGAATTGTCAAACCAGCTTGCAAGTATTCATAGTACAAAATTGTTGAGACAGAACCCCATGGCTTCGCCGTGATATACAAAGGGGTTGCATTTTCAAAAGCAAACTTGTGGTGATCGTAGATGCCATAAACTTGGACATCAGCCAAATTATCAACTGACTGTGCGGCTTCGTTGTGGTCAACCAAAACAACTTCTGCTGTTTCGGCCTTGTCAATAATTGGCAAGGCTTCTAAGCCAAAGTGATCCAACGCAAATTGCGTTTCGGCGTTTGGCTTTCCTTGCGCAACGGCTTGGGTTTCCAAACCTTGTTGTGCCAACAAATCAGCGGCACCCATTGCAGAAGCAACGGTGTCAGTATCTGGGTTCTTGTGTCCAAAAACTTGAATCTTTGCCATGTCTTTTCACTCCTCTAGTGCCAATTTTTTGGCAACTGTCAATACTTAGATTGTAACCCGAATGGGTCTACTTTGCCTAGTCATTTTCCGTTAAATTCAACGGGAAAATGGCCGTTGCTTGCCCATCGCTCTTCACATCCAATAGTGCCTGGCCGTTGCTTGTCCGGCTTGCTAATGAATGATCGGCCAACTGGATATCAAAGTCCTTTAAGTGGTCCGTTTCAATCCGCAAAGCACCCTGATTAGGGTCAACGGCTGTCGCGGCAGCAATTTCATAGGAAACGGTCTTGCGTGGACTAAGGACTTGCAAGCCCTTATTAGCTCGGTGACCAAGTGTAATGTCCTCTAATAAACTGTACTTAAAGGTTCCTTGGTTAGTGACCAAGGCCAAGAACTTAGCACTTGGTGCCAAAGCTAATGCCGCAACCACGGTATCGCCCTCGGTCAGCTTAATCGCCTTCACGCCAGCAGTCCGCGCACCAACAACTGGCACATCAGCCAATTCGAAGCGCAAGGCCAAACCGGTCTTCGCCAAAACCAAAACTTCTTCCTGCTTAGTTACCAGCGTTGCCGTGACCACCCGTGAATCCTCTGTCTTGAGCTTCATCACGATTGCTGATTTCTTTTTGTAGGACTTTGGCACAATGTCCTTCAGCAAGCTTTGCTTGATAAAGCCATCATTGGAAGCGAGCAGGAAGGCCTGGTTGCTGTCGGTTTCGGCAACCACGTAAGCCTGAATAATACTTTCCTGGCTATCCCAGTTCGAGAGCGCCTGCGAGAAGTGTTCCCCTGGTTCCTTCCACTTGTACTCCGCCAACTCATAAATTGGCCGGTAAATCAAGTTCCCAAGATTTGTAAACATCAGCAAATGCTGGGTCGTGTTCGCCGTTTGATTCAAGACAACGGCATCATCCTCAGCTAAGCCGTTTTCGGCAGCAGAGGCCTTGTAAGAGCGCAATGATGACCGCTTAGCATAACCATTCTTTGAAACCAAGATACGAACATCTTCGTCTGGTACCGTCACTGCCGTGTCGATTACCAACGATTGGATTTCTTCTTCGATTTCCGTCAAGCGTGGGCTCGCATATTCCTTCGTGATGGCCTTCAATTCGGTCCGAATCACATCATGAAGGGCTTCCTCTTCATTCAGAATTTTCTCGAGCATGGCAATCTTTTCAGCTAATGCCTTGTGTTCCTCTTCCAGCTGCGTCACATCGGTATTGGTCAACCGGTACAGCTGCAAAGCCACGATGGCTTCGGCCTGTTCCTTAGTGAATTGATATTCCTTCACCAAGTTCTCCGTTGCATCCTTGCGGTTCTTTGAGGAACGAATCGTTGCCACCACTTCATCAAGGATGGACAACATCCGAATCAGCCCCTCAACGATGTGTTGGCGAGCTTTCGCCTTCTTTAAGTCATAAGCTGACCGCTTGCGAACAACTTCCTTACGGAAGTCCAAGAAGGCGGTCAAACCGTCCTTCAAGGTAACCAAAACAGGACGTTGGTCATGGATGGCCACCATGTTGAAATTGTATGAAATCTGCAAATCCGTCTTCTTAAAGAGGTAAGTCAAAATCCCATCGGCCGAGGCATCCTTGGCCAATTCAATCACAATCGACATTCCCTCACGGTCGGATTCGTCACGAACTTCAATAATGCCGGCAACTTCTTTGTTGGCCCGAATCGCATCAATCTTAGCAACCAAGTTTGATTTCACGACTTCGTATGGCAACTCCGTCACTTCAATCTTTTTCTTGCCGCCCTTCAGATCAGAAACCGTCGTCTTCGCACGGACAACAACCCGGCCGCGACCGGTCTTGTAGGCCTGCTTAATACCATCGATTCCTTGAATGATGCCACCCGTTGGAAAATCAGGTCCCTTGACGTACTTCATCAAGGCTGACAACGGTGCATCGGGGTGGTCAAGCAGATAAACCAACGCTTGGTTAATTTCCTTTAAGTTATGGGGCGGAATATCAGTGGCATAACCAGCTGAAATCCCGGTTGCCCCGTTAACAAAGAGGTTTGGTACGCGAGATGGGAGCACCGTTGGTTCGTAGGTCGTATCATCGAAATTCAAGACCATTTCAACCGTATCCTGGGCTAAGTCCTTTAAGATTTCCCCGGATAACTTCGTCAACCGCGACTCGGTATACCGCATCGCAGCGGCCGGGTCGTTATCAATTGACCCGTTGTTCCCGTTCATATCAATTAATGGTTCGCGGACCTTCCAATCCTGGGACAAGCGAACCATGGCCTCATAAATTGAGGAATCCCCGTGGGGGTGGAAGTTTCCCATCACGTTCCCGACTGATTTAGCCGACTTACGATATGGGTGGTCATAGGTATTTGAATCCTGGTCCATGGCGTACAAAATCCGCCGTTGAACCGGCTTGAGACCATCACGGATATCCGGAAGGGCACGTTCTTGGATGATATATTTTGAATATCGGCCAAAGCGCTCACCCATCACGGCTTCCAATGAAAGCTCAGTAATGCGGTCTGCCATACTGACAATCCCCACCTTTCTAAATTAATTATTAAAACAAGTCTAAGTTCTCAACATGGTCTGATGCTTTGCCTGCTGGGGCATCGGCCTTTTGCTTAGCTGATTTTCCCTTAGCCACGATCACCTGGGCATCTTGGTCGTCGTCATCATCGGCATTGTGACCTGCCATCGCCTGTTCGAAGACCTGGGCATTGGCTTCGTCACCCCCGGCAACATTATCCAAAATCGAACCGTCTTCCTCCAGGGTAAACTGAACATTGTTTTCAATCCATTGGCGACGAGGATCAACCTTATCACCCATCAACGTTGTTACCCGCTTTTCGGCCAAAACGGCGTCATCAATCTTAACCCGGATTAGTGTCCGCGATTCAGGGTCCATCGTGGTCTCCCAGAGAAGCGGTGCATTCATTTCACCCAAGCCCTTGAACCGCGTTAATTCGTACTTCACCTTAGCCGCTGACGTAATCGTTGCTAGTTCATCATTTGTCCACGCAAAAGAATCTTCCTTCTTGCCACGGTACTTTACCCGGTAAAGTGGTGGTAAGGCAATATAAACACGACCTGCTTCAATCAATGGCCGCATGTACTTATAAAAGAAGGTCAACAACAGGGTTTGAATGTGGGCCCCATCATCATCGGCATCGGTCATGATAATGATCTTATCAAAGGCCGCATTTTTAATATTAAAATCAGGACCAACTCCACCACCAATGGCGTAAATCAAAGTCGAAAGTTCCTCATTTTTTAAGATGTCCGCTAATTTCGCCTTTTGGGTATTTAAGACCTTCCCACGCAACGGCAAAATTGCCTGGAACTTCCGGTCCCGGCCTTGCTTAGCAGAGCCACCGGCCGAATCACCCTCGACGAGGAACAACTCGTTCTTATCGGCGTTCTTCGACTGGGCTGGTGCTAACTTACCAGACAACAAACGGTCGCGCTTGCCCTTTGACTTACCAGTCCGGGATTCCTCACGGGCCTTGCGGGCAGCTTCACGGGCTTCGCGAGCACGAAGTGCCTTACGAACAATCTTTTGCCCAAAGTCACCGTTTTCCAGCAAGAAGCGAGACAGGGTTTCATTGACCACCCCATCCACAGCTGCACGGGCCTCGGTGGTTCCTAATTTATCCTTTGTTTGTCCTTCGAATTGCAGAATTTCTTCTGGGACACGCAAAGAAATCACGGCCGACAAGCCCTCGCGAACGTCTGACCCTTCAAGGTTCTTATCCTTTTCCTTTAAGAGGTTAACCCGGCGAGCGTACTCATTAAAGGCTTTGGTCCAGGCCGACCGGAAGCCAACTTCGTGAGTTCCACCGTCTTGTGTCCGGACGTTGTTAACAAAGGATAGCAAGGTCTCGGAGTAGCCGTCGTTGTATTGGGCAGCGACATCGACCAAAATACCATCGGCCGTTCCCTCAAAGGTCATTACCGGACCCAAGCCTTCTTTTTCTTCATTCAAGAACTGAACAAAGGATTGTAGACCATGGTCATAGTGGTAAACCTCTTCACGAACGGGCGTGACCCGCTTATCCGTCAGGGTAAACTTAACCCCTGACATCAAAAAGGCCGACTCGCGTAAGCGTTCAGCCAAAGTATCAAACTTAAAGACAGTGGTTGAAAAAATGCTTGCATCCGGCTTAAACGTGACCGTTGTCCCGGTATGGTCCTTGGTTGGACCTAAATCGATCAGGGTACCAACTGGGTGGCCCCCATTTTCAAAAGTTTCTTCAAAGCGGTGGCCATCGCGAACGATTGTCACCTTCAGGTGTTCCGACAAGGCGTTGACAACAGATGAACCAACACCGTGCAGACCACCAGAAGTGGCATAACCACCCTGACCGAACTTACCACCGGCATGGAGGACCGTCAAAATGACTTCGGGCGTTGGCTTTCCGGAAGAATGCATTCCAACCGGCATACCACGACCGAAATCACGAACAGTAATGGCATTATTTTCCTCAATTGTCACCGCAATATCATTTCCGAAGTCTCCTAGGGCTTCATCAACGGCGTTGTCGACAATTTCATAAACCAAATGGTGGAGTCCACGTCCATCAGTCGATCCGATATACATCCCGGGTCGTTTTCGAACCGCCTCCAATCCTTCTAAAATTTTAATTGAATCTGAGTCGTAGTGTGTTTGCTTTGCCACGGTCTTCTTCCTTCTCGTCATTTCGTCTAGGATAATGCGCTCTTGTCAGTTAAAACAAGTGGTGCTACTATCTTAGACAATCAATAATTATCATAGATTAAAATTTACAAACTGACAATAGGGAAAAAAGAAAAGTTCTAAGTCGTCAAATCAGTTAGCAGCCCATCTGCCCTCTTTCACCAAGGCTTCTCAGAAAAATTTAACCAGGGAAAATAAAATCCTATGGTAAAATGTACCGTGCTGTTTCTTTTTAGAAAAAAGGAGTTTTAAAAACTATGTTAAAAATCGCTTTCATCCTGGTCTTGGCCTATCTCTTAGGGTCAATGGTCCCAGGATACTGGTTAGGTAAGGTCTTTTATCATAAGGACATCCGGACCGAGGGCTCTGGTAACATTGGGACCACCAATGCCTTTCGCATTTTAGGTCCTGTTCCGGGAACAATTGTTCTTTGTTTGGATATTCTTAAGGGTGCTTTGGCCGCTTCTTTGCCAGCGCTCTTCGGTTGGCACCACGTTAACGTCATGCTTGTTGGCCTCTTTGCTATCCTGGGACACACCTTCTCAATTTGGATTGGCTTCAAGGGGGGCAAGGCCGTGGCAGTATCCGCCGGTGTCTTATCCGTCTATAATACCCCACTCTTTTTGATGGTCTGCGCCATCTTTATTACCTGCCTGATTCTCTTCTCCATGGTGTCAGTGGCCTCAATGGTTGGCTTTACTTTCGCCACTTGCATGTCAGTCTTTTACTACCATGACTGGATTCTATCCATCGTTGCCATTACGTTAACGATTTTTGTCTTTTACCGGCACCGTAAAAATATCGGTCGCATCTTTACGGGAACCGAATCAACGATTCCATTCGGCCTTGTCTACTGGTTAAAGGCCCATTAAAAATCAGCTTGATCAAAGCAACTAAAAAGGACGCCCTGCCCAGTTCAGCAAAACTGGCAGGACGTCCTTTTAATGTCTAGTAATCTAATTGATAAATAGCTGAATCACTGCAGCGGCTAACCGAGAACAAGTGGTCTGGCCAACCAGCCATGACAATCAGCAGCGCTTCAATGAATTGTCCGCTTCACATCATAAACCGAGTGATCCGCCAACAAGGCATCAATAATGCCATTCAATTGGGCTAAGTTGGCTACCCCAATTGAAGCTTGAACCTGGACCATACCACCTTTGGTGACATGGCCGTTAATTTCCTTGATAAAGCGAGTCTTGGCGTTCAATGACCGCAAAATAGCGTTCAAAATACCTGGTTCATTTTCGGCATGGATGGTTAAATCAGCGGTGTAATCTGGTCGTTGACCGTTGACATCCGCCCAAATCACATCCACCAATCGCTGGCCCTTTTGTTGGGCTGCGTGAATGTTTGGGCAATCAAAACGGTGAACAGCAATGCCTCGTCCTTGAGAAATATAGCCCATCACGGGATCACCCGGCACAGGGGTACAACAACCAGACAAACGAACCAACAAGTTATCAACCCCAGCAATCACAACGTCAGATTGCTTATCGCGGTCACGGCTTTTTTGCTTCGGTACCTGAGGTTCCTTCTTAATAGCCTGGCCATCTTCCAGCAAGCTTTTTTGCAACTCTTCGGCATCCGCCGCCTCACGCTCTTCCCGAACGTGGCGGGTTAATTCCTTGGCAACCGCTAATCTTGAAATATCACCGTAGCCAACAGCGGCTAATAAATCCTCGCGAGTGCCGGCCTGCATGGCTTCCGCCACGGCAGTAATTTGTTCATCCGTGAGGAATTCAACCGGGTTAAAATGCATTTCAAAGAGCGCACGTGAGATGGCTTCCAGACCGTTTTCGATGTTATCGGCCCGGTCTTGAGACTTCAAGAAATGCTTAATCTTGTGTCGAGCCTTACGCGTTGAAACCAAATCTAACCAGTCTCTTGAGGGACTCGCATTGGGGCCGGTCAAGATTTCCATAATGTCGCCATTTTGAATCTTATAATCCAGTGGCACAATCCGGCCGTTGGCCTTGGCCCCGGTCGTTTTGGTTCCCAAATTAGAATGGATGGCAAAGGCCATATCCAAAGGACCAGCTCCCTTTGGCAATTCATAAACATCGCCTGCTGGTGAAAAGGCGTAAACCCGGTCAACGAACAGGTCAGCTTGGACCGAATCCATGAAGTCCTGGGCGTCCGTTGCCGATTCCTGCAATTCCAAAATTCCCTGAATCACGTTCAAAGCGCGTTCACTTTGATCCTTGACGTCGGCTGATTGGTTGGACGTGCCACCATGTTGCTTATAGGCCCAGTGGGCCGCAACCCCGAATTCAGCGACTTGGTGCATCGCATGGGTTCTGATTTGCACTTCCAAAGGTCTGCCAGAAGGACCAATCACCGTTGTATGCAGCGATTGATAGCCGTTTGGCTTTGGTAAGGCAATATAATCCTTAAATCGTCCTGGAATTGGTGTCCAGTGTGCATGAATGGCACCCAAAACAGCGTAGGTATCGGGAATCGAATTCGTTAAAACTCGAATAGCCGAAAGGTCATAAATCTCGCCAAAAGACTTATGCTTATCAACCAACTTGCGATAAATGGAATAAATGTGCTTTGGTCGCCCATAAACGACAACATTTTTCAAACCAAGGTCATGAATACTGTCTTCAATCTTATCAACAGCGATTTGGATAGCCTTTAGCCGTTCCTCACGCTTCATGTCCATTTGACCAGCAATTTGGTGGTAGGCATCTGGTTCCAAAACGGCCAAGGAGAGGTCTTCTAGTTCCCACTTAATGGCCGAAATTCCAAGTCGATCCGCCAAGGGCGCATAAATTGAAAGAGTTTCATGGGCAATCCGGCGTTGCTTATCAGGGCGCAGAGCATCAAGCGTGCGCATATTGTGCAACCGGTCCGCTAATTTGACGATAATAACCCGAATATCCTTGGCCATTGCCAAAAGCAACTTACGATGGTTTTCGGCAAGTTGCACCTTGGAATCCTGGTACTTAATTTTTGAAATTTTGGTCACACCGTCAACGATCCGGCCAACAACGGGGTCAAAATGTTCCGTCACGTCTTCCAGACTGACTGGGGTGTCTTCCACAATATCATGCAAAAAGCCAGCAACAATTGTTGCTTCATCCATCTTTAATTCAGCCAAAATGCCAGCGACTTGAATCGGATGAATAATGTAAGGCTCACCCGAGTGACGCCTTTGTTGAGCATGCAAATTCTTAGCCCAATCATAGGCCGCTTGCACTTGGACAACCTGGTCATCAGGCATGTAGGCCTTGACCATTTCCATTACATCATTGGCAGTGTATTCCTTGTACTTGGTCATCGAAAAAGACCTTCCTTTAAATGAAGATTACCCAGCAGCGGCCTGAGTTAGCTAAATGAAAAAAAGAACAATAGCTGTCCTTCTTTTTTGGAAACGTGTTTAGGTATTTCCTATTATAAAATACTTTAACCTGGCAAACAAGCCTTTTCAAAGTCAGGAATCCAAACAGTAAGCCCAATTACTATCACCAATTAAAATCAGCAGCATCATGGTTGCACATAAGGCCCATGAAGACAGGTATTGTCCCTATTCAGCGACCATCAATTCACTGATTTTTTAAAAATTATATATCAGTTTGATTGCATTTTTCACGCAATCGTCATCTTCCTTTCGTGCAAGTCTTTTTAAAAAGGAGTAAACTACTAGATTAGCAGATTATCAATTTTCGCAGTCAAGGAGGTAATTTATGACTGAACCTGATCGAGAAACACCTGATCGAGCGATTAACTGGCAACGAAACGTTTGGATTGTTTGGCTCGCCGTCTTTATGACTGGTGTCGCCTTTTCTGAAATCTTGCCATTTATGCCCCTGTACATCGATACGTTGGGCCACTTTTCCAAATCGGAATTAACCTTTTATTCCGGTGCGGCTTTCGCCATCAACTTTTTAGTGACCGCTGTCGTTTCACCCATTTGGGGAAAGGTGGCTGATAAAAAAGGTCGCAAATTAATGATGATGCGCGCCGCCCTTGGGTTGGCAATTTCCCTCTTTTTGATGGGCTTTGCCCAAAACGTCTTTGAACTACTGGCCTTACGGGCTTTGCAAGGCGCCTTAGGTGGTTTCGTTTCCAATGCCAATGCCCTCATTGCCACCCAGACGCCCAAGGAAAAAGTGGGTCGCTCATTGGGCATTATCGTAACCGGCTTTACCGGTGGCCAGTTAATCGGCCCACTCTTCGGTGGCGCCATGGCTTCAGTCGTTTCTTACCAAACACTCTTCCATATTACTGGTTTAATCCTTCTAATCGTTTTCTTCTTTATTTGGTTCTTGGTCGAGGAACGACCAGTTGCTGCAGGTAAGGAAGAAAATCCTGTCGCCAAGGTGACTTGGAAGACACTGCCAAAGAAATCACTGCTGGTCTCACTTTTTTTGACCACCATGTTGATTCAAACCGTCAATATGTCGATTAACCCAATCGTCTCCCTTTTCGTCCGCGAAGTCTTGCACAACCACGGCAGTGTAACCTTTATCGCTGGGATTGTGGCCGCCATGCCTGGTTTGGCCACAGTGATTTTTGCCCCAGTCTTTGGTCGCCTGGGTGATAAAATCGGTACCAAGTACCTGATTCAAGCTGGATTCGTCATGGCAGTCTTCGCCTTTGTCCCAACAGCTTTCGTTACTTCCGTCGTCGCATTGATTCTCTTACGTTTTGCGGTTGGAATTTCGGATTCGACCATGTTGCCAGCCATCCAAACCTTGCTGACCAAGAATTCACCAGCCGGCATGGTTTCTCGGGTCTTCTCCTATAACCAATCCTTCCAAGCGGTTGGATCCGTGATGGGCCCAATGTTAGGAGCAGCTATCGCCAACGTCTTTGACTACCGCGCCATCTTTATTGTTTCAGCCGGCATCATTGCCCTTAACGGTTTGCTCTTCTTCTTTAACGTCAATCGTAAGTACGACTTAAATTAATTTTTTCAACCAGCAAAAAGGCTGCCGAATCGATTTTGATTCAGCAGCCTTTTGATTGTTCTCCATTTTATTCTTGAAAATCAGCCGGGACAACCATCGTCTCGCTAGTAAACCGGCCCATTGGTTGATAGTCATGGCGGTTTTTAAAAGCTAATGGTGCCGTTTTAATTAACACGACCTTTTGATTTTGTTCGGTCAAAAAGATTTGCCCAGGGCCGACAACCTTGCCCTTTGTGTGTTTACCAATTCGCCAGGGGTGCAGCTTTTGGCCGTCCTTGACCTGATAGTCGCCGGACTTCCCTTCACTGACCATTACCCCGTATAAAATCTCAGTTGGATACTGGTTACTCTTGCCCATCGTTCTTCTCGCTTTCATACGGTACTATCTTGGCCCCCATTTCAAAGCGGGTCAAATCAATGGCTTTATCGGGGTGCAAGTGTAAGTCGAAGTCTGTATTTTTCGCTACCATCGCTAATTTAGCCGTTTCGTGCTGACCTTTAATAGCGGCTAGGTATTGGCGGTCAGCCTCATTTAGCTGACCAACCCAAGCTCGCACAATCATCCGGCCCAACGGAATATCCAAAACCTTGGTTAGGTAAGCAATATGTCCGTATGGCATTGGCCGCAGCCAAGTATCCACGCGTAAATCAGGCAAAGGAATCTTGCTGACCCAGGCGTCCAAATCGACACGCCAGATAATTTGATACAGACCTGGACTGGCCAACGTCAAATCATCCAAAAGAGCTGGGTCAATTGCTTGGTCGAGAATCCGAACTTCACCAGGGCGGTGCTGGGTGACGACCAGCGGATGCTTCTCTTCGCCATCATAGAAGAAGTTCAAGCTAAACTCCGATTGATGTTTTTCGGGTCCACTCGGATGGTGCTTCTCTTTTGGGAAGACAATCACGTGTTGACCCATTTCCTGCAACGCTTCAATCAATTTCTTACGGTTGCCCGGAACTAAAATAGCATGCGGTTGTTCCTTATCGACCACCGACATCACATCCGAAACTTCAAGGGGTTCCAAATACTGTTTATCTGACAGATGTGGCAATAGAGTTGGATCCGCCGCATTGTTGTTCATAATAATCGTTTGATAATCAAGTCGATGTAACTCAGATAGCGTCACGCTCGTCATATAACCAGCTGAAGCCCCGTCCCCCATGCGAAAGGCTCCTGGGCCAATAATCAAAACGGACTGGGCGCAAATTGGTTCCGACTCATTTTCTTCTTCAAAGGTTGCAAAGAATTGTCGAGCATGCTCAGGAAATTCACCAGCCGACGGCTCTAAGGCCTTATAGGTCGGTTGGATATTATTCTGCCGAGCTAAGGTACGAATTGCTTGAAAATCAGTTTGCCAAAAACGGGCAATCAGACCATCCGAAAGACCAAACTTCTTCGCCCGTCGCAGTGCATCTGCATCAATGTTATCCCGGTCAACCGACCGTTCAATTTCAATTAGCCGATTCAATTGATAAAAGTAAAATTCATCGATATTCGTTAATTCAGCTAATTCATCGACTTCATAACCACGGCGCAAAGCTTCAATTAAGAGCAACACTCGGTTATCTTGCGGATGAATCAACTGTTGAATCAGCTCGTCATCTGAAACATCGGCCATATACTTGGGTGAAAACGACCGGTTATTGAAGTGAGCCGAACGAATGGCCTTTTCCATGGCTTCCACAAAGGTTCGACCAAATCCCAAAGCCGACCCAACTGATTTTTGCACGGAATTCAACTGGCGATTAACTTTAATACCCATTGCTTCCAAGTCGCCGAAAGAGAAAACGGGCAACTTGACGACAATGTGGTCCATCACCGGTTCCATAATCGCCGTTTTTTCATGAAAGGCATTTGGCAAGTAAACCTCGGTAATTTTCTTACCCATGGCTAACTGCGCAGCCACCAACATTACTGGATACCCGGTCATCACGGCCATTCGGTTAGCCAAGTGGTCAAGGTATGGTGAAACCTTAATCACGTAAATTTCACCCGTCTTTTCATCAAAGGCAAATTGAACGTGTAAAACACCACGGAGACCAATCAAATCAGCAATCGCAAAAGCCTGAATCCGCATCTGCTGCAAAATCTGATCGGAGACCGTCAAAACCGGCGCTACAGAAAGTGAGTCGGCCGTATGAATGCCAATTGGATCCATATCTTCTGAGGCCCCGACCTGCAGGCAGTTGCCATCACGGTCACGAACAACCAAAACAGAGACTTCCTTCAAGCCATTAATCGCCTTGGCAATCAACACCTCGTTGGTTAATGATTGGCCCATGACCCGATTAACAACGTGGTCAAAGTCATCCAAGCGATCAACAATTTGTCTCGTCGTTCCCTGAACTGGGTTGTGAGCCCGAATGACCAAAGGCAATTCCAAATCGCGCAACATTTCGTTCGCTTCTTCTTGGTTTTGCACCACGGCCGAGGCGGTGACACTTAGGCCAATCTCCTCAATTCGGTCAAAAAGTAAAGTCCCATCATTAACCTCGTGCAGCTCACTAGCCGATAAACCAAGTGTTTGTGGCAAAACGCCATCCGCTTCACGCCACTCCGAAATAACCTGATCCCATAACCGCAACGCCCGCACGCCACCAAAAAGTGGCATCACGCCGTCAATTTTCTGAGACTTAATAATTTTTTTGACGTTTTGAACAGTCAGAGTCCGCAAAAATCCGGTGGCTGCTGGTGATTCCAGGGCCAGTGAATAGGGATTATCATCCAAAACTGTCACTGTATAGCCAAGGCCATTTAAAATTGGCAAAACTTGGTAAATTGCGGCATCACTTTCGCCTTGGAGGCCAAAGTCTGTTTCGCCACCACCGATAAAGAGTACTTTTTTAACCGGCGTTTCAACTATTTTTTTGTACATAATCTGCTACCGTTTCAAAAAAGTCCGCAAAGATTCCGTTTGCTTCAAGAGGACCAGGAGCCCCATCCGGAAAGAATTGCACCGAAAAGGCTGGGTTGTCCCGCAAACGAATTCCCTGTATTGAGCCATCAACCAAGTCGCGGTGGGTTACAAAGAGTTTTTTGCCATCTAGTGAATCTTCATCAATCACATAGCCACGCCCCTGCCGGGCATAAAAAAGCTGTTGTGAAATGATTTCTTGGATTGGATGGTTCATACCATGGTACTCAGCCGGCAGGGCTTGAATTTCAGCCCCATTGGCCAATGCCAATAGCTCGTGCCCAAGTCCAAGGCCTAACAGCGGCATCTTCGTCTGCAACACCCGTATCAAGGTCAAAACCGAATCGGGCAAGTCCTCAGGGTTGCCGGGACCAGTCGACAAAATAATGCCATCGGGGTCCAGGGTCAACACCTCATCCACCGTTGTTGTGTACGGCAGGACCGTCACATTGGCATCATAGTCACCAAGGACTCGCAGAATCCCGTGCTTTAAACCAAAATCAATTACGATAATATGAAAACCGTGACCGGGGTTGGCATAGGCCTTTGGAGTAGCCGTGTTTTGAACCTGTTTATTCGTCAACACGGTGGCCACCAGCTGATCAACTGCGTGATCATCGACAACATCAACGATTGTCGCCTTTTGAGGACCCGTTTCGCGAAGGTGGCGAATTAACTTACGCGTATCCACCTCGTATAGACCCGGAATATTATGATGCTGCAAAAAGCGGTCCAGGTTCATCCGCCGCTGTCGGTTAGTGGAAACTTCCGCTAAATCGTGAACAACCACACCACGAATTTTTGGTGTAGTCGACTCATAGGCCTCCGCATGGATGCCATCGGCGCCAACAACAGGCATCGCAAAGACAATCATCTGCCCATCATAAATTGGATTTGTAATTGTTTCTTGATAGCCGGATGTAGCGGTATCAAAAATAATCTCGCCAAAAGTCGTCGCTGGTGCGCCGAAGCCTTGGCCAGAAAAAACCGTGCCATCCTCTAAAATTAGGTGCCGTTCCATACTTTTTTCTCTCATTATCTACTATTTTCGGAAAAATCAGGTTCTCTCCAGTCCTAATTTTTCCAGGGTAAGACGGATTAACTTGTCCTAGTGGACAATTTCAACCGAGTCTTCACCGTCAAATTCCTTGACCTTGACCTTAATTTTTTCATTTTGAGCCGTTGGAATGTTCTTTCCAACAAAATCTGCTCGAATTGGTAATTCACGGTGACCACGATCAACCAAGACGGCCAAAGCAATCGCCTGAGGCCGACCAATTTGAATCAAAGCATCCAAGGCGGCCCGGGTCGTCCGACCGGTAAACAACACGTCATCAACCAGGACAATGTTTTGGTTGGCAATGTTGAGCTTTTCAGCTGGGTCCAAGCCCAAATCATCACCGCTGTCCAGATGATCGTCACGGTAATTGGTTACATCAATCGCCATCACAGGAATTTGAACCTGTTCGAGCTGTTCCAAACGGTCAGCAATCCGGTGGGCCAAGTACTCGCCACGAGTCTTAATCCCCACCAAAATCAGGTTTTGACCACCCTTATTCCGTTCCAAAATTTCGTAAGTAATTCGAGTCAATGCTCGTTGCATCGAATCTTGGTCTAACACTACTTTATTTGCCATGTTTCGTCCTTTCTGTCGGGCCAGTTGACACGATTAACTGATTTTTCACCGATTATGAACCTTGGTTTTCACGTAGTTCCCGCAATACCTGTTCAAACAGAGGCGGTAATGCTGAATCAAACCGGAGTTCTTCTTGTGTCTTTGGTTGGGTCAGCACAAGCGTTTTTGCATGAAGAAGCTGACCTGGTAATTTAATATTAAAAATTTTGTCTTGGTGACCATAAACGCTATCACCAACGACCGGGTGACCGATATAAGCCAAATGCACCCGAATTTGATGCGTCCGACCGGTTTCTAGTGCTAATTCCAGTAGCGTGTAACCGGCAAAACGCTCAACCACCTTAAAATGAGTCACGGCCTCACGACCATCCCCAACCACCGCTTGCTTCTTGCGGTCCTTAGGGTGACGACCAATTGGTGCGTCAATAGTTCCCTCATTTTCTTCAAAATTGCCCTTCACCAAAGCATAGTAGATTCTCTGGGTTTTATGCGCCTTTAACTCAGCGGCTAAGGCATGATGGGCTTGATCATTTTTTGCCACCATCAACAAACCAGAAGTATCCCGGTCAATGCGGTGGACAATTCCGGGACGGAATTCGCCGTTAATCGTTGACAGAGGAGCATGATAAAGCAAAGCGTTGACTAATGTGCCACCTGAATGGCCAGGTGCGGGATGAACAACCATCCCCTGGGGCTTATTCACAACCAGCAGGTCATCATCTTCGTACACAATATCAAGAGGAATATTTTCAGCCTCGAGTGCCGTTTCCTTGACTTCGGGTGGGTTAATACTAACAACATCACCCTGTTTGACCACATAAGACCGTTTCACTGCTTGATCATTGACTAACACGAGTCCTTCTTTAATCCAGTTAGCCAGTGTTGACCGCGAATAGGGTAATTTTGCCTGTCCTAGAACGGCATCTAACCGTCCCTGTTCTTGGTCAATTGTCATTGTGACCGGTGTTGTTTCAGCCATCTAGGCCATTCCTTTCAGCGCTTGCGCCATTTTCTTTGAAAGGTGGTAGGCCCTTGGCCGACCGCCAATCACAACAATAAGTGCCTTTTGGTCAAAAAACCAATTAACCGCTGAGTCATTCAAGTCAATGACTTGCTGTTTCATCAGCCAGGCACTTTTAATCGTCAAAGTTTGATTTTCAAGCATTATTTTTCGTCCAAAAAAAGTCCACAGACCAATCAAGACCATGATAATGGTATAGGTTGCCCACCACCAATTAATATTATAGAAAAGCTCACTAGCCCAAATAGGACTAATGATTAAGACGGATAGCCACATAATCCAAGCAATATTGGACCAGTCCGCTTTTGGTTGGTAAAAACCGCGAATAACACGCATGAAACGTTCTCCTTGTTCCGTATCTAAACATCTATTATTTTACCATTTACTGGTGCATTCTGGTATTGTTAGAACTGAAGAAAAGTCCAAGAAAGGGAAAAATGTGATTCGTTTAGCAATCGATGCGGCCTACCAAAAAGATAGCCACCATGCCAGCGCTGGTCTTGTTCTTGTTCAAGATGGTCAGCAATACCAAAAAAAAGTTCGCTTAGCGGACTGTGAGGATAACCACAAAGCTGAATTTTTAGCTTTACTTTGGGCTGTAAAATCAGAATTAGCAATCCTGAAAACTAGCCAACTTGTTGAAATCGTTTCGGATTCAAAAATCTTAGTTAGTTCCATGCAAAAGGGCTATGCCAAGCACTACCAAAAGGAAGTTGATTTAATTTTAGCCCTCTTACCCAATCCTGATTTAACCTTTTACACTTGGGTATCCGATCGAAAAAATCAGGGTCCTCATCATCTAGCCATGCAGGCGCTGCAACAAGATTAAGGGTACAATTAGTTTAAAAAAGAGAATTTAAGCCAAGATTATAGCTCAGAAAAAACCGCCAATCTGTTGATTGGCGGTTTCTTCTTTAATCATTAATAATTAGTTGGTAGGCAAAACGCTTGGTTGAGATATGGTCCGCTTCGAGCATATCAACTGAACCACGCTTTTCAAAACCATTATTGGCAATCACCTTTTGCATGGGCATGTTCCCTGGATGGGTATCGATTCGAAAATCGCGTGCACCCCGTGCATAGAAAAATGAAATTAACGCCGTAAAGAAACGTGGCGTTAGCCGCTGGCCGCGGAACTTGTCCGACATCGCTACCCGATGGAGTGAGGCATAGTCATGTGGGTGACCACTATCAGCCCAACTACCCTCTTTGATGTCCGTGTAGAGTGGGTCTTCCCCTTCAAAGGCAGCAGCGTATCCTGCCACCTCATCACCTACAACTAAGACAAAACCCTGTTGCGCATCCAAATCAGCTTGGACGGTCGCTTCGTTTGGGTAATCGGATTGCCACTGGTCAATCCCCTGCTCCTTTAAATAACCTTTGGCGGTCTGCAAAATTGAAACAATTTCAGAGACATCACGAGCCTGTGCTCGTCGCATAAATACTGCTGGCATATGCGTAATATCGCGCACTAATATCAGTACGCTACTCCTTTCCAAATGTCATCAGGCACCAATTATAGCACAACGAATTTGGAAATAAAGTCTCTAAAAACACATTTTTTTAGGAATTTTTGCATGAACATTTCCAAACAAAAAAGCTCGATTAATCTGTGACTAATCGAGCTTTTCTGCCAGGCTGTTAAAGAGGTTTTTTTATTCAAAAACAACAATCTCAACTTAACTTCGTGATTTTTTTAATTTTATTAAGAACAGTTAAAATCAATCAATATCATCATACTTTTTCTTAATCAAACCCAGCCCTGTTAGAACAATTAACCAAGTGGTCAAGATGGTTGCTTTCACTGATGTTTGATTCTTTGTATGACCATAATCCGTCTTTGGCAGAGCACTAATTAAATTGGATTGTTTGAATTGTCACCATTTTGATGGTGCTGACCAGTGCCATTTTGATTAATCGTTGTCTCCTGCTTTTGCTGAATTTGACTATCCTTTGCTGTTGCAGAACTATTTTCCGACAAATGGGTTAACAACTCTTGCACTCCTAGATTTGACTTCGTTATTTCAGCTTGCTGGACTAAGGATTGCGCCAGCTTGTTATCACTAATTTTCACTGATGTGGCCACTTGCTTGTCATCGACGTTCGATGCTGAGGTCTGATTGGCTGGTACTGCTGTTTCCTTCTTATCCGTCTTTGATTCAACAAATGGAGTAACAGGTACCGCTGTTTCCTCCCTATCTGTCTCCGGTGCAACAGCTGGAGTAGCTGGTGTTACTGCTTTCTCCTTATCTGTATTTAATTGCGTAGATGAATTGGCTGGCACGGCTGTTTTCTCTTCCACCTCTGAATTAGTAGATGGTTGAACACCAGACTTAGTATCAGAATCAGTAGGAATAATAACTGACTTGTCATCAGTACCAGACTTAGTATTTGAATCAACTGGCAAAGCAGCTGAATTGGTTAGACTAACAATTGGTTCAGCAATTGTTTCGATTGTCTTCAACGCCGCCTTGACATCCCCATCAAGGCTTTGCAGAGTTTTTGCATGACTAATTGCATGATAAGCCTGTTCAAGCGCCTTTTGTAAATGATTAATAGCCGTTTGATAAGACTGCTTGTCAGCATTGCTTACGGCCTCTATCGCTGTTCGCTTCTTTTCGAAAGCCTGATTTACCTGTTGGTTAGCTGTCTGAATTTCAGCATGGCTAGGCTGAGCTTGGTTAGCGACCGGTACCGTTAGAGTATTAATGGTCTTCAAGAATTTTGTTAATTGATCCGTTAAGTCTTGACCAGTCTTTGCTTCAGAAACTGCTTGGTGCGCTTGGGACATTGCACCTCGTAATTGATTAATGGTAGCCTGATATGCTAATACATCAGGATTTAGTACTTGATCGATTTCTGCCTGCTTTTTAGCACCTGCCCAGTCAATCTGTTGCTTGGCCGCCTGAATAACCGCTTGGTTAGGCTGTTCTTGGTTAGCTTTTGGCACCGTGAGAGCATTAATCGTCTTCACAAATTTTGTTAATTGCTCTGTTAAATCTTGACCAGTTTTTGCTTGGTCAACTGCTTGGTGCGCCTGGTCCATTGCTTCTCGTAATTGATTAATAGTCGCTTGATAGATTGACAAATCATAATTTGGTACCTGATCAATTTCCGCTTGTTTCTTAGCACCAGCCCAGTCGATTGCCCGATGCGCTTGGGTCCGTTCTTCGCGCTTAGGCGTCAAAGTACTTGGTGCTGGAACCATGGCAAAATCATCCAAAGTCTCTTCTTGAACCTGGTCAACATCGGCATTCGTATTGGCATCATTAATCCGTTTATTTGCAGCTACCATTAACTGATCAATCCGTTCCACTTGTTGGTGGAGGCTACCTGGATCAACATTTTCAATCGCATTAAACCGCTGCTTCAGCTCATCTCCTGCGGTTTGAATCGCACCCTTGGCACGGTTAGCTTCATCAATATCAACTGGCTGGAAAGAACGCATCATATCTGGCTGACCAACCGCTTCGATGGCATCTATTGCTTCTTGTTCAATGGCTAATAGGCTGGCATTCACTGTGGCTTCGTCAAGTTTTTGATTGGACCGCTGAACGATCTGATCAATAGTGGCTTCTTGCTTTGCTAATGATTCAGTATCAACCCCTGGTTCTTTTTCGAAAATTTTCTTTTGCTCAATTGCCTTTTGTTGAACTTCCCCCTTGGCTTTTTGCCGATCTGCATCAGTCGGTAGTCGGAAAATCCATTGAATTTGCGGTGATTGAACCGCCTGAATGGCTTCCTTAATTTTAATAACCGCAGTCTTTAATTGGCCATGATTCTTGGCCAAACTAATCGTAGCCAGTCCTTCCTTGACGACTTTATTCACGGCTTGCTGTTGCTGTGTCAGCTCATCAGGGTCAACTCCTGTAATTTGCCCAAAGTCTTGGATTCGATTTTGACCCGCTGACGTTACATCCTGGATAGCAGCTTGCATTTCTTCTTTGTTAACCGCTTGATCCTGCCAATTTTGCTTTGGCTGTGCAACTTGGTTAATATCTTGCAAGCCCTTATTGACAAGCTCATGCACATCGTGAACAGTTTCTGCCTGATCAATCAAAGCAGAATAGTGCTTCATAACACCTGTCAACAGTGTCTTCTGTTCCAACAAACTGGCGCGATTAACACCATCAAGGGCTTCAAAACGTCCTATCTTTTCTTTAACAGCCACCGATAACGTCTGCTGACCATCTGCCCTCTGGTCGGCTGTCGCTTGGCGATATTCGGGTGCTAGATTTGGCTTCGCCACTGCCTGTACATCAGCTAAGCTTTGCTTAATTGCTGAATCAAGTTCATGGTGAACCGTTGCCTTTTTAATTGAATGATGGCCGGTTTGCAAAACATATGCCAGCTGGGCCAACTGATTTTTCAAACTTTGCTGATCTACATGGTCAATGACCAAGAAAGTGGCCTTCTTTGCCTGGCCAGCAGCGCTAAGCTGTTGTGCTGCCTTCGCTTTTTCTTGGTCGGTAACTGCTTGATAAGCAAAAATCAGAACCGGATCAGCCACTAAGTCAATCTTTGCCACTGCCTGCTTTTGGACAGCGGTTAATTCTTGATTCAACTTTACTTGATCCAGCGCCTCCTTAGCTTGTTTCAGAATTTGATCAATTTGTTGCTGTTGCTGTTTGAGGCTCTCCAAGTCAACATGAGTAATCTTAGAAAATCGCTCTTGCTTAGCATGACCGTACTGGGTCAATATCTTTTCGATGCTGATTTTATCAGCTGGAGCCACTGGTCGATAAGCCAACTGTACTTCTGGGTCGACCACTTGGTTCAAGCTGCTTAGCCCTGCTTGCAAGGCGGTCCGCAACTGTCCTTGGTTTTCAGCAGCTGAAAGAATCGCAATTGCTGTTTTTCGAGCAGCCTTCAGGGCAGCAACTTGCGCCTTTAAACTTTGATCATCCACATGTTTAATGTCGGCAAAATGCTCCTGTTTTTTCAAAAAGGCCTGGTTAAGAATTTCCAGCGCTTGATTACGATCATCCTTGGTAACTGAACGGTATTGCGTTTGAACGACCGGTTCGACAACATCCTGAATACCCTGCAAACCAGCTGCTAATGCCTGGTTCAAATCCTGCTTGGTTTTGGACTTAGCAACTAAATCGCGTGCCTGTGCCAACGCTTGATCAACGGCCTGTTTTTGTTGGTTGAGGCTTCCAGAGTCAACATGGGCAACTGCATCAAATTGCTCCTTTTTCAGGTTGGCCTGCCGTTCCAATAGGTCATCGACAACTGATTTTTCCTCCTGGCCGGCCGGCCGGAACAACGGAAGCAGGGTTGGCTGACTAATACTAGTTACCGCCTGCTCAGCCTGTGTGACAGATTGGTTCAAATCCCCCTTAGTTGCCGTTCGGTCAATGGCTTCTTGTCCCTGCGCCAGAGCTTGGTTCAATAACTGTAATTGCTGAGTCAAACTAGCCTGATCCACATGACTGATTTGCCGGAAAGATTCCTGGCGCTGTGCCACAACCTGACTAAGATAATCCTTAGCCATTTTTTTATCAGCTATCGTTGCTGGCTTCAGTTCTTCCAAAACAACAGGTGCGGCAATTTGACGAATCGCTGTCAGTCCCTGTTGGCAAGCAGTGACTAGCTCCCCATTTGTTTGTGCCTGGTCAACAGCCTGACTTGCAGTATCTGCTGCTTGGTCAACTAAAAGCTGTTGTTTGGCCAAGCTTTCAGGATCAACGCCTACCAAAGATGCAAACTTTTGTTTTTGAGCCTCACCGGCTGTCTTCAACTGCTCCTTGGCATCTACTTGATTGCTCGCTTCGACTTGACGATAACCAATTTCCTTGATTGGATCAGCCACATGGTCAACTTGCGTTAAAGCATCCGCCAAACTTTGGCGAAGGTCTTTCTTGGTTTTGGCAGCCAATAGCAGCTGCTGGCCATTCACTCGGTTTTTTTCAATCAAACCTGACTGTAAGGACAGACTAACCGAATCAACATGATCAATGGCGGCAAAAGTGGCTTTTTTATCATCTGCTGCTTGATTCAAGGCCACAAGCGCCTGATTTTGATCAGCCTTGGTGCTTGGTTGGTACTCCACTTCCAGTGCTGGTCCGGCAATTTTAGCAATCGAATCAAAACCAGCTTGAACAGCCCGCTTTAATTCACCTTGAACTGCCGCTTGAGCAACATCCTGCTGTGCCCGTGTAATCGCTTGCTGCACCGCTTTAACTTGCTGCTGGACGCTCTTTTTCTCGCCATGTTCGACAGCAAGAATGGCTTGCTTTTTGGCCTCACCAGCATGGTTAATTGCCTGCCGTGCTAAGTAACGGTCCATATCGGTTACCGGCTGATAATCCTTTTGAATTGAAGGTTCTTCGATTCGTTGAATGCGATCAAGGTTGTCGGCTACAGCTTTTCGAAAGGCACCAGCAGCTTTTGCTTTTTGCAATGCCTGTAATCCAGTTGCTAAAACTGAATCAACAACTGATTGCTGAGCCCGTAAACTATCTTGCTCAACATGACTAATAGCTGCAAAATCAGCCTTTTTTGCCTCACCGGCATTTCGCAAGGTCTGTTCACCCAGGTGGCGTTCCTCTGCCGTGACCGGTTGGTATTCGCTTAAAATTTTTGGCGCTGCAACCAAATTAATAGCCTGTACTCCCTTGTCGTAGGCTACCTGAATGTCTTTTTGAATCATCGATTGATTCAGTTCGATCGTCGTGGATTTTTTAATCAAGTCTAAAAGTTGGAGTTGCTTCGACAAACTAATTGGATCAACGTGCAAGATTGCTGCAAACTGCTTGCGCTTGGCCGAAAGAATATTTACAAGTTTGCCATAGGCCACACCAACATCGTAAGCGGTCGCCTCTTGGTAAGCAAATTCCACCTCAGGCTTCGCTACCGCCCTAATCTGAATTAGTGCCTGGTCGCTGACCTTGGCGAGTTCTCCCCTCGTCTTTGCTTGGTTAATTGCTTGTGTTCCAGCTTTGAGGGCTTTTTCTAAAATTGACAGTTGCTGCGCCAAGCTCTGTTGGTCAGCGTGTGCAACATTTTGGAAAAGGTCACGTTGGTCTTGGGCAGCTTGTTCTAAGAACCTAATCGACAAGGCCTTATCATCTGCCGTTGGTTCCTTCAATATTTCTTGAATCGTTGGATTTTCAACAGCACGAATAGCTTGGGACGTCTTTTGGAAGCTTTGCTCAAATTCACGGTTCGTTTCCGCTCGATTTAATTTCTCAATACCATTAGAAATTATCAGATTCAATTTAGCTTGCTGATTAGCCAAGCTCATTGGATCGACACCGATAATTTGATTGAAGGAATCACTTTTTTCTTGCCCGATTTGCTGCAAAATCGCCACTGCACGGTCAATATCATGTTGACTAACCGGCTGATAAGCAACCATCTTAGTTGGATTAGCAACCGCATTGATATCTTTAACCGCCTTTGCCGTGATACCGTTTAAGTCGCCGTTGGTTTTGGCCTTTTGAAGAGCCGTAGTTGCTTTTTGAACTAACTGATTTACAAGGTCTTCTTGCTGGTTGAGACTATCGGATTCAACATGCGCCACTTTCTTAAATTGCTGCTTTTTTTGTCGACCGGCAGCCGCTACTTGATCCATCGCTTGTTTACGATCAGCTGCCGAAACTGGTTGAAATTCTTTGATTAACTGTGGTTCGGCAACGCCATTGATTGCTACTAGTGCCTGTTCTAATGCCACTTTCAGTTCTTGCTTCGTTTTGGCATCGTGAATAGCCGTTAATCCTTGATTAACCGCTTCGGTTACCAATTTTTCTTGACTCAACAGGCTTGCTGGTTCTGTATGGTCAATTTCTTCAAAACGCTTTTTAGTCGACCGTCCCCTTTCTTCAAGGGCAACCACCGCAACCTTCACTTCATCGAGACTGACCGGTTGATAATCAATTTGCAAATCAGGATTAGCAACGTCATTGATGGCATGTAAGCCATCCGCCAATGTCCGAGCCAGTTCAACCGTCGTCTTAGCTTGGCCAACTCGTTTCTGGTAAAAGTCGACTTCATGGTCCACCACTTTTTCTTGTTTGTGTAAACTTTGGTGGTCGACATGGGCAATTTTAGCAAAGTCTTGTTTCTTTTCTTGCCCAGCTCGTGCTAAAGCCACCTTAGCCTCTTCTTTGCCGGCCTTACCTAAGAATATTGCTCGTAATGCTTCGATAATCCGATCCAAGACACGACGAGCTGATTCAACATCTGGCGCCAGACCAACATCATTTTTCCCAGTTTGGACAATCGTTTCGACTTGGTCAATTAACCCTTGTTTTTGTTCCTGAGTCAATTCCGCAGCATTATTAATCGTTACCTTGGTTGTGAGCGCTTCTTGATCGATTTGTTGGTAAGCTAAGTCGCGATTTGTATTTAGTACCGCTGGTGTTATTTGGTGCTTTGCCGTTGCCTGATTTTGAATGGCCAGCAATTGATCAAGCTGGTCTTTTTGTACCAAACGAACATCGTCCGTTGTTTGACTTTGGTTTAATTTTTGATTTGCTTCACTAACAATCGTTTGAATTTTTTGACCATAGTCTGCAACTACTTGATCCAATAATTTTGGCGTCAAATGCTTAATCAAACTAAAAAGATACTCAGCTTGCTTGTTAATCGTTTCAAAAGCGGAATTCCGCTGACCATCAAGCGCTGATTGCAGAGCCTGATTTTCCTGGAAGACCGTTAATTTTGTTGGTCGCAATGGTACAACCTCACCGTTTTTCAGCGTCATTTCACCGCTATAGTAAACCGTAAATGGCCGATTATAGATGGCAAAATCCTCCCGACTAGTCCTTTGACCAGCCGGGTCCACGGACCGTGCTAAGCGCAGTGATTGAACGTTTTGGCTTGGATGGAAACCTTGTTCATCGAGCAGTACCTGGTGGTCAAAATAATCAATTACTCGGTCAAACCGCGATGCTTGATCATAAAAATTCTGCCCATCAGCTAATGTCACAACACGATGGTCAAGGTCCTGACCCGGCAAAACCCGCTCTTGGTGATTAACTTCTTCCCACTCTTCAGAATGACCAGCCACTTCCTTTGTATTTAAAACTTTCTTTTGGTCAAAAAGCGAAATGTAGGCCCGCCATGTGGGCACTTTTGATAATGGTAATGGGTGAACTTCTTTTTGGTCGGCTCGCTTCAGTGCAATGTCACGACCCAAATCCCCTTCTTTACCATAATCATGGCTTGACCGTGAAAGCATATCGTTGCTATCCATCAGGTTCAACGACAAAAAAGCGTGACCAAATTTTTGCGGAGGCAGCTGGTGGCGAGTCAGAATTTTATACGGACTATTGTCAGCATAAACCTCCAGGTCTGCCAGCCGTTGTTGGTGTTCCCCATCGGCATTATAATGTTTTTCCATTTCTTGACTACTCATATTACCTGGGTAACGGTTTAAATCAAAGTTCAGGTAACCATAGGCACCACCCTTGATGTTGCCAGCCCAAGACAGCGTCTCCATAAAGAACTTCGTCAGGATAATTTTGGCCTCAGTCACTGCACCACTATAGCGATTCAATTCATCGCCACGAACCAACAAATAGACAGCAACAGGGTCATCCTGATTGCTAACCTTCGTTGCTTTTGGATAAATGGTGATTGGATAAAACGGGCTGTCTGAATTTTTGAAGGACAAATTAGTGCCATACTTTTCGTTTAACTGAGCAACTGTCTTACCTAATACGGCATCAACGAGGGAACCAACATTACCACTAAATGGCACACCCAAGCTTTGAGACAAAATTTGATTCAGGCCAGGCACCATATTGGTCAGTCGGTCTAAGCCAAGTGTGGCATTAAAGTTCATTTCAGCCGCAAAGCGAGTACTATCCAAATTGAGTGTTTTGACAAATTCGTTTGGATCGACACCTCGTGGCACCGCGACGCGCAGGTAAACCCCATATTGGCCACGGTCATAGTTGCTTGTTAGCTTATCATCCACCATGCCAGCACTCAGCACATTCGCAACAGAACTCAAGGTCGCCTGTAACATCTTGTAATAGCGTCCGGGACTTAAAACCGGATCATTTGAAGGATAAATATTTGCCGTCAACGGCATGCCTCCGCCCAACACAAGGGAATTTTGAATGGGGAAGTAGCTCGTTTTTGTCGTCTTCTGATTTTCACCAAAAATTTCTTTGACGTGTTCTGTTATTTTTTGAGTGAACGAGTCATCAACCATTAAGTGCATTTCGGAAACGTTGGAATAATCATTTTTAATGCCGGTCAAGCCGAGTAACGACTTATCTGGTTCACCAAAAATCATCTGTCCAGCTTGGGCGATATGACTCTGATCACTGTCTAACACAGCATCACCACCGCCGTTTAAATTCGGTTCGCTTGTTTTTAAGGCAGTGACTAATTTTTCGTAAGCATCGGTTGTTTGCTCATACAGCGAAGGCAATGGCTGTTGTGCTACATCAGTCTCTCCTGGAGTTTTTTGCTGGTCACCCTTGTCAACTGGCTTTTGATTCTGCTTTGACTGTGAATCCTCTTTATCCGGTTCCTTTTGCTTATCTGCACTGTCCTTTGGATTTTCTGGTACGACCACAACCGTTCCTGGTCCCTGGTGGCGGCGCTCAGGGCGCGGATTATCAACAGTGAAATCGTCATCTGCCTCATTTTCCCTCTTGTCGTTATCCTCGGTGTCGACATCAACACCAAAATCAGCTTGGTCCAAGTTCACCCTGGCAGCCAATTGGCCGTCATTTTGTTCTTGACCGTCATTAGCTCGAACATTTTCTGTCTTCTGAACTTGAGCAGCATGACCGCTAATCTGCTGGTCGCCATCCACTAAAGTCAAACCACTTGAAACTAAGACGCTCGATGCAACCAGCCAAGCGCGGCGTGATTGGTAAATCGTATACTTTTTCCTGATATTTGTATCCATTATTTTTACATTCCTTTACTTTGTTTTCGTTTGTTGCAATTTGATTATAAAGGCTGCTTTATAAAAAGACAAATTTAAAAAGAAAACGGTTTCTTTTACTATTTTAAAACCAACACTTTTGCAACAATAGCGCTTTCAATCTTCTTCAAGAAAAGAGCACTATCATTTTTTAATTTTTATTAATTTTAAGAAAATAAATTGAAAAAATAAACACAAAAAAAAGATTGTCAAATGACAATCTTTTTTGCTGATTTTTTATTCTGATTTGGAATATTTTACTTTTTTTCGGCTTTTTTAGCCCAAAACTGGAAATAATCGACTCGTAACTGCCCGTTAAACAGTTTGCGTTTTTTCGTCGCTTTTTGACCAAAAACTTTTTCAAATGATAGGTCAGATGTTAGGATGTACTTCGACCAATAAGGCAGACGACTATAAACCGCTCCCATCTGTTTATAAAGCCCCTCGGCTTCTTCAAGTTCACCGAGTCGTTGACCGTATGGTGGGTTCGCCACTAAGACGCCACGCTCTTCTTCCGGTTGCCAATCACCAGCAGCCAGCGCCTCAAAGGTAATGTCTTGAGACAAACCCGCATGCTTAGCGTTTTCTTGGGCAATTTTGACCATTTTCGGATCAATATCATAACCGCGAATATTCAATGGCGTGTCGTAATCAGCTTGATCTTCGGCCTCATCACGAATCGTATCTGAAAGGGTGTGGTCAAACCAATCCATCTTTTCGATATCAAAGTCACGGGTCAAACCTGGTGCTAAATTACGACCAATCAAAGCAGCTTCAATTGGAATTGTACCAGAACCACAGGTTGGATCGACAAAGGGTAAGTCTTTCTTCCAATTAGTTAACAGCACTAAGGCCGCCGCAAAGTTTTCCTTCAATGGCGCTGGCCCCTTTTCAACTCGGTAACCACGCTTAAAGAGCGATGGCCCAGTTGTATCCAAAGTCAACATGACTTCATCCTTGGTCACCATCACTTCTAATTGTGCAAAAAAGCCGGTTTCTGGTAGGCGAGTCCGAACGTGAAAGGCTTCCTGCAAACGGGAGACAATTGCTTTTTTCGTGATTGACTGAACGTCTGGCACCGAGTGCAAGGCTGATTTTTGAGAACGACCGGCAACTGGGAATTCCGAATCGTAATTAAGGTAATCCTCCATTGGCAAAGCCTTGATGCCCTCAAAAAGCTCATCAAAGGTTGTGGCATGAAAGGAGCCAATCACAATTTTCAATCGGTCGGCAGTCCGGAGCCACAAATTAGCCCGTAAAATATCGGCCTGAGTCCCTTCAAAGAAGACTCGGTAGTTTTCAACCTGAACATCAAAGCCCAGGTCCTTTAATTCTTGGCCTAAGACGGACTCCAAGCCCGCCGCAACTGTTGCCATTAAACGATATTTCTTTTCCATCATTTTCCTTTTATAATATAAATACTATGATACTCAGTGAATTCTTTGCCCTGACAACTTACCTACCAAATCAAACCGAAGTGTTTGGCCAAGTCAAAGACGACCGCGACCAAATCAGGCCCCTGGCCCAATTACGCTTTTTCAACCAACAAAGCGAAATCGCCTTTGTCGCTGGGAAAAAGCCATTGACACTTGGCCAACTGCAAACGCGACTCAGCCAGGTCAGCCCAAAAACGAAACTGGCTTGTCTGGTCGACCAGACTGGTCCCAAACCTCTACTAGGTTTTCACCAGGATAACCTCGGTCGCTTAATTTTACAATAAAACCAAGCGATTCTCAGTCTTTAAATAAGTTTTCAATTCTTTTTATAGGTCATCTAACTTAAAAGTTGGCACAATTGGCTGATTCTTTTCGGGTTGCTGTTGACTCTGACCGTTAGTAGGTCGTGCTTGATAAACGACACCACGGCGTTTTTCTTTGGCGATTTGAACCGCCTGGGGTGAGGTCAAATTATCACGTTGCCAGTTCACTAGGATGGCCTCAATGTAACGCAGACTCCGAGCATTATTGGCGACTGCTTCTTGAATCGCCAAGACCATCATGTTTGGATCAAAGTGGTCTTGGTCAAACCACTGAGCCACCGTTTGCATTTCCAGCGGTGATAGGTTGCGACCAAACTCGCCTTGTAAAATTCGGACCACTTCTTGACGGCTTTTTTCACCAGCCGAAACAACATTATTAGCCGGCCTAAGACCCTGGCCGTGTAGCAAGCGGTCGTAAAGTGGTAAAAAATCATAGATTTCACCCTGGCGGCCTTGACCGGCAACCTTCATTAACCCGCGATCAACCATCGACATCAGTCGGCTAACAACCGTTTTTTCCGTGACTTTCATTATCCGAGCAACGACCTTCGGGTCGGCTTGGTCGCCCTGGTCTTGGAGGCGTTTCACCTGCAAGAAAAGGACCAAATCATCATTGTCAAAACCCAAATCCTGGTAATGCACCAGTAAAGCGTTTTCCAGGCTGGTACTGCCGGCCTGCAAGAAGGCCTGTAATTTATCGTCCATCAAACCCTCCTTATCAATCGTTACAAAAGCGCCCAAGGTACCCTTGGGCGCTTTTTATCTGCTTTATGGACGCAAACGATGCGTCATCCGTGGGAATGGAATGGCTTCGCGAATATGTTCTTCGCCAGTCACGAAAGTTACCATTCGTTCCAAACCAAGGCCAAAGCCTGAGTGTGGCACAGAACCATACTTACGCAAGTCCAAGTACCAACCGTACTCGTCCATGTCCAAACCTTCTTTTTCAATCTGAGCCTTCAAATAATCGTAATCCGTATCACGTTCGGATCCACCAATGATTTCGCCGTAGCCTTCCGGTGCCAACAAATCAGCCGAAATAACGACGTCATCACGGTCTGGATGGCGCTTCATGTAAAAGGCCTTGATGGCCTTCGGGAAGTTAACAATAAAGACAGGCTTGTGAAAATGGTTGGCCAAGAACGTTTCCTCAGGCGAACCAAAGTCAACACCCCATTCAACGTCGAAATCGTTTTCTTGCAACAACTTGATGGCATCATCATAAGAAACACGTGGGAATGGTAACTGTGTATAAGAGCGCAACAAATCCTTGTCACGGTTTAACAAGTCCAATTCCTGGTCATTTCTTTCCAAAACCTTTTCAATCAAGAAAGCAACATAGCGTTCCTGCAATTCCAAAGATTCTTCCTGGTGCATAAAGGCCATTTCCGGCTCAATCATCCAGAATTCTGTTAGGTGACGACGCGTCTTTGACTTTTCAGCACGAAAGGCCGGTCCAAAAGTAAAGACCCTTGAAAAGGCCATAGCACCCGCTTCGGCGTACAATTGTCCTGTTTGTGACAAGTAAGCTGATTGACCAAAGTAATCGGTCTCAAACAAGTCGGTTGTTCCTTCGGGGGCAGAACCAGTCAACAAGGGGGCATCCAACTTGATGAAACCTTCCTGGTTGAAGAATTCGTATGTGGCTGCAATCAAGGTGTTGCGAATCTTCAATGTGGCAAATGGCTTGATGTGACGCAAGTAGAGGTGGCGCTCATCAAACAAAAATTCTGTACCGTGTTCCTTGGGCGTGATTGGGTAATCATGGCTTTCACCAATGACTTCTAATCCGGTAATGCTGATTTCGTAGCCAAATGATGACCGATCATCTGCATGAATTTCGCCGGTCACATACAATGATGTTTCCTGCTTCAAATCCTTGGCCAAATTAAACAATTCCCCTGAAACGTCAGCTTTGGCGACCACGCCCTGGAAAAAAGCAGTTCCGTCACGCAATTGCAAGAAGGCCATCTTTCCGGACCCACGCTTTTGCCGTAACCAGGCACCAATTTTTACCGTTTGGCCGACGTACTTTGGTGCATCGACAATTTGGATTGTTGGAATCGTTGTTTCACTCATAAATTATTCGGGCTAACGCCCTACTCCTCACATTTTACTTATTAACTTTATTATGATAAAAATTTTGGCAGTCGTCAACTAGGACTAAAACTTACTGAACAAAAGCCAAAATACGGTCAAGGGCCTCATTAATGGTTGCTTGGTCCTTGGCGTAAGATAGACGCAAATAGCCTGGCATTCCAAAACCTTCACCGGCCGGAATGGCAACATGGGCCTGCTCCAAGAGCGCAGTGGCAAAGTCAATCGTTGACTTTAGGCCCATCTTGTCCAAAAGATCTTGATCAACCTTAAAGAAGAGGTAAAAGGCCCCTTCTGGCTTTTGCGCGACAGACAAGCCCGGAATGGCTGTTAACTTATCGTAGGTTGCATTCAACCGACTCTCAAAGGTAGTCCGCATATCCTCGACCATCTGTTGGTCAACCGTTAAGGCGGCCAAGGCGGCATATTGGCTAACGGCGGCCGGATTCGAAGTCATATGACCCAAAAGTTTATTCATTTCGGCAATGATTTTTTCATCAGCAATCGTCCAACCAAGGCGCCAACCGGTCATCGAATAGGACTTTGAAACCCCATCGACAATAATCAAGCGGGAGTCCTTGATTTCCTTCAAAGACAAAGCTGACGTAAACGTTTGCCCGTTATAAACCAATTGGCCATAAATTTCATCAGACAAAAGGAAACTATCATGGGCATCGGCCCAGTCCAAAAGCGCCTGCACTTCAGCCCGGCTATAAACCTGGCCAGTTGGGTTGGAAGGATTATTAAGGATAATCAACTTCACAGGTCCGGCAACTTCATCGAGGTCAGCTGGCGTCAACTTCATCGCTGCCGTCTTGGGCTTAACGGTTGTGGCAACCCCGCCCGCCAAGCGAACCTGTTCAACATATGAAACCCAATAGGGTTCGGGCATTACAACTTGGTCACCAGGGTTTAGGAGTACCTGCATAATCGTGTACAAAGACAACTTGGCACCGGAAGTGACCGTCACTTGGTCAGCCGACAAAACCTGACCCGTTTTCTTGGTCGTTTGTTCAGCGATGGCTTCTCTTAATGGTAAAATCCCACCGACGGGCGTGTAGAAAGAAGTTTGACCGCCTTCGATGGCTTCAATAGCTGCTTCACTAATAGCCTTGGGCGTCGTAAAATCAGGTTCCCCAACGCCAAGGTTAATCACATCAATCCCTTCAGCCGCCATCTGCTTGGCTTTTTTAGAAACTGCGAGTGTGGCTGAGGGTTGAACGGCTTGGGCCCGCTTTGAAAAATCACTTGCTTGCAACATCATCTTCTCCCTAAATTCCATTAATTGCCCGGTAAACGGCACCGGTCTTGTAATCCATTGTCAAATAGTTCATGTCGCCATTTTGACTCTCGTAGCTGATTTCCCAGACCAAAGTTTTTTGGTAGAGCGACAAATTGGCCGAATAAACCTTCTTTGGATTGTACTTGGCTTTGATTTGCTTTAATAAATCAGCCCGTGACAGGCCATTGCCAAAGTCAAAGGTCGTCACAGCCCCATGCTGCCCCTTGACCAAGGCTACTTTTTGCTGGCCATCACTATCTTTACCAAGCACGGCATAAATAGTGTCGTTGCGATCATCTTCTGTGACACCGTGTAGGTTCGTCAAAGATGTTTTTTGACTGACCGTTTTTTGCACGTTTGATTCCGCTCTAGCCATCGGCTGTAATGCCATGTAGGCATAAGCATAAATAGCGCCGGCTACAATCAGGAAAATCGCCACCAAGATGATAAAAAATTTAACCCAAGAAAAGCGCTTGGGCCGGGCCATTCTGACTCGTAAGTTGTCGTGAACTTCCATAAAAATTCTTTCTCCGATTTGTCATAACTATTGTTCATTATAGCAAAAAAATAGCCAAGAAATTGGATAATCTCCAAGCTCATGGCTATTTAATCGTTATTCTGCTGTTGAAAGTTCAGTTGCTTCCTTAGCAGCCTTGGCGTAGGCAATCACTCGCTTCATGGCCTCTTCTAATTTTTCAGTCGAAGTGGCGTAAGAAATGCGAATGTGGCCTTCACCTCCGGTCCCAAAGACAGAACCAGGAATTGTTCCCACCTTGGCCTTTTCACCTAATTCATAGACAAAGGCTTCATCGTCTTGTGGCAAGAAATCAGGAATCTTAGCGAAGATGTAAAAGGCACCCTTTGGTGTTGGAGCCGTAAAGCCAGCTTCCTGCAAGCCAGCTAAGACAATGTCGCGGCGCTTTTGATAGATGTCACGCATTTCCTTGGGGGCATCTCTGGCAACCGTTAGGGCTGCCAAAGCCCCGGCCATCATTGGACCTGGTGCTGTTGTGACAACACCAGAGTGGGCCAAACCAACCATCTTCATCAAGGCCTTTGGACCGGCAATAAAGCCCACCCGGTACCCGGTCATCGCATGTGACTTTGACAGTCCACCAATCAAGATGGTTTGTTCTGGAATATAGTTCGTAATCGACTTATGCGTTTGACCGTAAGTCAACTCCGCATAAATTTCATCTGATATGACCAAAACATCCGTTTTCTTGATAGCCGTGGCAAGTTCCTTGAGCTCTTCTTCATCATAGGTAACACCAGTTGGGTTACCAGGAAAGTTCAACACCAAGCCTTTTGCTTCAGGGTGCTCTTGGATTGCCTTTTCAAACATTTCCGCCGTAAACAGGTATGATGGCGCCGTGTTAATTTCGACCACCTTCAAACCGAGACGTAAAGCTTCCGCCTGGTAAAAACAAAATGTTGGTGTTGGTACCAAAATTGTTTCACCACGGTTAAACAGTGCAGACAATGAATCGTAAATGGCTTCTGAAGCCCCGATTGTCACCGAAATTTCACTTTCCGGATCATAGACTGGACCAGACAAACGTTCATGAACATAGTCGGAAATAGCCTGACGCAAAGCCAAAGTTCCCTGTGAAGGCGCATAATGTGAGTCATTATCATCAACCGCTTTTTTAACGGCCTCCTTGACTACATCTGGAACCGCAAAATCAGGTTCACCAAGGGTGAGCTTGATGATATCCGGAACTGCGGACAACTTGATGTCAACTGCTCGGATGGCCGCTGGCGGCACGATCTCGAACAATTGGTTATACTGCTTCGACAAACTTTCTTTGACTTGAACCATGAAAACCACTCCTATTCTATTCTAAACAAATCCTTTTACATTGCTTTGCACCATTCTACCATATTATTAAAAATAAATTAGAGAATTTTATCTAATCCAATCTCTAATCCATCAATTTCATCGACTTTTCGAATTGAACGAGCAACCCCGGTCATGAAAGACGAACGATTATTTGTTGATTGTTTGATTGTTAATGTTTCTCCAGCCGAACCAAAGACAACCGTTTCTTCGGCCAAGATACCCGGCAAACGCATGGCATGCACCGGTACTCCCTGACTTTGGTCGCCACGGGCCAAAGCGTTTGAATGTGGAATAGCAGGTTCTTCTTGACGAGCAGCAACAATCAAATCAGCGGTGGCCTTTGCCGTCCCAGATGGTGCATCGACCTTGTCCTCATGGTGAGCCTCGATGATTTCGGCTGCAGGCAAGTATTTAGCTGCTTGACCGGCAAACTGCATCAACAAAACCGCTGTAATTGAAAAGTTAGGAACAACCAAGGCCGATTGGTCGTTTTCGAGGGCCAAGGCCCTTAATTTTTCCAGATCATCAGCTTGTAAGCCAGACGTTCCCATCACCAAGTCAAAACCATGGGTCAAGGCGTATTGGCCATTTTCAAAGGCAACAGCCGGATTAGTGACATCAACCCAAACACCAGCACTGACGTTAATGTCTGCTAAGTCGGTAAAGGTTGAAACAGTGCCTTCTTGATCATCTGACTGTTGGTCGAGCGCCCTTTTAGTCGTTAAGCGGCCAGCTAATGAAAAATCAGCTTGGTCCTCAATCAACTTTTCAATCGACTGCCCCATTTTCCCTTGGGCGCCTGCGAGAAAGACGGTTTTCATGCAACAACTCCTTGCCGGCCTAATACGGCCTCTACTTCTGCTGTTTGCTGCTCAGTCAATGGCAGCAATGGTAAACGTAACTGATTTTCAATCAAGCCCTGCTTAGCTAAGATGGCCTTTACGGGACTTGGTGATGGATGAGAGAACAAAACGTTCATCCGTGGTGTCAAGAAGCGTTGATACTGGCCCGCCAAGGCCACATCACCAGCTTCAAGAGCGGCAAAGAGCGCTTGCATCTCACGACCATAGAGGTGTGACGCAACTGAAATCGTGCCCGCACAACCAATGGCCTTTGCTGCCAATGTTTGGCTATCTTCACCAGTATAAACGGCAAAGCCTTCTGGCGCTTGATCAACCAAAACGGCCAAGTCATCAATTGAAGTCACTTGCTTAACCGCATTAATATTTGGATGGTGAGCCAAGAACAAGACAGAATCATTCGTCAACGAAACGCTTGAACGACCAGGAATGTTATACAACATCAATGGTACTTGGCTGGCATTGGCGATTGCCGTGAAGTGGGCAATCATGCCGTCCTGATCGGGCTTATTGTAGTAAGGCGTGACAGCCAAAATGCCAGTCACACCCTCGATTTGGCTGGCAGTCTCAGCCAAGGCCACGGATTCTGCCGTGTTGTTTGTCCCAACGTTAGCAATAACCGGTCCCCGGCCGTTTACATACTGGGCAAAGTGGCGGTACAAGGACAGGCGTTCTTCCTCCGTCAACGTAGGTGATTCACCGGTTGTACCACCGATGACAAAGCCCTGCGTTCCTTCACTCAATAACTTATCCGTTAAACGGTCCAAGGCATCATAGTCAATTTCGTCCTGGCTGGTAAATGGGGTAATTAATGCGGTAATCAAATTTGCTGTCATCATCAAAAGCCATCCTCTCTCATCTTTAGCTATAGCGATTTCTTAGTTTTTTCAATACATCTTAACTGGCAAGCGGCAAAATCAGTTTCCCTGGATGCCAGCTTATTGGGCCATTCGTTGTTTAAAATAGGCCACCATTGCCTGAACACCGGCGTTTAAGGCTCGCTCATCGGGGTTCAACCGGGCATCGTGAAGGCTATGTTTGGGGTCACCAACCCCAAGCCAAAACATTGTGCCTGGGAACTTATTTAGTAGGAAGCCGAAGTCTTCGCCGGTCATTGCCGGCTGTGCTTCTACAAAGTCAACTTCCGGATTTTCTTCCATAAAGGCCATAAAGGCTGCCGTAGTTTTTGGATCATTTTCAACCGGGTAATAACCACCCTGAATGAGCTCCAAGTTCATTTGAACATCAAAGGCAACGGCAATCCCATCCGCAATGGCGCGGACCCGTTTTTGCATCATCTCCAAGTCCGTTTGGGTAAAGGCCCGAATCGTCCCGGCTAACTTGGCCTCACCGGCAATCACGTTACCGATTGTGCCGGCGTGAAAGGAGCCAATCGTCACGACTCCACCATGAATGGGGTCAACATTGCGGGAAACAACGGTTTGCACCTGGCTGACAAAGGCAGAAGCGGCAACCAAAGCATCCTTGGCTTGATGGGGATAAGCCGCGTGACCACCCTGGCCAACAACTTGAAGATGAATCTCCGTTGTCCCGGCAAAGAGTGTGCCCATTTTGGTTGCAATCTGACCGGCCGGCAAGGCTGGCTGGTCATGCAAGGCGTAGAGTTCATCCGGTTTAAAATCACCCGTAAGCGCACCGGCCTCATACAAACGTTTGCCCCCGGCCTCGGATTCTTCTGCCGGTTGAAAGATAAAAATCAGATTATCTTTCGGCTGATTTTTCGCAAAGTAAGCCAAGATTCCCAAGGCAACCGTCATATGAATATCATGACCACAGGCATGCATCACACCGGGGTGTTTCGAAGCAAAGGGCAGGCCTGTTTCTTCCTCAATTGGTAAGGCGTCAATATCAGCTCGGTAGCCAATTGTTTTCTTTGGGTTTGACCCTGCCAAGCGGACCAGCAAGGCCGTTTCAACTTCTGGCACCTCTTTGATTGTTAAGAAATCGCTCGCAAAGGCGGCAATTGTTTTTTTCAAATATTGTTTTGTTTGCACTTCATGCAAAGCCAACTCTGGAATGGCATGTAAGTCGCGCCGAACCTGCGCTAAATTAATGGTTAAATCGGACATCAAAGCCTCCCTTTCATGGACCATGAAAACTTCTCTCTAATCAGCTAGGTCGCGCGGCCATCTTCCAGTCGTTTGCTAGCAAACTTTTTTACAAATCACGCAAGGCAGCAACCAAGGCCGTCTTTTGCTCTGTTTGAGCATCGATTTGCTTAATGACCTTAGCCGGTACTCCAGCCACAACCGTTCTTTCAGGAACATCTTCTGTCACGATGGCACCAGCGGCAACAACCGCTCCGGCACCAACTTGAACCCCTTCGATGACAACGGCGTTGGCACCAACCAAAGCACCATCACCAACACGAACAGGTTCTGCTGAAGCAGGTTCAATCACACCGGCCAAGACGGCACCGGCACCAATGTGGCAGTTCTTACCAACTTCAGCTCGGCCACCCAGAACAGCGCCCATATCAATCATCGATCCAGCACCAATTTTGGCACCAATGTTAATCACAGCCCCCATCATAACCACAACCTGGTCGTCGATTTGAACTCGGTCACGAATCAAGGCTCCTGGTTCAATGCGGGCATTCAAGTGCTGGGTGTTCAACAATGGCACCCCGGAGTTACGGGCAATTAGTTCAACGTGGTAGTCGGTAATGGCTGCCTGGTTGTCATCCAAAATTGGTTGGATCACTTGCATATCGCCAAAAACAGTCCCAGTTTTTTCTCCAATAAAGGCTTGCACATCATTTGGCCAAGTAATTTGAGCCAAATCACCAGCTAAGGTCACCTTTGCTGGTGTCTTCTTCTTAGAAGTTGCCAAGTAATTAATGATCGCCGCTGTATCCATTTCAGTCATGTTTTTGTTTTCCTTTTCGAGTTGTTTTCTTCTTATTTAAATCCAATTGTTTCTTTCAGCCTGGCAAGACAGGCTGATGAAATCAAGCAAGTCTCGCCAAAGCTGATTTTACCACTTACCAGGTAATTGGTAAGCACGGTCGTGGCTGGTCAAATCAGCTAAGCTTTCACCTTCGACCACCAGTTGTGAGAGGCCGTTTTCAACGAAGACCACGGCTGGCACAGGATTGCGGTTGTAGCGGGAGGCCATTGAGTACCCGTAAGCACCGGTATTCAAAACGGCAACCAAGTCGCCCGGCTCTGTTGCTGGCAATTCTTGGTCTTGAATCAAGACATCACCCGATTCACAATACTTACCCACTAAGCGGACATGCTCGGCTGGCGCTCCATGAACGTTGTTGGCCAAGACCGCCTGATAATCAGCCTGGTAAAGGGCTGGACGAATGTTATCACCCATTCCACCGTCAACGGCCAAGTAAGTCCGCACACCCGGTATATCCTTACGAGAACCAACAGTGTACAAGCTGTAACCGGCTGGGCCAGCGATTGAGCGCCCCGGCTCAATCCAGATATCCGGTTGGGTCATGCCCTTCTTAGCCGTTTGTTCCTGGACGCTTTTCAGTAAGGCCAAAACGAGGTCTTCTGGTAAGCGTGGCTTATCAGCGTCCGTGTAGGCAATTCCAAAGCCACCGCCAAGGTCCAATACTTCTGGTTGGTAATCCCATGAAGCACACAAGTCAACTAATTTTTGGCCGGCTAATTCAAAGCCATCTTCCTCAAAAATTTGAGAACCGATGTGGGCTGACAAACCAAGCAGGTGCAAGCTTTCATCGCCTTCAGCAATTTCATAAGCTCGCTTAGCTTGACCAAATTCCAAATCAAAGCCAAACTTAGAGTCGACTTGACCAGTCTGAATGTAATCATGGGTGTGGGCTGACACGCCAGGAACCACACGCAAAATCACATTTTGCTGTCCCTCTCGACCGGCCATAACCCGGTGCAAAAGGTCAAGTTCCAAGAAATTATCAACGATAATCGTGCCAACCCCGGATTCAACGGCAAAGGTCAAATCAGCCAGTGACTTGTTGTTTCCGTTATAAGAAACATTGGCCATCGGGAAGTCCGCAGCCACCGCCGTGTAGATTTCACCGGCGGAAACGAGGTCTAAGTGCAAGCCTTCTTCAGCAACCACCTGGTACATTGCCTGGCAGGCAAATGCCTTTGAAGCATAAGCAACGGCCCCTTTTTGACCGGCTTGTTCAAAGGCCTTCTTGAAGGCACGCATCTGCTTACGCATAGTCAAAACGTCATAGACGTACAATGGCGTTTGGTATTCCTTGGCCAAATCAGTGGCTAACACGCCACCAATCATGAGCTGGTCTTGGTCATTTACTTGCAAGTGGTTTGACATAAGAATCTTTCCTTCTTCTCTCTTTTTCAATCAAAATATTATTAGGTGGGGCTTAATCAACCAAGTACCGTGCTAAGCGGTCTTGGAAACGAATGGTGATTTCCCATGGATCAATTTCGCAATAGTGGGAAAAGTCAATTAGTGTGTTTTCCTGGTCCTGATTTTTACCAATGAAAGTCACCTTAGTTCCAACCGGAACGGGTTCTTCCAAAGCAATCATCAGTTGGTCCATGGCTAACTTGCCAACAATTGGCGCCTTTTGGCCATTAACCAAAACTTCATAGCCAACTGTTTCTCGTGGTAGGCCATCCCCGTAGCCGATTGGCAAAGTCGCAATCCATTGGGGCTTGGTGGTTTGGTAAGTGGCACCATAGGAAACGGAGGCACCTGTTGGCAGCTGTTTGATCATGACCACCTCGGATTCGAGTGTCAAGACCGGTTCCAGGTAGTTGTCAGGCTTTAATACCCCTTCGGATGGCTCAATACCATAGACCGAAGTTCCTGCTCGAATGACATCCATTGGCATCTGATCAACCCGGTATAAAGCTGCGGCCGAGTTAGCCAAGTGAACCATCGGTGGCATTGGCAAACCATCGGTTAACTCATGCCAGGTTGCTAGCTGGCCTTCAAAGTATGTCGTATCAACATCATCGGCCGTAGCAAAGTGAGTCATAATGCCTTGGTAAAGTAAGAAATCAGCATCTTGAACGTCGTCGATTGCCGCACTCAACTCTTCTCGGTTACGAAAACCGATTCGGCCCATACCCGTGTCGACCGCCAAGTTAACTTGGAGCTTAGGACCGCCGAGACGCAAATTGGCTTCAGCCTGCTTCAAGGTTTCACGATCAGCAACCGTGGCAATGATTTGGTAATCAGCCATTAATTGAGCAAATTCAGGAGACGTGAGGCCCAAAACCAAGATCGGTTGGCAAAAGCCGGCTTTTCGTAAGGCAATTGCCTCATCCATCACAGCAACGGCCAAGCCATCAGCACCACCTTCAACAGCAGCCTGACTCATTTCCAACAAACCAAAGCCGTAGGCATTGGCCTTCACCGTCATGAAAATAAAGTTGGCGTGGCTACTCTCACGCATAACTTTTAAATTTTTGGCCACCGCTGCCTTTGAAATCAATAAACGACTTGGACGGTGATTAGCGACAACCATGTGAGCCTCCTTAGGCAATAAAAAAATCCAAACAACGGGGGTTTATCCCTGTCGTTTGGATTATTGTCTAAAAATAGTCACAAAAAAACAGTTGAATAGCTCCCCGCTGCATTTGCAGCGACAGTCCAATAGCTCTTAACTATTGGCCCAGCAAAATGGCTCTGACCCCATCAGCTTCGGCAACCGCCCCTTTCGCGAACAATGTTCGGTACTCTTGTTGGTTGCGACCTCTATTACTTATTAAGTTGCCATTAATATACATGAGATTTTTTCTCATGTCAACACTCCTGACAAAATAAATTATCTTTTTAACAAAAAAGGCAGCCGATATTGGCTGTCTTTTCTTAATTTTATGAAAGCTTTTTTTGATAAAAGTTCGCTTTTACCCGTTTGTACCGACTATTAACAGTTGCCAATCGATCCGAAAGCGCTTTAACCTGTCCCTGGTTAAAGGAAGCAAGTAAAACGGACTTTTCTTGTTTTTGAAGGGCAATCAATAGCGGTGTGAGCGTCGTCACATCAACCCAGCGATGGGCCTGTGAGATGACGGCCACTTCTGGCACTTGTAGACTTTGCTGCCAAATCGCCGACAAGTATTCTGGTAGGACAATCAAAATTGACTGTTCTTCCTGGCTGCTTTGGCGGGCGGCCTTAATGAGGGGCGCCGAAATGTCCTGCGCATAGACAACATAGTCATCACCATAGCGGTCCGATAACTTGTAGTACCAATGCTTCAAGGCGGCGTGGTCCTCCACAATCAGAACAAAGTGCTGAACCTTGGCCAAAACCAGCTGTTCAATCTGCTGGTCTTCATTACGGCTCGTGGTCAGTACCGTTGTCAACTGATTATCCGTTGTCCCCTCGAATTCACTTTTCTCCGGCAACAGGGCGCCTGGCGTCTGGGCTAGAAATGTTGCTAAATCATCCGGTAAATAAGACGAAACGACTAGGACTTTATCCACCTGTTTCAAGAAGTACTTTTGGTACAGCAAATCAGCCTTGACCTCAAAAATTAGGTTTTGGACGGCCGGCTCCTTTTGGATGTGCCAGGAGATGTTGGCTAAGTATTCCTGGTGCGCTGATAGCCACGAAAGCTTAGCTAATTTAGCCGTCAAATCCGCTTGCGTCAATTTGTGGTTAAAATCAGCCTTAGCGGCCAAATCAACCAAGTCCAACAAGCGATTCAATACCGCCTTACCGGTCTTTACCAGACCAATATCTTCGGCTTGGGCGTCAATCTTATTGCTGGCCTCTTCCCAGTTATGAAGCGCCACCTTCCACTGCCCCTGTGTCTTCTTCGGCAAGCTAGCTGCCAAATCAGCTAAGCGGGCTACCTGGTCTTGGTAAAAGCTCAAAGGCAATGTCAGGCCAAAGCCCTCTTGAATGGCGGTCAAAAGCGCAATCGGCTTTTCCAAAATGGCCACGGGCCGGTCTTGGTACTTGCTTGCCTTTTCCAGCCCCTCCGAAATAGCAAAGAAGGCCGCAAAGGTCAGAAGAACCACATCGGCCTGAGCCGCCTTGTCAAAAGCTTTGACAAAGGCCGGACCCGTTTCATCAGAACGGACTGCTGCCAAGCCAGGCTGATTTTGCACACCTTTTGGCAAATCAATGAGGGCTAAATCAGGACTTTCGGCTAACCAAACCAGGACACGCGCTTGCCAAAAGGCGCCACCTTGGCTTCTAGCTACCGCCAGAACCTTTTGAAACTTCTTCTCATCCAGGTAATCGCGCGGCGCATAGAGTTTCGCCACCGATAAGTTAGCCCCGGGCAGTCGCTCCTGTAATTCCGCTAGGATAACATCCTGATGGTTCAAGAGCGTAATGTCATGGGCCAGCAGGTATGTCGCCTGTTGGCGGTTTTGATAAAAGAGTGGCAATAAATACGACAACGTCTTCTTAACTTCCGGCGGTGTCGTTAACTGCCAGACCGCTCTTTTCCGTTGTTGCAAAAAGCGCTGCACCTGGTCCATCACCTGACCCTGGTCTTCTTCGACTGCAAATCCGGGCCCTAAGGCTGCATCTTTATCGGCCAGCGTCTTCGGATAAGGCAAATCGTCGCCCTTTTTGTTCCGGTTTGAAGCTTTGTTTTTGCTGGGCTGGCGCCCTAACGCCTCTTCACGTTCGGCCAAAAATGTCGGAGCTGGAGACCGGTCCTTCATCGCCATCGCCAAGAAGTCCTGGCTTTGACGCAACAGGCCCCAATCCACACTCAAAAGTTCCTTCTTCGTCTTTTCAGGTAGGCCCTGGGCTTTGTGCCAAAGCGACAACATCAGATAAGCCGTTGCCTCCGCATCAGCGTTGGCCCGGTGCGCCTGAACCAGGGGCAAGTCGAGATACTTTGTCAAATCAGACAAGCGGTAGCCTGGTGCCGTTGGGTAAAGAATCTGGGCCAGTTGCACGGTATCGATTGCCAATAGGTCCAGCTCAGGCAAACCAACCCGGGCAAATTCGGCATTTAAATACGGGTAATCAAAGTTCACGTTATGGGCAACAAAAACCTGGTCCTTTAACAACCCGCGCAACGAGGGGGCCAGTTCTTCAAAGAACGGCGCATCCCGCACATCTTTTTGGCTAATATGGGTTAATTGTTGAATTTTTTTATCGATTGTTTGCCCCGGATTCACGAATGAATCGAAGTGTTCCACAATCTTTTTATTTTTTACAAAGGTCATCCCGATTTGAATAATTCGCCCTCCCTTTTCAACGGAGGGGTTGGTGGTTTCCAAATCGACAATCACAAAGGCGGCTGATTTTTTCATCAGGACTCCTTTCTCATCATCGAGACCAAGAAATATTTGGGCCAAAAACTGTCATTTTTAGACCTAAATTTCATTTTGCTCTCGTAGTTATTTTACACTACTTAGCCTAGTGCGGTACAATATTAGCAGTAATTGGAGTCTTTTATATGGAAAAAAATCATGCCGGCTTTGGCCATTCGCACGCCAAAGCCATTCTTATCGGCGACCATGCCGTTGTTTACCAACAACCGGCCGTCGCCATCCCCCTTTTGAACCTCAAAGTCACGGCAAGCGTTCAAGCGATTGCTAGTGGCCAAACGATTATTTTAGGTGAACAGGCCTTTGACCTGGCTAACCTCGGCGCTGATTTGGAAGGCTTACGCCAGTTAATCATTGCGCTACTAGAAAACCTAGTCGAACCTGACCAGCCATTCTTATTAGAAGTACAATCGCTCATCCCCCAAGAACGAGGCTTTGGCGCTTCAGCAGCCCTAGCAACTGCTATCACCCGTGCCTTCTTTGACTGGACGGGACAAGACTTGAATCAGGACCAACTAAATTTTTATACGAATTTAGCTGAAAGTATTTCCCACGGTTCGCCTTCTGGTATCGATGCTGCCACGGTCTCTGCTGTTGAGCCCGTGTGGTTCCACCAACAACAAATCGATACCTTCCAAACTAATTTAGAAGCGACCCTCGTCCTGGCGGATACCGGCGTTCGCGGTCAAACCGTTCGAGCCGTTAACATCGTCAAGGACCAGCTCAAGAAAAATTATGAACTAACTTGGGGGGCCATTAACCACCTCGGCCAGCTAGCCTTCTTAGTGAAGGAAGCCCTAGCCAATAACGATCCCAAAACGCTGGGCCAGCTCTTTACCGATGCCCACAAGGATCTGCAAATCCTTCAAGTTTCGCACCCAAAGCTAGACACCCTTGTTAATGCCGCTTTAGCAGCAGACGCACTGGGCGCCAAGTTAACCGGGTCTGGCATTGGCGGTGCGATGTTTGCCCTGGCAGAAAATAACGACCAGGCGCAAAAGATTGCTGTCGCTCTCAAACAAGCCGGCGCAAAGGAAACTTGGATTCAGCCGCTTTCAGCAGCACATTAAAAATCAGCTTGGGGTTTCTGCCTGATTCAAGACAACAAAATACCGTTGGTGGTCCTCAAACTGATTAATCATCCAAAAATTTAAAATACTTTCACCGAGGAAAGCACTGTGACTGATAAAACAACAACTGCCAAAGCGCACACGAATATTGCCCTCATCAAATACTGGGGCAAAAAAGATAAGACACTCAACCTACCAACCACTTCGTCATTGTCGTTGACGCTGAATGAATTTTATACCGAGACAATGGTAACGGCAGGTAAGGAAGATACCCTGTTGATTAACAACATGATGCAAGACCCAACTCGGATCCACAACTTCCTCGATTTTTTGCGAGAGGAAATTGAAGACTTTGGTCCCCTGACAGTGGTTTCCAAAAATACGGTGCCAACCGCTGCGGGTCTGGCTTCTTCGGCCTCATCTTTTGCTGCCTTAACGGCCGCCGTTGCCCGCCACCAAAACTGGGACTTGTCCTTAACAGACCTCTCTCGCCTCGCACGCCGTGGTTCTGGATCAGCAACCCGGTCATTTTTCCCTGGTTTTGCCGTCTGGCACGAAGGAACCGATAACCAATCTTCCTTTGCCGAAGCATTGCCGGCAACTGATTTACCAATCGCCCTCGTGGTTTGTGAAATCGCTGGAACCGTTAAAAAGGTTTCCTCTTCTGACGGCATGCTACGGGCGATGACGTCACCCAAGTACTCAGAATGGGTTGAAAAATCACATGACCAATTTACGGCTATGAAGGAAGCCATTGCCGACCAAGACTTGCAAAAGATTGGCGAGCTAGCCGAAGAAAATGCCCTGGCCATGCATGAATTAAACATTACGGCCACCGACCGGCGCTTCACCTACTTTAACCAAATGACCCTTGATGTTTTGGCCTTTGTGAAGGAACTCCGTGCTGAAGGCTTCCTGGCCTACGCCACGATTGATGCCGGTCCAAACGTTAAAATTATTACTAGCCAAGACCAGGCTGAAACCATCAAAGATAAGCTTCAAGAGAAGTTCCGCAAGTTGCGCCTCCAAATCGCAACACCAGGTCCTGGTATTAGCTTTGAAGACTAAAGGACATCCGCAATGAAAACAACCACCGTCAAAGTCCCCGGCAAACTCTTTTTAGCCGGCGAATATGCCGTCACCAAACCCGGGCAACCGGCTCTTTTGGCTGCCGTTGACCGTGGTTTGACCATTCGTGTTGCAGCAACCGACCGCCTCATGCCGGGCTCTCTAGTTATTAAATCAGACGCCATGCCAGAACCACTTGTTTTAACCTGGTCGGCCTTGGCCGAGTTAAACCAAGAAACAAACGACTCCTTCTTAGGGCCCTGGTCCTTTGTCAAGGCGGCTTTAGTACTCTTCTACCAAGAACACTTAGACCTTAATCTAGCACAGCAACCCGGCTTATCACTGACGATTTCCTCGCAAATGGCGGTTGACCACAATAAGCTCGGCTTAGGATCATCGGCTGCCGTTTCGGTCGCCATTATCAAGGGCTTGGTTGCTTACTTTAACCTAGAAGACCGTCTGCCAGCTATTTTCCGCCAAGCGGCCTTTGCCCACTACTTTATTCAGGGTTCGGGCTCTCTTGGTGATTTAGCTTCAGCCACTTTTACCGGTGTAATTTTCTATCAAGCACCCGACTGGCTAAACCAAGTGGATTCCAAGACGCTCACTCTGGCTGATTTTTCAAAGCTCGACTGGTCGAACCTCGCCATCAAACCCCTTCCTTGGCCAAAAAATTGGCAAATTGGTATCGTCGCCACTTTCCAACCTGCCTCAACAAAAAAGGCTCTTGCCAAGGGCTTCTGGCAAACTGATTTTGCCCGTCAATCAAAAGAAGCTGTGACGAAGGCAGCCTTAGCGATTGAAAACCATGATTACCATGGCTTGATGCAAGGACTCAAGAACAATCAAGACCTTTTGAAAAAGGTGTTACCAACTGGCTACCTGACCCCCGCCCTCAGTCAATTTTTGACGCTCTTAGGACAAAGAGGCCTAGCTGGTAAGGTTTCTGGCGCCGGCTATGGTGACAACGGTTTTGTCGTCTTTGAGAACCAAAACCAAGGGCACGGTTTTCATCAAGCTAGTCAAGGAACCGCCCTCCACCTCCTCTTACCAGCACTCTGGCAAGATACCGTGTTACTGTGAAAGAATCTTAAGATGGCCACTACTCATTCAAACCGTAAAAACGAACACCTTTCGCTGGCGACCAAGTTTTGGCGTGACCAGGAAAACCCAGTAATTGGACCGGGCTTTGATGCTGTCCGTTGGGTCCCAGGACCACTGAAAGACATGGCTGTTGCTGACGTTCAAACGACCACCCACATCCTTGGCGCAGACTTTGCCTGGCCCTTTTACATTGAGGCCATGACTGGTGGCTCCGTTGCTAGTACCAAGGTCAACGCTGATTTAGCCACCGTTGCTCAAAAGACGGGGTTAGCGATGGCGGTTGGCTCACAGTCCGTTGCCCTAAAGGATAGCAGTCAAGTCGAATCCTACCGGGTTGTCCGGCAAAATCACCCTGAAGGCTTCTTAATCGCCAATCTTGGCGCTGATCACCCAATTCAAAACGTCCAGGCGGCCATCGATATGATTGATGCCAATGCCATCGAACTTCATGTTAATTTAGGCCAAGAACTGGCCATGGCGGAAGGCGATCGCCGCTTTTACTGGCTTGATAACTTGGCTACCGTCATTGCTAAATCGCCCGTACCCGTCATCATCAAGGAAGTTGGTTTTGGCATGGGCCCCGATTTGCTGAAGCAGCTCTCGGCCCTCAAACCGGCGGCCATTAACGTTGGCGGCGGTAATGGAACAAGCTTTGCCCAAATTGAGCAACGCCGAGACCGTCAAAATGAGAACCCTCTGGACTTAAGTCCCTTTGGGCTCAGCACGGTTGAATCGCTCTTAGCAGGGAAAAAGGCCGCTATTGATTCACCGTTAATTGCGACGGGCGGAATTCAATCCATTAACGATGTTGTCACCGCCCTGATTTTGGGAGCGAAAACAACCTCGTCCGCTGGTCACTTCCTGCAAGTCTTAATGACGGCTAGTCCCTCGGCCCTGCAACAAGAAATCGAAAACTGGCAACAGGCTTTACCAGAACTAATGACCCTTTTGGGCGCCAAGACCGTTTTCGACCTTAGCCAAGTTCCAAAGCTGTACCGGGCAGACCTTCAAAATTTTTCTGACCAGTTTTAACAAAGCCAGTCTTTCATATTTTCAATCAACAAGTAAAAGAAGTTAGCCGAAAAAATTTTCGACTAACTTCTTTTTAATTTCATCAACTGTTATTAAATTGCTGCGCGGTTAATCTTATCCGCCAAATCAGCTAAGCTGATTTTTTCGATTTGGGGTTGACCAATAGCGTTTAGGTAAACGACATTCAGATAGCCATGACGGTTTTTCTTGTCGTTTTTAATTTTATCCATTAAACCGTCATCAGCTAATAATGGTGATGTTACTGGTAAGCCGACAACTTCTAAACGGTCTCGCAGTTTCTCTAAGACCTCATGTGTTTCATCCTGATCAGCAAAAATTGTGCTAATCGCGATCAGCCCTAAGCTAACCGCCTCACCGTGGCGAAGGTCACCGTTTGCCAGTGACTCAACCCCATGACCGATTGTGTGACCAAAATTCAATAGTTGCCGTTGGCCGCCCTCACGTTCATCCTGACTAGTCACTTCAACCTTAAAGTCGAGCGCAAAATGAATCAACTTGGCCGCTTCTTGCAAAATGGTTGCCGGTGAATTAATTTGTAAAATCAGGGACCAAAAGTCGCCCCCAACTAAGGCTCCAGCCTTGACTACCTCACCATAGCCCTCAACCAAGTCTCGTTGCGGTAACGTTTTTAGCGTTTGGGGATCAATCAGGACCAAGTCTGGCTGGTAAAAGGTTCCCAGTAAATTTTTCACCTGGGCCACGTCGACTGCCGTCTTGCCGCCCACCGAACTATCCACCTGGGCGAGCAAGGAAGTTGGCACCTGAATAAAATCAATGCCTCGCATATAAACCGAAGCCAATAAACCGGTCAGGTCGCCAACTACGCCGCCGCCGAGGGCTAACAGACTATCGGTCCGATTAAAGGACGCTGCTGCCAACTGTTGAGCCAATTCTTCTAACTGAGCCAATGACTTCGAATGTTCCCCATGAGGAACCACGACAGTGACCACCGTAAAGCCGGATTCGGTCAACTCATTGGCAACTTGGTCGAGGTACAGGGGACCAACATTATCGTCCGTGATAATGGCGACTTTGCGCGGTGACCAAACTTGTCGGACACGGTCGCCAAGTGTCTTTAACAAGCCATCTTCAATCACGACATCGTAACGCTGATTTGGCATTTTCACCGGAATCGTACTCATGGCTTTACCCCCGAATAATACTGTGAATGGCACGGGCCTGATTTGCCAGCTCTTCTAATTGCTTTGGTAACAATGCCTGAGGGCCATCGGAAAAGGCCTGGTCTGGATGGTCGTGAATTTCAATGATCAAGCCTGCCGCTCCCGCTGCGACCCCGGCCAAGGCCTCAGGACCGACTAAGCTCTCGTAGCCAGCGGCATGGCTTGGGTCAACCATGACTGGGTATGGCGACAGCGACCGCAAGACGGGAACTGCGCCAACATCGAGCGTGTTGCGGGTATATTTATTGTCAAAAGTTCGGATACCACGCTCAACCAAAATAATCTGCTGGTTGCCACCGGCTGCAATATATTCCGCTGCGTTTAAAATATCATCAATCGTGGCGGACATGCCGCGCTTCAACATCACGGGAATCTGTGTCTGCCCCACCGCCTTTAGCAGTGAAAAGTTCTGCATATTACGTGCGCCAATTTGGAAAATATCGGTATACTGGCCCACTAAGTCAACATGGCTTTCATCCATTACTTCGGTGACCACGTCCAAATCAAAAGCATCCGCTGCTTCGCGAAGGTATTTCAGCCCCTCCTCGCCAAGCCCTTGGAAAGAGTATGGTGACGTCCGTGGCTTAAAAGCGCCACCACGCAAAACGGTCGCGCCAGCCTTCTTAGCCGCCTCAGCCATTAAAAAGACATGTTCCTTCGATTCAACTGAACAAGGTCCAGCCATTAATGTTAGACTCTGATGGTCAATTTGACTATGGGCTGTCTTGACGACAATGTCCTCGGGATGGAGCGCCCGACTACTTTGGACAGCCTTTGGATGGTCGAGAATAATGTCTGTGGCTGCTGCCTGTTCAGCCTCTGTTAAATCAGCGGTCGTTAAGCCAGTCAAAGCAATTCGTCTCCCATGGATAAAGACATCCGTTTTTTCAGCAAAACGCTCCTTTAAAGCTTGAATCTTTGGGTCGGTACTTGATGCAAATTCGATAATCATCCTATTCTCCTTTAACCATACAAAAAGCCAACAAAAAACTCTCGTGCTGGTCCCTTACCACCACGAGAGTTTGTACCGAATCCTGGTCTCGGTCCGCCATGGTAAGTAACCGTGTGCGTGACCGAGGAACATGTTGAAGCTATTGGCCACACAAAATGGAGTATCTGCTCCATTCTGTGCGAATCAAGCAGAAGCTTTACCAATAGCTATAAAATCGAACCGTCGTCCGTGCTTTCAACATGTTTTTGTCCTCCGTAAATTAATTTATGCCTTTATTAAAGCACGGTATCAAATAAAAATCAAATCAATCCCTCATCTTTTTATCATTTTATACACATAAACCAGTAAATGTTCTTTTTCTGAGCATTAGCGCCTGGTTGCTCACCGTGAAGACGATATGATTGACGGCCACTTGATTCATGAGTTGAACTCATATATCGAATCACTTATTCAATTCGAGCAAAAAAAGCTCCACCATTCACGGCGGAGCTCCTCGATTATTGTTTTTGTGTCACTAAGTCCAGCAAGCGCAAGACATCCGCTTGGTTCACCAAGCGGTGTTCGGCCACGTTATAAAACATTGGTTGATAACGCGCGATTTGCTGTAAATCGTGTTGGTTCGTCGTGCTGTGTTGCACATCACAGGCGTCCTCAATTCCGGACAGCGCTGGGAAATCAGCCGCACTCATAATCGATCCCATCACGGTATCGGCTGATTCGTATTGCAAGGCCTCCAGATACTTTAAAGCTTCCATTGAACCTCCCTTCAGCCGTTACGCTTATTGAACGGGCTTATTCAGATATTCTTCGACGTCATCCCAGTGAGAAACTTCGTCCTTGACTCCAGTGGTCTCGCTACCCTTGTGCCAGGCAAAGCTTGGGTACCAGATACTGTGCTTTTCTTGGTTAAGTGCCTTAATTTCTGCCACTTCATCGGGTGACAAAACAAAGTCATCAATTTGACTATTAGCAATAATGCGCTCTTCGTGGGCTGACTTTGGAATCGTGATGGCTCCCATTTGGTAATCAAAACGCAAAATCACTTGAGCAACTGATTTATCATGGGCTTGCGCAATTTTTTCAACGGCTGGGTTCGAGAGCGCTTCGCCACCGCCCAATGGTCCCCAGGCTTCCATTGCCATCCCAATCCCGTTCATATAGGTGAAGAGTGATTCTTCTTGAACCAATGGGTTAAATTCCATTTGGTTCACTTGTGGCATCACGGTACCGGCTTCCAGCAATTCTTGGATTTTTTCTTCGTTAAAGTTTGAAATTCCGATGGCACGGACTTTGCCTTCACGATAAAGTTTTTCAACAGCGTGCCAAGTGTCGACATACTTGCCATCAACTGGCCAGTGAATCAACAATAAGTCCAAGTAAGTCAAACGCAATTGCTTCAATTGCTCCTCAAAGGCTTTCAAAGTTGTTTCATAACCTTGGTCACCGTTAAAAACCTTAGTCGTAATAAACAAGTCCTTCCGGTTCAAGCGGTTATCCTTCAAGGCCTGTTGAATTCCATAACCAACACCGGGCTGGTTACCATACTGCTTAGCTGTATCAATCAATCGATAACCATTTTTAATGGCTACCTGGACGGAATCGGCGGCCTCCTTATTGGAAGACTTCCAAACGCCGAGACCGAAAACCGGCATTTCAACGCCGTTAGCGAGCTTCGTTGTTTCTTGCAAAATTGACTTTTCCATTGAACAAATCCCCTCTTTTTTACTTTTGTGACTACCTCTAGTGTAAATCAAAAGCCCCTCCAGTTTCAAACCAAAGTTAGTAATCATTACTTCATTATGCTCATATAGAATATTTTCAACCCAGTTTGGCTGTTATAATCAATGAAAAAGAAGCGGTTGCTTCAACAACCGCCTCCCTGGCAAACCTGTAAAACGGTCGCTATCAATATTTGATTCATTTTATTTTTAATTCTCCCATGCTATAATAAGCATATAAAAAGAAGCGGTTGCTCGAACAACCGCCTCCCTAGCAAACCCGTAAAACGGTAGCTACCTAATTTATTATTTGAAAAATAACTGTCAGGCTAGGCTAAGCGAAGACAGTTATTTTTTATTGCTAATTTTTTCGATTAGCTCAATCACAATACTAATCAACTTTAGAATGAACATTCCAAAGGCCAATAGTATCATGATGATGTCCGTAACGGGCATCTGGCTTCTCCTTTCCAAGAAAGTGCGTCTACAGTTATTCCACCATAAGCCCCCCCCCCCTTTATCAGAGTAGCCAACATCTTCACTAGTTTGCTATACAAAAATTATATCATAAACGCCTATTTAATAGCATTTATAGATTTTTTATTAAAAAATGTTCATTATTTCAATGGCCGAGTGTCCAACCACCATCAAGAGTCACAACCGTTCCGTTCACGTAACTCGCTTGTGGGCTAGTTAAGTATAAGGTTAGGTCAGCAACTTCTTGTGGTTCCGCCCAGCGCTGTGCTGGGGTCTGTTTGGCAACCTCTTGTGCCATCTTTCCCTCACCGGCAAAATCAGCTGCATTCATCGGCGTTTTAATTGCACCTGGAGCAATCGCGTTTGCTCGAATGCCATCTTTAGCGTAATCAAAGGCCACCTGCTTCGTTAGACCGATCAGAGCGTGTTTGGCCATAGTGTAGGCTGCACCGCCGCCACCAGCCTGCAGACCGGCAATGGATGCCATGTAAACCAGAGTACCCTGTCCTTGGCGAATCATCTTTGGTAAGACGGCCTGTGTCAAGGCAATCGCCGGCTGTAGGTTAATTGAAAGAACGCGATCAATGGTTGCTTGGTCCTGATTTAGTAGCGGTTGAAAGCCATCCAAGACCCCAGCAGTGTTCAAGAAGATATCAAAGGCTTCTGGCTCTGATGCAAACTGCTCCACCAATGCGTCGAGTTCCTCTTTTCGGCCCAAATCAGCTTGAATTTTCGTTAACCGAGCGTCTTCGTAATCAATTTCTTGCACATCAACCGCCACGACTTCGGCTCCAGCAGCTAAATAAGTCTTCATTTGACAAAAACCGATGCCAGAAGCGGCACCGGTTAATAATACTTTTTGATTGTGATAGTTTTGTTCAATCATTATTTTTTTAAATTAACGACCTTTGACAAGGCATAGATAACGATTCCACCAACGACCAAGGAAACCAACTCACCTGGCACTAATGAAACATAGTAAGAAAGCCAGTTAGCCAGCAATGAGGAAGATGAGTGGTCGGGAGCAAAGGCACCGTGCGCGTGAATAGCAAAGGCAAAAGTAAATTCTGCTGCCAAAATTGCCATTCCAATTGTCAAAACAATCACCGTTGAGATGATAATCTTGATCAGTGGCTTTTCCACTTTACGAGTTAGCAGGTAAGTCAAACCAGTCATAATCACTGTGCCCAGTGTTCCAAAAACCCAGTCAATCCAGCCCAGGGGTGAAACCATATTGGCAATCAAAACCCCTAAGCCAAGGGCGACAACATAGCGCTTATTCCAAGCAGCTAAATGGTTCAGCCCTTCGGATAGACGCAATTGGACAGGACCAAAGCCAATGGGGGCCACTAACATCGTAATTGCCGCATAAAGGGCAGCCACGACGGCTGTTAACGTCAGACCCAATGCCTTGGAAGTTGTTTTTTGGTTAAAATCGTTCATATTGTACTCCTAGTTTTGTTTAAGCGGGATGGTTGATGAACCGCTAATTGTTTAATTAGTGCCAACTCGCCAGCCGGTTAGCTGGTGCTTGACATGAAAAAGATTCGGTAAAATACCGAATCTAGTTAAAAGTATTCTAACTGATTTATGGTAACTAAAAGCTTAGTTTTCGTCCATGAAATCCTTTAAGTGCTTTGATCGTGATGGGTGGCGTAACTTACGCAACGCCTTAGCTTCAATTTGACGAATCCGTTCACGGGTAACCCCGAAGACACGGCCAACTTCTTCCAAAGTCCGTGTCCGACCGTCTTCCAAACCGAAACGCAAACGCAAAACGTTTTCTTCACGGTCAGTTAACGTATCCAAAACTGATTCCAATTGATCACGAAGCATTTCATAAGCAGCAGAATCAGCTGGTGAAACGGCTTCGTTATCTTCGATGAAGTCACCCAAGTGCGAGTCGTCCTCTTCACCAATTGGTGTTTCCAATGAAACCGGTTCTTGAGCAATCTTCAAGATTTCGCGAATCTTGTCAGCAGTCAAGTCCATTTCGGCCCCAATTTCTTCAGGAAGTGGTTCACGACCCAAATCTTGCAGCAATTGGCGCTGAATTCGGATTAACTTGTTAATAGTTTCAACCATGTGAACAGGCACACGGATTGTCCGGGCCTGGTCGGCAATGGCACGTGTAATGGCCTGACGAATCCACCAGGTTGCATAAGTTGAAAACTTAAATCCCTTAGTGTAATCAAACTTGTCAACAGCCTTCATCAAGCCCATGTTACCTTCTTGAATCAAGTCCAAGAATTGCATACCACGACCGACATAACGCTTAGCGATTGAGACAACCAAACGCAAGTTCGCTTCTGCTAATTCTTGCTTTGCTTCTTCATCCCCTGCTTCGATTCGCTTAGACAATTCAATTTCTTCATCACCTTGCAAAAGGTTAACACGACCGATTTCCTTCAAATACATCCGGACAGGGTCGTTAATCTTAATGCCGGAAGTATCTTCAGCGTTATCCAATTCATCCTTCGATGGCTTGTTTTGCTTTGCCTGGAGAACTTCTGGTGCGGGTTCACCCTTTTCGTCAACAATGGCGATACCGGCATCTTCAACCTTTTCCATCAAACGTTCGATGTTTTCAGTATCCAGGTGGAAAGGTTCTGCAATCTTTTCAGACAATTCACGATATTGAATTTGCTTAGCAGGCTTGTATTCCTTCAACAATTCACGAACAGCCTTATCATAGGCAGCCGACTTAATTGGGCCAGACTTCTTAGCCGGCTTTTTAACAGGTTGCTTGGCAATTTCAGCCGCCTCTTCAGGCGTCTTACCTTCAGCTAAGGCCAACAGTTCCGCTTTACGAGCCCGACCGTGGTAAGCAATGTGTTGCTCATCAAGGTAAGCTTTAATTTCGGAAATTTTACTTGAACTTGAAATTTTTGCCATTATATCTCCTATTGCTGGGAATACTTTCTTCTTAGGTTAATTAACTCGGTCCCGAGTTGGATCAGGGCCATTTCATCATGCTGATTTTTAGCCAAGGCAATCTTCTTATTTAGAGCCTCAACTTGGCTTTCATAAGGAGCCTCTTTCATAATCACACGAATGTAGTCATTAACCGCATCCCGTTGAACTTCTAGTGTACCAAATTCTCGGTCGATTGCCATCATTTTTTGGTTTAAATCAGGCTTTTGAACAAAGTCCAAAAAGCCAGCTAAATCAAAACTTTGCTGTCCCTGTTTGGTATATGCTTCATAAAGCATCATTAACAGTTGGTATTCTGGATGGACAAAGGCAAAGTCGGGCAATCCCTTAACCATATTCATGGCTGCAGGTGACTTAATCATTGCCATTAAGAGCCCCTGCTCAGCTCGCTCAGTCCGTGTTAAACCGGCATTTAAATGTCCGGCTAAATCATCGGCAGAAGCCGTTGGACTGGTAGGCTCACCAAGAGCAGCTAATGATTCAAAGCCATCCGAATAATCCGGTTGCCATGAGTTATCCGACCAGCCATTCTGGTCGGTCTGGACCTTTCGCCACTGCTTCTTTGCTGGCGCCTTTTGAACCGTCTGTGCCGGTCGATGAGCAAGAAACTCCTGAAACTCTCGCTGGAGAGCCGTCAAATCAGACCCATATTCTTCACTGAACTGCCGCAAAAAATAATCCTGCTCAACCGGACTTGCCACGGCCAAAATTGGCCATGCTTCCCTTAAAAAGTCGAGGTACTGGGCCTGATTTTCCAGATTTTTACCGTTTTTAGCCGCTTGAATCAAAAATTCAGTCGGTGTCAAAACGCCGTGGTCAAGGTCTTGCTTTAAGACCTCTAACCCCTGTTCACGCCGGACCTCATCAGGATCACGACCATCTGGTAAGGAAACAACCCCAATTTCAACTTGGGGGGCAACCTGACGAATTAACGGTATCGAGCGCTTAGCGGCTTTTTGCCCAGCCGCATCGCCATCATAGACCAAGAGGATTTTATCTGTGATTTTACTTAAATCAGTCACATGATGTTCGGTCAAGGCCGTCCCCATTGTGGCAACGGCACCGGTCGCTCCTGCCAGAGCGGCCGAAATCACATCCATAAAACCTTCAAAAATCATGGCCGGTTGACCAGCCCGAATAGCCGGTTTTGCCTGATCAAAGTTATACAGCAAGTTTCCCTTATTAAAGAAGGACGACTCTGGTGAGTTCATATACTTAGCTGGATTGTTTGGATCAAGCGAGCGACCAGAAAAGCCCCGAACCTGTCCCCTGACATCTTTAATTGGCCAGACAATTCGGTTGTTAAAGCGGTCACGGCTGATTTCACCATCCTGGTCAATAAATAATTGACTTTCTAGGAGGAGCTTATCAGCCAAATTGTGCTCCTTGGCATAAGCCAATAACACATTGTTCGATGGCACAAAACCCAAACCATAACGTTTAATAGTCTCGTCATCGAGCTTACGGTCATCATGCAGGTAGGCCAAAGCCTGTTCACCCGCTGTTGTATTCAACAAAATATGCGTATACAACCGCTCGGCGTTTTGATATAAATCAAAAATCGCGGCGAATTGTTCCTGTCGTGCCGAAGGCTGCCCCTGGTACTTATCTAAACCAGATAAGTTGAGATTCTTAGCCAGAGATAGGACGGCTTCCGGATAGGTATAACCTTCTTTTTCCATTAAAAACGAAAAAACGGTCCCTGAGCGCCCACAGGAGAAACAATGAAAAACCTGCTTTTTATCATCAACAAAGAGTGAAGGACGCCGATCCTCATGAAATGGGCAAGACCCGTTCCATTCGCGACCGCGCTTCACTAACTGGGTATAATTTTGAATCACATCGACGATGTTGGTTTGCGACCGAACTTCATCGATTACACTTTGTGGAATCCGTTCTGCCATAAGCCTCCTTCAAACTGGTAACTACGCCAGTCCGCACTTCTACCCAATACAATGTTGTCTACTATTATAGGAAGATTTTGAGTATTTGTCAAAGTTTTTTGTTCACAAAAAGACCGGTTTAGCCACCGGTCTTCCTAACTATGACACATCATTCACTTTATTAAATCAGCATCTTTTTCTTCATACAATTAGTGTTTACGTCCAAAAATTTTCATGGCTGCAAAGCTGCTGCCAATCAAAGTCAATAAGTTTAGGAAAGCTAACCGAAAAGTCCGCTGTTTGCCGGTTGCTGGCAAAACTGACTGGAATCGCGCTGTTCTCCTTTCAGTGGCGGATGAACTTTGCGTTGACAATGACTCTGTCAAACTTGAAGTTGACACCATTGCTGATTCACTTGACTTTGTTGCCGAGTTGGAAGTGGATGTGTTAATTGGCGTCGTAGCCGATTCAGAAGTCGACGTTGTGTTTGACTTTGTTACTGAACTAGAGGTCGATGCAGTGTTTGACTTTGTTGATGAACTGGAAGTCGACGCTGTGTTTGACTTTGTTGCTGAGCCAGAAGTCGATGTCGTATTTGACTTTGTTGCTGAACTAGAGGTCGATGCGACGCTTGACGTCGTGGCTGATTCAGAAGTCGATGCCGTATTTGACTTCGTTGACGAGCTAGAGGTCGATGCCGTATTTGACTTCGTTGACGAGCTAGAGGTCGATGCGACGCTTGACGTCGTGGCTGATTCAGAAGTTGATGCCGTATTTGACTTCGTCGACGAGCTAGAGGTCGATGCAGTGCTTGACTGTGTTGATGAACTGGAAGTCGACGCTGTGTTTGACTTTGTTGCTGAGCCAGAAGTCGATGTCGTATTTGACTTTGTTGCTGAACTAGAAGTTGACGCAGCACTTGACGTCGTGGCTGATTCAGAAGTCGACGTTGTATTTGACTGTGTTGCTGAACTAGAAGTTGACGCAACACTTGACGTCGTGGCTGATTCAGAAGTCGATGCCGTATTTGACTTTGTTGCCGAACTAGAAGTTGACGCAGCGCTTGACGTCGTAGCCGATTTAGAAGTCGACGTTGTGTTTGATTGGGTTGCTGAACTAGAAGTTGGTGTTGTACTTGTCGGTGCAATTTCTGCACCCGTGAGGACAGGAATATTCACAACCAAGTCTTGGTCTCCAACTTGGAAAGCCAAATCAGTTTTATCGGCAGCTTGATAACCCTTTGGCAACTGTGAGGAAACATCCATATCCGTTTCCTCATCCACAGTCTTCTGATAAGTAGCAATTGTTTGGTTATGATCAACGAAGTTGACAGTAACCGGCACTTCCTTAATCAAATATAGAATAACTGGCTTGTTGATATCCAAGTTCTTCGCCAAAGTAAATTGAGCAATCTTTGTGTGTTGAACAGGTTGATCGGTATAGTACAAATTTGTATTGACTAAACGGTAACTATTTGGAATAGTGACTGTTACTTGAGAGCCCGGTAATCCCTGAATAATATGATTAGCACCAATTTGTTGACCCGTTACTTGATCAACCAATCGATATGCTTGACCAGCCTGCCAGTTACCAGGGTTAGCCATTCCCGTATTAATGGCGTTACCAACAAAAATTGTTAAATTGCCGTTGCTATCATAACGATTCCAAACCGTATCAGGAACAGTCGTATTCAAATCATTTTCGCGGTTCATGATGAACTGAGGGCCAGTGGTTAAGTCTGTTAAATGTGCAGTAAACTGTTTAGCACTTAATGGCGAAGTAGCACTATCAGCCAAACTGGCATTCATCGTGAACATATTTTCTTGGGCACTATCGGCAGTATTATCTAAATTACGAATATTAAGGCTCTTCAAGCTAACTGTATTGGCAAACATGCCACCGGTGCCATCATTCAAATCCTTTTTAGCACCAGGAGCTAGCTGTAGCTTGGCATTCCATGAGCTCAAATCGAGACTCTGCAGCAACATATCATTATAAAACATGTTGTGCATGTTCGTCACTTTGCTAACATTGAGATTATTAATCCCTGTAATTGACTGCAATCGATATAAGTTAGCAAACATCGCCCACATATCGGTTACCTTACTGGTATCGAAGTGGGAAACATCAAGTGTGGTCAACGATTTATCGGCATTAAACATATCATACATTTGCACAGCATTATGTGTATCCAAATTGCTCAAATCAAGACTTGTCAATGCAGGATTCCCTGCAAAGAAATCGCTAAAATCAGTTACCTGCGAGGTATCAACCAAGTTCAACCCTTGAATTGCCGTCAAGCCTGGGAATCCCGCAAAAGCCGCCGTCCCTGGAGCGGCAACTTTTACCGGTTTTGTAAAAACAATCTTAGCAATTTGTTCCTGATTTAACTGACCAATACTGGTCAAACTTGAAGAAGAAATCACACCTTCAGAGCCGTCATCGGCAGATCCGACCGTCAAAGTTAAAGTTTGGCAATCATAATGGGCCTTTGCCGTCCCCCAATGTACATCAGCATTCCGCGCCAAACCTAGCACTGGATGATTTCCTGTTAACCATTGCCAACTATTCCAGCTCAGCGTCCCCTGGTTAGCCAGTGGAGTCGACAAAAAGACATCGCCCGCATTCGTTACGGCACTCAAATCACGCGTTTCTAGTCCAATGACGTTCGTCAAAACTTTATCATTCGAGAACATTCCCTCTATATTCTGAGTATGGCTCATGTCCCAGGTACTCAAATCAATTGAAGGTAATGCAAAATCCAAGGCAAACATATTCGACATGTTGGTTGTCTGGCTGGTATCCAAGTGTCCACCGGGCATAATCGTAAAACTAGTCAAAGCTGTCAACATGTTAAACAGTCCTGTTGCATCACCGACAATTTGAACATCCCCTGTCACTTGAATTTGCTTAACAGATTGCAGGGCATTCGGTACTACCTTTTCCAAAATTTGGTTTTGGGCACTCACAGTTCCAGAACCCAAGGTGACAACACCGCTTGTTTGGTTAAAGGTCCAAGGAACCGTTCCCCAGGTACCACTAGCAGTAGTGCCAGCTGGTGCCGTATCTCCGAGACCACTACCTTGCTGACCAGTCTGTGACTGTGTCGTAGATGAGCCCGATTGCGAAATTTGCGCAGTAGTCGTTGATGCGCTTGTTTGCTGACTTGGCTGCACTGTTTGTGAGGTCGCATTCGACAAATCATTAACCTGATTTTTTTGAGTTGTCAAAGCAGACACTGCTACGCTGCCGCCGGTAGTGACTGATTCAGACGAAACCGCCGCAGTTGTTGTTCCAGAATTGGATTGATTATTATCCAATTGAGTTGCAGTCGTTGACGCCACCGTAGCCGTTGATACATTATTTAACGACGTTGCATTCCCAGCATTCGGTTGGTTGACCGATCCAGTAGTTCCCCCTTGCTGAACATCATCAGCGCTTGCACGGTTGGCTATCATAACTGGTGCCATAAACGTTATCGTACCAAAGACTGCCGTTTCGATTAGTAACGACCGCCAACTATTTTTACTAATTCCCTTCATTCATTTCCCCCTCAAAATCAGCTAAAAGCTGGTTCAATCTTTCACTTCTTATTCTATGACTTTCATGTGACAACTTCAATTATTTTGTAACAAAAATGACAAAAAAGAGATTCCTATCGTTGTTTTACTAAAACATCTTTTTACTAAAAAAGCCTTCTAGTATCTAAACCCGAAGACATTTTCAACGATATAAATTGATCAAACAACAACATAATAGAAAGAAATATGGTCGTTTCAATCAGGCTAATTTATGAACTCATTACCTTTTCCCTATTTTATGGCAATCGAGACTGATTTATCTTAGCTAAGTATTTACTCTTTTTGTTATACAATCTAGCCTGATCACAACAAAAAAACCGTCTTCACATTACGTGAAGACGGTTAACAAAGCGTTTTTGCAAATTAATGCAAAACCGTAATCAAGAGGCCACCTAAGATCAAGATGATAGCACCACCGATTCGGTTACCCATTTGAGCGAAGGCAATCAAGCCCATCCGGTCAGAAGCTGACAACACAGCAACGTTTCCAGTTCCACCCATTGAGTTATTAATCATACCGGCTGAAATTGCTGATTCAACTGGGTACAAACCAAAGAGCTTACCCAAAAGACCACCTGCAATTCCAATCGTTACGACTGAAACTAAAGCACAAACAACCAACTGCCATGACAAAGTGGCAAGCAACTTGTTCATATCGACCAAAGCTAATCCGATACCAGCCAACAAAGCTTGTGTTGTTGTAGAAACGATCAGATTTCCAAACATCACGGCTGAATCTTCATAGAACTTAGGAACTAAGTTCAAAGCCTTGGCTACAATAACTGCTAAGATCAAAAATGCGAAAGCGTTAATACTTGGTACCAAAGCGTGCAACAAAGTACCAACCATGTAGAATGACAAAGCCACCATCATTCCAACTAACATTTGTGAGTAGTTGAGGGCTGGGGCATCATCTTTCTTGTCGGCGGCCATGTCATCTGCTGATTTCAACAATTGACCTTGACCATTCATCTTTGACTTGGCAGTAAACTTAACCAACAATGATGAACCAATAATGGCCATCAAGTTTGCCAAAACAACAGCTGGGAACAATTGGTTCAAGATCGTACCGGCTGAAACATGAAGGGCTGACCCGTAAATGTTTGACAATGGCACAATACCGGCTCCAATTCCACCGGCCATCATTGGGAAGGCAACGTACAATGCAGTGTGATTGAAGCCAAGGCCGAGCAACTGCCCAACAAAGCTAACCACAAAGAATGAAATAATCATTGCCCCAAAGGCTACTGGTAAGAAACGCACAGCTGATTTCAACAATAACTTGCGGTCCATCTTCAAAATGGCTGAGGTAATCAAAGCCACGATATAGAACTCCAAGAAGTTGACATCAGAAACAAAGGTATGAATACTTGTTACGGCTTCCTTAGGCACAATCCCTGTACCGGCTAAGATCGAACCGGCAACAACGGCGAAGGCTGACCCTCCACCAAGGTATGAGTGCATGATTGGCAGGTTATTTCCAACATAGAAGAAAACGCCACCAAGCATAACTAGGGCAAACATCGCACCAGCGATGTTATTTGGCAACAAACGTAGGCTCAAGACAGCCACCAACAAAATGGCCATCAGGATAAAGGCAACACCGCCAATACCCGCTACTTGAAACTTGCTTTCGATTTTCGAAAAGATTCCGGTGCCTTGCGACGCCTGTGATTCTTCAGACATTATAATCTCCTTTAGCAAAGCAACTTTTTAATAATACCACTCTTTAATTCAGATTTAAATAAAAAATGCAAGTTTTTTTCACAAAAAAAGCAAACACAGGGTTTGCTTAGATTTATTTTAAATTGTTAGGCGAAAACTGTAACAAAGAAGCCAGCAATCACCAAAACGATGGCACCACCAATTCGGTTTCCCATCTGCGCAAAGGCAATTAAGTTCATCCGGTTAGCGGCCGAGAGGACTGCGACGTTTCCGGTTCCACCCATCGAATTATTAACCAAGCCAGCAGTGACAGCTGACTCGACTGGGTAGAGACCAAAAACTTTGCCCAAATAACCTGCCACCAAGGCAATCGTCACGACGGAAACAATCACACAGATAGCTAACTGCCAAGTCACTGTCTCTAATAAGGCAGACAAATCAAGCAAAGCCAAACCAACACCGGCTAATAGAGCCTTAGTCATCGTTTGCACAATCAATTGACCAAAAAGGACTGCGGACTGTTCATAGTAAGTTGGTACCAAGTTACTGGCCTTAGCAGCAATTGCCACCAAAATCAGAAAGGCAAAAGCATTAATGCTTGGCAACAAGTGATGAAGCATCAAGCCAATCAAGTAGAAGGCCATGGCGACCATCATCCCTACCAATAACCGCTCAAATTCAATTTTAACGGGCTGTGCCTTAGTTGCCTTCATCTCACCAGTTGTCTTCAATAAATCCCCATGGCCGTTCCAGGTCGATTGCTCAGTGTTTTTAACCAAGAGTCCCGCACCGATAATCGCGAGTAGATTGGATAACACAAGGGCTGGGAACAGCTGCGACAAGATTGGCCCTGCCGGCACCCCAAGAGCCGAACCATAGATGGTTGATAGTGGCACAATGCCGGCTCCCACGCCACCGGCCATAACCGGAAAGGAGATGTAGAGCGACGTATGCACGAAGCCCAATCCTAACAACTGCCCCACCAAGCCAACGATGAAGAAATTAGCAACCATGGCCAAGAAAGCAACTGGTAAAAACCGCACCGCTGATTTTAATAACAATTGTCGGTCCATCTTTAAGATGGCCGAAATAATCAGCGACACAATATAAAATTCCAAAAAATTAGAGGTTGAAATAAAGTTGCGCACCGTGCCAATCGCACCACTTGGTACCAGTCTTAGTCCAGCAATAATGGCTGCGCCCACAGTGGCAAAAACCGATCCACCGCCCAAGTAAGACTTAAAAATTGGCAAATGACTGCCGAGATAATACAGGGCCCCACCGAAAATAACAAGCGTAAACAGCGCTCCGCCCATGTTATCGGGTAAAACATCCATCCAGAGGACCACAAATAATAAAAAGGGTCATCAAAAGGAAGGCCGTTCCCCCTAAACCAACAATTTTCAGCTTGGCTTCGAAATTCGAAAAGAAGCTGATAGCACCTGACGGTTGTCTATCTTTCTTCATCTACATTCTCCTGCATCAATTACATCTGTTATCGTATCTAGGGTTATCTTATCACAAATTTTATAAAATTAATCAATAAATTCAAAAAATACTTGATTAAATTCTTCTGGAATTTCTAAATGAGGCAAATGACCAGCTTTTTGTATAACTTTTAAAGAAGAATTTTGGTTCAATAAGTCCTCAAACTCATGGTAATAGCCGATTTTGCATAAAGGCGAGGCCCCGCCAGCAACAAACAGCGTTTTCAACGTACAATCTGCCAAGTCCTGACGCCAATCTTCTAGTAAGTGATTTTTCATCAACGGATAGGCCAAATCAAAATCGAATGGATTTTTGACCTTATCTTCTTTCAACAAGGCCTTAAACTCTGGCGCGACTGGTACAGCGGTCAAGTGTTGCTTAATAAAGGTTTTAGACACAGTTCCAAAAGTCGACCAAGTGAGATTGCGGATGCCGGCCCTCCAGTTTCCTTCGTTTAAGAGCTTGGGGCTTTCGTCAACAATGACCAACTGTTTCAACTTTTCTTGGCCAAATAACGACAGATAGGCCCAAATAACCGATCCGCCCATCGAGTGCCCAACTAACGTAATTTCGTCAATTTTCAATAATTCAAAGAGTTCATGTAAATCAGCCGCCAGGCGGGAAACCCGCAAGTTTTTAGTTGTCCGTTCCGACTGCCCGTGTGACCGCCAGTCCATCGTCACGACCCGATAACCACGCGCTTCTAATCCTGGAATTTGATAAGACCATTCGGCTTGGATGCCAGAAAATCCCGACAGTAAAACCGCCACGGGACCATCCCCCGCTCGATCTGTATAGTTAATTCGTACACCATCACTCGTTGTAAAAAAAGCCATCCCCATGTCCCTCTTCTTTTTTGATTATGATTATGATAACAAACCTGACAAACGACTAATAAAAATAGTCAAAATCAGGTAATCCGCCGCCCCGCCAATACTCAAGTTTTGCTCAATCATGGTTTGGTTCAACGCCGTTAAATATTTTTGACCAGCTGTCGTCTCAGCGCCGCCAAGATCGAAAAATTCATCCACCCAGCCTTGCATCTGCTGAACAATTGCCGGCGTATTCGCGCGCTTAATCAGCGTGGAATCCTGAATCGCCCCCGCTAGTGCCATCAGGGTATCCAAAAGGCGGTTTGTCACGGTTCCCGGCCGGTCACGGAATGTTGGCAGGCCAACCTGCGCTAACGCTGGCAAACCGGCGGCAACCTCACCTCGAACACCTGTCAACTGATAGGTCCGGTACTGGTAATGGCCAGCAGTTTCTTCTTGTCGGTCATGCGCTGAGTTCACTAAGTCATCAGTTAAGACATTTGCACTGATTTTTTGGACGAAATTTAAGACCTCTTGCAAGGTTGTCAATTCTTTATCTTGGGTTGCCAATCCATAGGCAGCAATTAAAATGCCCAACGTAAAAATCGCACCCTTGTGCGTATTCACCCCATCTGTCACCAGATACATAGCCTGCTCCGCCTTGATTCCTTCTGGTCGCAAGGCCGCTAGCAAGTCCGTTGCCTCCGCCTGACTAAAGTCTTGTCCCAGTTCAAAGGCTTTCTCAAAGTATGGTCTTAGTGCTACGGCTGAATCAACAAAGGTCATCACCGTCATGTCATGGTGGGCGCCGGCTGAAATCGGATCAACCAAGCCCGGCTTTGGTGCCAAAACCACTTCCTGCAGGCAAGCGACAACGGCCGCATCCACCACAAAATCTTGCGACCAAGCTGGCAGGGTTAAATCAGTCACGAAATAATCCCGGTACAACTGATTACTTGCTGCCTGGACCGCAGCAAGCGGATGGCGTCCCTCCTTAGCGCAGACCTTCGCATCCTCATCACAAACCAGGCAGCGACGAGGAGGCAAACCCAGGTCTCGACGTGACAGCTGGTAGCCCTTCGCCGAATCAGCCATCACATCACAATCAAACAAACGGCCCAAAGCAAAGTCTTCCTCGAAGCGCAACAACTCCTGCTTCCACTTTTTCAGCTGCCCGTCCAGAACCAAAAAGGCCTCGGGGCCGGTGATCCGTTGTTCATCAACATGAACCTTTTTGATAGCGGCACTGTCACTAACAGCAGCCTGCTTGATCACTTGCCAGCCAGCCATAAAAATCTGTCGGATTTTTGGGCTATTTTTAATTGGGCCCGCAATATTCAACTTCACCGCCACCACGACCTGGTCTGGAAAATCAGCTTCCAATTGTTGCTGAACGGCTGACCGCCACTCACGATTAGTTAAAACTTGGTCTAAGGTCACCGCCTGACCATCGGCAAACAATTCAAGCATCTTCTTTCCTTCCAAACTGATTTCTATTGTCTATTCTAACAAAATCCACAATTAACTACCGCGATAGAAAAGAGGGCCGGTTTCCCTGCCCTCCAATCTTACTGTTAATCTTGTACTTCCTTGATGACGTCAATTAAAGTGCCGTCGCGATATTCAGCCAAGGCGACTACCCGATCTTTAAAGGCCAGTGGCTTAGGTCGACCGACCAAGTTCTCCGCGCGTTTTTGCAAGTCTTCAATCGAATAGATTGGCAGACCCGGCACCTTTGCCAGAGTATCCTTCAGATCCTGCCGCTTTGGATTAATGGCAATGCCGATTTCGGTTACCAAAACATCAATCGAATCACCCGGTGTAATCACCGTGGTGACTGCTGGAACAACCGTGGCAATTCGACCGCGAACCAAAGGAGCGGAAATAATCGTTAACTTAGCCGTTGCCGCATCCTGGTGACCACCGATTGCACCACGAATCACACCATCGGAGCCGGACATCACATTCACGTTAAAATCAGTATCGATTTCCAAGGCTGAAAGAATGGCAACATCCAACTTATCAACCATGGCCCCCTTATTAGCCGGGTCAGCATACCATGATGCGTCGATTTCTTGCTGATTTGGGCTCTCTCGCATTGAAAAGGCTGCTCCCTTATCGAAGTCCTGGACGTCCATGATTTTAGCAACCAGGCCCTCTTTCAAGAGGTCGACCGTTGGCTTCGTAATGCCACCCAGAGCAAAGGATGCTTTAATCTGCTTTTCAATCATTGACTGGCGCAAGAAACGGGTCACGGCTAATGCCGCCCCACCAGAACCAGTCTGGAAAGAAAAGCCATCTTGAAAGTATGGTGAGTGTGTAATCACTTCATTCACCATCTTAGCAATTTGCAGTTCCTTCGGATCCTTGGTAAAGCGGGTCGCCCCAGAGCCAATCTTATCTGGATCACCTACCTTGTCCACCTTGACCACATAGTCAACTTCAGTTTGCTGAATGGAAGCGGGGGTGTTTGGATAAGGCTTTAAATCGTCCGTAATCAGGACTAATTTGTCAGCATAGCGGGCATCCATCAGGGCATAGCCCAAAGACCCAAAGGCCGTTTCACCATCCATCCCATTGGCGTTACCCATCTCATCGGCGTTTGGCACACCTAAAAAGGCAACGTCGATTTGAATTTCACCGGACTCAATTGCCCGCGCCCGATTTCCGTGTGATCGGAAGATTACCGGATTCTTGAGAGCGCCGTGAGAAATCGCATCACCGAGCGTCCCCCGCATCCCAGAAGAGGTAATATTGGTGACAACGCCCTTCTCAATCGCTTCAACCACGATATCATTCATCACGTTTGTCAATGATGAAGGAGCTAACGAAAGGTTTTGATAGCCGGCATCAATGATTTCTCGCATCACCATGTTGAAGACAAAATCACCTTCCCGAAAATGGTGATGGAAAGAAATCGTCATGCCATCACGGACAGTATCACGGACAACCTGTTGAATGGAGTCAACAACCTTACTAGGACCGGTTTGTGCCAGCACCTTTGGTGCCACCCTTTGAATTGTTGGATGACCAAAGTTGACTGATTGAAAACCGCCATCATGGTACTGGTCTAAAATTTCATCTGGAATTTCGCGCTGCACTTTATTCTTCAATGTTATTTCCCTCCTGATCAACAAGGTGGTTCGCCTTCGCCAAAGCCATCACTCGTTCTGCTCGTAGCACAACCGGTCGGTCAACCATCTGACCGTTAATGGCAATCACACCTGATCCCTTTTGTTGGGCAGCCTTAATGGCCATAATCACGTTTTGCGCGTTGATAATTTCTTTTTGACTTGGTTGATAAACTTGGTTAACCAAAGGAATCTGTCTTGGATTAATCACTGATTTTCCATCGAAACCAAGTTGATGAATCAGTTTCGTTTCCCGGATAAAGCCTTCCTCGTCATCCAAGTTCGTAAAGACGGTATCAAATGCTGCAATTCCTGTTGCTCGAGCGGCATGCAAAATGACATTGCGTGCATACAACAATTCTTGACCATCCGGGTAACGGTGGGTCTTCATATCGGTCGTGTAGTCTTCGGCAGACAGCGCAATTCCAATCATTCGATTAGAAGCAGCCGCAATTTCATTGGCATTAACAACACCCTTGGCTGATTCAATGGCGGCCATCAGATGAGTTGAACCCACTTCCAGACCAAATTCCTGTTCTGCTGAGGCAACCAAATTTTCGAGCTCTTGAACCATCTCAGCAGATTCCGTTTTTGGCAGACGAATCACATCAATGCCAGCCTTCACCATCGCTTTAATATCATTTTGGTAAAAGGGGGTATCCAAACCGTTAATTCGAACGACTAATTCCGCATCCCCATAATCAAAGCGAGATAATGCCTCATAAACGAGGTATCGGGCGGCATCTTTTTCGGCCAATGAAACCGCATCCTCCAAATCAAACATAATCGAGTCAGCCCCAAAAATACCGGCATCCTTGATTAACCCCGGATTATTACCAGGAACGAACATCATGGTCCGTCGTAAACGCTCACTTGCAACCATTAGAGCACCTCCCATTGTGGCTGATCAACTTGATCCAAGGCCCGTTGGCAAACCGTGATAGCCCGCGCCTTAATCACGGGGTCCAAGGCTCCCTGGTCAACTACCTTAATGACGGCATTTTGAATATCATAGGCAGCAAAGACTCCTTCAATCGTTGCTTGAATTTGGTCCCCAAACTGCTTGGCTACGTCTGAAACCAAGTCAAATTCGAGGCCATTTGTGCCTTGACTGACCATAATTTGAACATCCGAAGATTCGAGGGTCCCCGCCAAAGCGGTTTTCTTAATTTCCATCGATTTTTTGTCCTTTCTTGATTCTTGCTTGTAAGTCGGTGAGATATTTTTCAATAAAGGAAAGACTCGACACTGGTAACATGTCAGCCACATCCTGAATTCGCCCTGCCTGAATGGCTTTGCGAACTGTTCGAGCACTAATAACCTGCTGACTGTCCGTCGGTTCCTTCATTCTTGGTACCAGCTCAACTTGAACTTCTGGTGGGAGCACTTCTTGCAACGCCTGATTATACTGATCAGTTGTCTGTGACAGCGGTTCCGTCCCAACATAACGGCTTGTGATGCCCAATGGTTTGGCAATTTGTTCCTTAAACAAAGTGGCATCGAGGCGCGTTTGGTAAGAAACCCGCTGACTGTCATCCTTCAGAAAATAGGCCGGGAAAGACAGACTGGAGACCATGTAAGGTCCACCAGTTGCCACCACGACATTTGCCAAGTCGCTTGTTCCTTCTTGAACCAAGCGTAAGCGCTCTTCAGTCGTGAACAACGATTGGTCCTCCTCAACCACAAATACATAAACAAAGTCATTCTTTTGCGCTGCCGTCTCCACCAAGTACCGGTGCCCCTTGGTAAACGGATTGGCATTTAAAACAACCGCTGCTACTTGTTTTGCTGAAGCTGGTTTTTTAGGCAATGCCGCCAAAAAGCTAGCCACATTTGGCAAGCCTTTTTCTAAAATCAGGCCCTCACTAGTCTTCGCCAAAGTGGCAAAGCCAACATGGGCAAAGCTCTGTTCGTATTGCAACTTGGTAAAAACAAATAAATGAAAGATGCCATCTTGCGCCAGCGTCGTTTCGAGCGTTGACACCAGGCGATTAAACCTGGCCCCCTTAGAAGCACCAGCCGCCGAAACGGCCAAATATTTCAACGTTTGACCAGCAATCGAGCCGGTTCCAACCATTTGGCCTTGGTCGTCATAGATTGCAAAGGTTTTATCAATGGCAGCCAGCTCTTGGCTTGAAAAGTTATCTAAGCCCTGACTGGTTAAAAACCGTTGCCAATCCTTTTTCGTAGCTGGGTTAGTCAAATAAATTTCTTGAATAGTTTCCACTATCGACGCCCCACCTTCTTACCTTAACTTGCTACTTTAGTGTTCTTGTTTGGCAAAAGCCAACACCGCATTTTCCACTGCCGCCACCACGCCAGTATCAAAGACAGCTGGCACAACTTTTTCTGCACTTGGCTGCTCAACTAAGTTCGCCAGGGCTGTTGCGACATGGAGCTGCAATTCAATCGAAACTGATTTTAAATCAGTAGCCAAAAGTCCCTTAAACAGACCCGGGAAGGCCAAAATATTGTTCACCTGGTTAGCCCACTGAGATGAGCCAGTCGCAACGACAGCAGCACCACCAGCTTTAGCTTCGTCTGGCAAAATTTCAGGTACCGGGTTAGCTAGCGCCAAAACAATCGCCTTGTCAGCCATCCGTCGCACTTGGTCCGCCGAAAAAAGATGTTCATCCGAAAGGCCAATAAAGACGTCTTGCTGGTCGATAACTTCATCCAGACTTTGCCCCTGACTTTGTTCAACCTGCTTTGCTAAATCACGTTGAAAATGATTATAGTCCTGATCATCTGCTCGAATGACGCCATGAATATCGACGAGCGTTTGCTTTTTAATGCCCGCCGCTAATAAAAGCTTTGCAGTGGCTACTCCGGCAGCACCGACACCATTGATAACAATGTTCAAATCCGTCAAAGGCTTACCAACAACCTTCGCGGCATTAATCAAAGCCGCTAACACAACGATGGCCGTGCCAGTTTGATCATCATGGTAAACCGGAATATCAAGGGCTTCCTGCAGTTGTTGCTCAATTTCAAAAACGCGTGGCGCAGCAATATCTTCCAAATGAATACCTGCAAAGGATGGCGCCATTGTCTTAATTGTTGCCACAAATTCTTCGACTGGCACCTGGTTCAAAGCCATCGGTAACGCATCGACACCGGCAAACTCCTTATAAATCAGCGCTTTACCTTCCACAATTGGTAAGCCAGCCCCAGGGCCGATATTCCCCAGGCCTAAGACGGCCGAACCGTCGGTAATGACCGGCACTAATTTACCCGAAATGGTGTACTTCGTTTGATCTTCTGGGTGGCGCTCGATTTGTTTGGCTAAGGCTGCCACGCCCGGCGTGTATGCCTTGGCTAAATCAGCTGCGTCCTTGATTGCAAAGGTCCCCTGAATCGTCAGGGCTCCTTGGTGGTGCTCATGAAGTGCAAAGACCTCATTCATATCTACCATATTGGCCTCCTAATGTTTTTGAAGACTTGAATTAAATCCTAAATTCATTTTAAATTGTACATTAGCGAATGTAAAGAAAAATATTTAATATTTTTACAAATAAAATGTATAATTAATCATTTTTCAATATTTAAAGTTTTTTACCATCTTTAAATTTGTCTTACTTTTAAAATATTTTACACTTTGATTGTAAATATCTTGAATTTTGTAGTAGAATCAATTTAATGATTTCTTGTTTAGACCAAAAATCGTGGCTTAAATTAAAGAAAATCAATAATAGAAGGAAAAGGATGACAATATGTCCACAACGGATCCAAATTTACTGGCGCAGATTTCTGAAGACTACTACCTAAACAAGTTGTCCTTTGGTGAAATTTCGACCAAGTACGACGTTTCCCGGTACCTCATTAATAAGTACCTGACAGAAGCCGTGAAAACCGGCGTTGTGAAAATTGAAATTGCCACCTCTGCTAACCGTAATTCACAGTTAGAGCAAGTTTTTAAGGAAAAATTTCCAAACACAAATTGCTACATTATCCAAGATGACACCACGACAAGTGCCACTGAAGATTTGATTTCAAACTACGCGGCCAATCTGGTGGTTAAGCACTTAGAAAATGGTCCTCATATCGTTGGGATGACCTGGGGTGACACGATGTACTCACTGATTGATGCCATCACGTCCAATCCCTTAGACCAGATTAAGTTCACCCAATTCGTTGGGGAAAACATGAAGTACAACTCTACGGCCGGTTCCGTTCGCATCGTTGAACGTGCTGCCAAGAAGGTTGCCGGTGAGTTCTTAACGCTCCCCGCTCCCCTCTACTTAGCCGATGATGCCGTCCGTAACGGTCTGTATGAGGCGGTTTCAATCAAGCAAACCATCGACTTAGCCAAGCAAATGGATACTGTTTTGACTGGTATGGGCACGATTGCTTCGCTTGAATCAATCGCCATTTGGAACCAAAACATCAACCGCCTCTTCCCCAACGTTAAATTGGGCGAAGTTGCAGGTATGATTTACGGTCGACCATATGACATTAACGGAAACATCTTAAACGTTGGCTCCGACAAAGTCGTTGGTTTGGATATGAATTCAATCCTCGCCACACCAAAACGAATTGGTGTCGTCCGCTCTAAGGCGAAGTCAAAAGCGGCCCTCGGCGCTCTTCGTGGTGGCTTTGTCACCGACTTGGTAATGTCAGAATCATTAGCATACCGAATTATCAACGAAGAAGCTGAATAAATTTTTAAAAAGTCTACCCCTTGATTTGGGTCCCGAAATTTAGACAAACAAATTTCAGGATTCATATCACTTCTGGTAGGCTTTTTTGCTGCACAATTATTCCGAAGCACAAAAAAAGAGTGAAAACGAAATCGTTTTCACTCCTGATTTTTATGACTTTGTTTTTGTTCCAAACAGTTTTTGGCAAATCAGGCCAATCACAATGCCAAAGAAGGCAAAGCCAATCCAGCCAAAGCCGGCACTGGCACCAAAAATATGGGTCTGGTACCAACCGACATGAGTGGTTGTTCCAACAGTATAAGAGACCAATCCACCAAGGTCCTTGGCAAAAGGTGCGTTTGACAAGCCATCAAAGACAGCTGCAATCAACGTCAAGCCCAACGCCCAGCCATAGAGAAAGCGGCCCTGACCTAGCCATGGTGACAACAAACTCAGTAGAATCAGCACAATCGCAATGGGGTACAGGAACATCAAGATGGGCGCAGCCCAAACAATAATCTTGTCTAGTCCTAGTGTTGCGACAATAAAGGCCAAAAGTGAGGCAAAGGCCAACCAACCTTTATAGGAAACTTTGGGCCAAACGCGGTTTAAATCGCGGGCAAAGGATGCCGTCAGCCCCATAGCCGTAGTAAAGACGGCCAATGTACCCATGACAGCGATAAAGATTTGACCAAAACGGCCGAAATAATACAGCATCACATTGGTCAAAGCAACGGCACCATTACTTGAGATTGGCATATGAGCCAAAGAAGTCGTTCCAAGCAAAATCAAGCCAACATAGACCACGGCCAAAACGACCATCGACAAGGTTCCAGTCTTCACGATGACCGTCGCGATTTCGCCAGGCTTTTTGTAACCTAATTTTTGAATGGAATGCACAATCGTCACCCCAAAAATCAGTCCTGCCATCGCATCAACCGTATTGTAACCTTCAATAAAGGCCGGCGCAATCGCATTTCCCTGATAAGCTGTTGTCACCGCTTGGTGAGTGGAACCCATTGGTGAGATGATGGCTAAAATAAAGATGAAAGCCAACATGGCCAAGAAAATTGGGTTTAGGTAGCGGCCAATAATATCCAATAGCTTCGTTGATTGCGTTGACGACCAATAAACGAGGATAAAGTAAATCAAGGCAAAGACAATCAGACCAATTTGTTGCTGCCCTTTTGGTAGCCAATTAGCAAAGGAGAACGAATAAGCAACCGTTGCCGTTCGAGGAGCCACAATGATTGGTCCCAAGCATAGCTGCAAGGCAACCAAGAAAATTGTGGCCGGTCTGTGCCCTAATGGTCGAATCAAATCAAAGACTGATTCGGACCGGGTAACCGCTAAAGCAACCAAAGACAAGAGCGGCAAGATAACCGCACTCAGCAAAAAGCCAACCGTAGCGGGTCCCCATTGCGCACCTGCAATTTGTCCCAAGTGAACCGGAAAAATCAGGTTTCCGGATCCAAAGAACATTCCAAAAATCAATGAAAACAGGAGCAGGGCCTGCTTCCAACTAAGTTTCTTTTCCATTAACGTAAAACTCCATTCACGGCTATCCAACAAACAATCATTTTTTAGATAGCAAAATACCTATCAATTTTACAGGAAAAAGTCCCTACTGGCTAGTTAAAATACCGTTTCAAGCAACTTAATGGCACTAAAAAAAGCCCGCCAGAATCAGTTAAACCTAATGAATTTCATCACGATTATTAGATTCACTCAGAAAGTTAACAGAACATTTTTTGCTAGTAAACTTTTGATTCCTTTGGTACTTTTTTAATATTTTTATGCTTCGCTTCGTATATAATCATTTAGTTTTTTAGGCGAGAATCCTAGCCAATCACCCACCGAAGACTCCACAATTGGTGTACGCTTCTTTCCCTCATTTTTAAAATGAGTATAGAGTTCTGGATTTTGATCGAGCGACACCTCTTCAAAGGCAACCCCCTTCGTCTTTAAATAGAGCTTGGTTGCGGCGCATTCAGCACAGTTTTTTCGAGTATAAATTTTTAGCATGGCTCCTCCAGTTCATCGTAATTTAAAATTGGTATTGTTTATATTTTAACAGTCATAAATTAATTAAATCATAAAAATCAAGGAGGATTTCAGATAAATCAACAATCGAGTCCGCTGCCATACAACGGCATAAAAAAAAGACCAAAATTGGTCTTTTATTTTTTATATGATTATTGGCTAATAATTTGGTCAATTTGTGCCAATTCATCGGCAGAAAAGTCCAAGTTCTTCGTAAATTCAAGGTTATCCATCAAATGGTCAACCGATGATGTCCCAATCACAACGGAAGCAACCCGCTTGTCTTGAAGCAACCAAGCCAATGACATTTGGCTCAGTGTCTGTTGACGACCTTGGGCCAACTCGTTAAGAGCACGCAACTTAGCGGCCAAAGCATCGCGACCGTTTTCAAACAAGAAACCATTAGTCTTGTGGATTGGGAAGTCTTCCGGTACCCCGTTTAAGTAGCGGTCCGTCAACAAGCCTTCAGCCAATGGTCCATAAGCAAAGAGTCCGGCATGGTGTTGGTCCAAGATGTCCAACAAACCAGAATTCTTCTGCTCCTGATTTAACATGTTATAAGAAACCTGGTTACCAATAAATGGCGTTTTCAGTTCCTTGAAGATTTCAGCAATGGCTTGCGTCTGTTCAGCCGTATAGTTTGAAACCCCAACATAAAGAGCCTTTCCCTGGCGAACCAAAGTGTCTAAGGCAAGAGCAGTTTCTTCCAAGTTCGTATTTGGATCAAAACGGTGAGCGTAAAAGATGTCGACGTAATCCAAGTTCATCTTTTGCAGTGAAGTATCCAAAGCGTTAATCAATGTCTTGCGACCAGAAAATTCACCCATTGGCCCAGGCCACATGTGGTAACCGGCCTTCGTCGTAATCACCAATTCGTTTCGGTAAGACTTCAAATCAGACTTGTACACCTGACCAAAAGTTTCTTCAGCGGTTCCATTGTTTGGCCCGTAATTAAAAGCATTATCAAAAGAAAAAATTCCTTCATCAAAAGCCTTCAAAATCACTTTACGAGAGTTCTCCAATGGCTTGGTATCGCCAAGGTTGCGCCAAAGGCCAAAGGAAACGGCGGGTACAATCAAGCCCGAATCAGCGACTCGACGATAGGGCAACTTTTCATAACGATCTTCTGCTGCTTGGTAAACCATGTCTATTCCTCCAATACTGCTACTAACTGTTCTGCAATTTTCTGATGGGCCAACACGTCAGGGTGGTAGGGACGTGTCTGAATCCCCCATTGATCCGCCCGAACAACGGTAAAGTTGCTAAAGCGAGCAACTTCAGCCAAAACGATATCCACAAAGGCACCATTCCAAGGGGTTAACAAATAAAAATGAGCACCATGGAACCGTTTTACCAATTCTAACAAATAGACGCGCAAACCAAAAGCGAATTCCTGGTCACTGGCCCCATAGTTGGCATCGTTTAGTCCGTAGGCCACAATTACTCGATCCGTTACCACTCGCCGGCGGCTAATCCCCTCGCCAACTTGCCAGAGGGCATCAATAGCCTTTGGCTCCTGGAATGGCGCCCGAGCGGTCAATCCCGTTCCGCCATAGGCAATTCGATTCAACGGGCGGTCAAAGTGATTCGCTACTAAAGCTGGAAAGGATAAAGCTGGTTGGTGGCGGTCATGATTTGGACCAGCCATTGCCTCACCGGCAACAATCGAATCGCCAACAAAGGTCAGATAAGGCTTCGTTGCCTCACCGTCCTTTGGCAAGACAGGCAAAAGTTCTTCGTCCCCTGACCAAGTGAGGTCCGCAAGTACGAGTCCCGTCCGCCAGAAGTCAACCTGCCCCGTCTCCCACTGATCCAAAGTGAGCTGGTAGTAGTGGTCAGCCTGCAAGTGAACGCTGACATGGTCAGCCACAACCAACAAGTCTTCTGATTTTTCACCGTCAATTGTCACCGTCCAAACCAGGTTTGGATAATGCTTGGCAAAAGTCAGTGTCAGCGTTCCTTCGTCCTGCGTTTTTAGGGACAAATAGGCACCATACTGTGAGGTCAATACCCCACCTTCTTCAAGCGCCGACCATTCTGGTGAAGCAAATCGTAATAAATCAGCCACCATCATTCGAGTTCCTCACGTTGGTCTGGGCTCAACATGACCTTAGCCATCGACTTGTGGGCAATCACTTGACCAATCGCTTCGGCGAAGAGGTTGGCCGCTGTAATCACTGTCAATTTGTCAAAGTGCTTTTCAGCTGGAATTGGCACCGTATCGGTAACAATTACACGGTCAAGGACCGAGTCTTGGAGCTTCTTTGGCGCATCCCCCGACAAGACCGCGTGAGTTGCCAAGGCATCAATTGTCTTGGCACCTGCTTTTTGAACGGCAACAGCTGCCTTGACCGTTGCTTCACCGGTATCAATCATATCCGACAAGATAATGGCGTGCTTACCGGCAACGTTTCCAGTCACCGCCGTCTTCACTCGAGGATCCCGGTCTTGGTCAACAATGGCCCATTGAGCGTGCAAAACTTCAGCCAATCGTTGTACTAATTTCAAAGTTGATGAACCAGAGGCAACCACGACAACATCCGGTCCGACCAAGCCCTGATCCTCGTAGAATTTCGCTTGAACAGGCATGGCAATCAGGTGGTCAACAGGAATATCAAAGAATCCCTGCACCTGACTCGTATGCAAGTCCATCGTCATGACGCGCTTAACGCCCTGGCTTTCCAACATATTGGCAATCAAGCGGGCAACAATCGGTTCCCGCGACCGCGTCTTGCGGTCCGACCGAGCATAGCCAAGGTAGGGGATAATCACATTGATGGATTTAGCTGACGTCCGTTTTGCGGCATCGATAAAAATCATCAACTTAATAAAGTTGTCATTAACCGGTTCGCTAATAGGTTGGACAACGTAAACGTCAATCCCCCGGACAGAATCAACGATTCGTTCATAAATTTCGTTGTCGGCAAAAGTTTGAATCTCTACCGGGGCAACGGGTGTGTGTAATTGTTTCGCAATCGCCTCAGTTAAATCTGGGTTTGTACCCAAATCAAAAAGACGGTATTTCGGATTGGCGGTCATAAATACTCCAAAAAATTCAAATTTGTTATTTTATTGACTGGGACCACTGCAAAAAGCAATCTGGTCTAAGACTTAATCTGCTACTATTATACAAAAATTTACCGCGATTCGGGCATAAAATCAGCCGGCTTTAAATCAGCCATGCCAATCATTGGATTGGCCATGGCCTGTGCCAAAGTTGCGGTTGTTAATCCACTTTCACCAGCTATTTGGTCGGCAGCCAGTGGCGTCTGCACTGCTGGTTTTTGCTGCGACGAAGACGTTAGTGACCGCTGGTCGAATTCAGCAGAACGTGAATCAGCCGATTGGGGCTGCCGGGGGGCTTCCTGCTTGACTGCAGTTGGTTGGGATTGCTGAATGGTTTCCTGCTTGACTGCATTTTTTTGAGATTGCTGGCTAGCTGGCTGGTCAGCACGGCTAGCCGATTGGCTATCAAGATTAGTTGTTTGTCCATCACGGTCAACCTTCTGTCCTTGATGCTCGGCTAACTGTCCGACACGGCTGTCTGCTTGCTTAGCGCGAGTAGCTCGTCGTCCATTCTGTTGGTCGACTAATAGTTCTTGTAAAAAGGTCTGTCGAACCGGTACCGGATGTGTCGCTGCATACTCATACGCACTATAATCACCCACCATGACTAAGGATTCCTTGGCACGAGTGATGGCCGTGTAAACCAAATTTTGGTTCAGCATAATTTTAAATTGGCCTGTTAGGACCAAAATGACCAACTTGAACTCATTTCCTTGCGCCTTATGAATCGTTGTGGCATAAGCGAGGGTCAGCTGATTTAAAGTCTTACTGGTATACCAAACCTCTTGGCCATCAAAGTCAACGACCAACGAATCCGCAGCCACACCTGGCTCCTTCTTATAGTGGATGGCAATGACCTGCCCCATGTCCCCGTTGTAAATATCTCGTTCGGAGTCATTTTCCAGTTGAAGAACCTTATCACCCAAGCGAAAAATGGTCTCCCCCTGTTGTAAGGTCTTTTGCCCAGGTTTGACCGGGTTAAAAAGGTCCTGGGCAATTTGATTCAAAGCCAAGACACCAGCCGGCGTCTTATACATCGGTGCCAAAACCTGGACTTGATCGGCCGTAAAGCCCTTCTTGACCGCCGCCTGCAGCACCTGGCTAACGGCTCTTGGGACTTGGTCAGCTGTGGTTAAGAAGGTTGAGCGATCCGACTGATTTTCCTCGAAGTCCTTTGGCAAGATGCCCGCATTAATCGACTGAGCCAAAGCTGAAATGCTTGACCCTTTCCCCTGGCGGTAAATCCGTTCCAAGGCGACGTGGGGCACGACCTGACTTTGAATCAAATCATACAAGACGTTGCCGGGGCCAACGGATGGCAATTGGTCGGCATCCCCGACTAAGACGATATGCATGTCCTTCGGCAAGGCCGCAAAGAGGCTTTCCGCCAAGGAAATATCGAGCATTGAGGCCTCATCAATAATTAACAAGCCACCGGAAATTGGGTTATCGGCATCAAATTCGGCGTCATCACCATCCGTAATACCGAGCAAACGGTGAATGGTGGTCGCTTCGTAACCAGTAATTTCAGTCATCCGCTTGGCTGCCCGACCAGTCGGTGAGGCCAGCCGAACACGATTTTGCTTGACCCACTCTTTGTCGCGCCCCTGACTTTGGGCCTGGTGGCGAACCAACGCTTCCCAGGTGGCAACCAGCGTTTTCGTGACCGTTGTTTTCCCAGTTCCTGGGCCTCCAGTTAAAACAAAGACCTGGTTCGTCAAGGCTGCTTCAACCGCCGCCCGCTGGACCTCATCTAAGTCCAAATTTTCTGGGACCACAAAGGTTGTATCCACCAAATCTGGAGTCGTTTGGACGGCTGATTTTGCCTTTAATAAGCTTTTGACCTTTGAACTGACAAGGACTTCCGCCCCTTTTAAATCAGTTGGGCTATAGTTGCCATCCTCATAGATCAACCGTTCTTGGCTCACCAAAGCACCCAGGGCCTGGTCAATGGCCGTTTGCATGCTTGAACTATTGCTCTGCAAGGTCGACTGGGCGGCTGCTAGTGCCTGGTCAACCGTAAGATAGGTATGGCCGGCCGAATAACAGGCATTTAAAATTCCAGCGTAGACGCCAGCCTGAATTCGGTCAGGATGGTCGTCAGGAAAACCGGCCTGCTTGGCGATGGCGTCCACCTTTTTAAAGGGCAAACCATCAAATTCATATACCAAGCGATAGGGAGTCTTCTGCAGAACCTCCTGTGCCTCCTCCCCATAGTGGTCAAAGAGTCGTCCCGCAACATCTGCGGAAAGGCCAATTTGGTGGCCAAGCAAAAAAAGCTTTTCCAAGCCCAAATTTTCCTGGAGTTTTTCGGCCAAATCAGCAGCAACCTTTGGCTTGACTAGACCAGTCAAAACGCTCGAATCGGCCAAGATTAAGTCGATGGCATCCTGACCCAAGTGGTCCACAATCTTTTCCGCCGTCTTCTTCCCCACGCCCGGGAAATCACCGGACGCAAAAAAGGCCACAAGCCCCTTTTCATCCGCTGGCATCTGATTTTCGTAGCGAGCGGCTTGGAACTGTTGGCCATATTTGGGATGCGTGACCAGTTGCCCAAAAAAGGCGTAGGTCGAACCTGGCTTGACCGAGGCAAAGGTCCCGGTAACAATGATTTCCTCCTCATCCCAATCTTCCAGGTCGGTCTCATTCACCGTAACAGACAGAATCTTAAAGTACGAATCATTTGCCGAAAAAATCACGTTTTGCAGCGTGCCCGTTATTTGATTGTCCTCTCGAATTGTCCTTGCCATCGTACCTTCACCATCTTATGTATCCGCTCCTATCAGAGCGGTGCCAGTTTTAATTGGTCAAAATTCAGAGCGGTTCACCAACTTAAATCGTTGTGCCGGCATCCTGATCTTTGTTCAAGTAACTGGTTTCATTCCATTTTACCAAGTCAAAATCTTGGCCATTCTTTGTTTCAATAATTGTCGTTGATGTATTTGACAAGCCGCCCAATGACCTGATTTGGTCACGAGGAATACCCAGCAAACTTGTCATCCCAAAGGTTAAAATCAACCCATGGGCAACCACCAAAACGGCGTCATCCGGATGATTAGCGACAATTTCTTGAATCATTTTTTGAAAACGGGCGACCGCCTTCGTATAGCCTTCACCATTAAAGCCCTGGCCCTCAAAACGCTCCAAATGATTCTTATAAACGTCATAAGCTTCCGGATATTTTTTCTGCACGTCGGCCATCGCCTGGCCTTCCCATTCACCCAAACCAACCTCAACGATGTTGGAATGCAACGAAAGCCGAGGCTCATTTGGCAAATCAGCCTGGATGCGTTCGGCAGTCACCTTTGCTCTGGGCAGCGGTGAGGCGTAAACCCGGTCAATATGATTGTCTTTTAAGAAACCGGCAACCTTCTTCATATCCTCATAAGAACCAGGCAAAAGTGGAGAATCCCCCTGTGCCCCTTGAAAGCGCCGTTCCAAATTCCATTCAGTTTGTCCGTGACGGACGAAATAAAAAGTTGTCATGATTGCTTTTTTAATACCTGCCGGTCTTCTAATTCTTGTAAGTAATAGCGATAAATCTTCACCAATTCATCCTTATCAGCGCGGGCAAAGATGTCGACTGGGGCAACCTCACCTGCTGAAACCACAACCATCTTAAAGCCGGTCAAATCCTTGCTGACCGTGACCTTCAACTTAATTGATTGGTCGACTGGTAGGTCCGGTTGCAATGGCCGTTTTAGAACAAATGCACCGGCATTGTTCGTCAAAAAACCAAGGTCAAGTAGGGCAAATTTTTTAATTTGCGGATCGATTTCATACGTGCCATCGTTTGGGATGGTCACAGACTTTGCAAAAGCCATCGTTTTCTCCTTTACAAGCTTCAATTTAGCTAATTTCTAAGACGAGTTCGGGTCTGGGTAGGCGCATCAAACTGCCAACAAATATTGACATTCTTGCAACCTCTACCCTGCCACCTCAAAATCAGTAGCGCAATCCCTTTGGGAAAAAGTTCTTCAACTGACCATTGACGAACTTAGCCCAGCCAAGTCCGTTACCATTAGCGGTCATCAACACAAAGCCCTTTTGCAGGTCATCTTTTGTATTGATCACATCACCGTGGATATAGGTGGCCAAGTCATCATGGGCATCCAGGTCATACACCTGCTTGCCTGCCTGACTTGGATTGACAGCCAAAGCCAGAGCATGGTCTGGCTCAAACCGGTTCTTCTTGAGGGTACCGAGGCACAAACCAGCTCGCAAAACCTTTGTCTTGCTCAAATCAGGGCAGTCCACCGGCAACAAGAATACCCGATCACCGAACGTTCTTAACCGACTTTCATCAAGGTCAAAGCCAGGCAACGATTCCTGAAAGAAGTGTTCCATCAGCGTCACATCGGCTTGAGACATCTTACTTGGCTTTTGTGCCTTTGGTGCCTTAACAGGCCTTTCATCCTCCGCCAACTCCGCCTTCTTCAACCGAGCGACAAAGTGCCCCTCTCCAGGTAAATCCTGCGGCCATAAACGAGCAGTCCTTGCTAAATCAGGGTTACCATCAGCCCATTCGGGTCGTCCGGCCTGAATGCCAGACCCTGCTGGCCGGTCAATGGCTTCGATGGTAAATTCTGGATAATGCTTGACCAACCAAGCGATGGTCTGCTCGTCCTCTTCTGGTGCAAAGGTACAAGTTGAATAAATCAGCTCACCACCAGGTCGAACCAACTTCACCGCTGATTCCAAAATCTCATGCGAACGCATGGCACATTCCGTTGGATAATAGGCTGACCAGTACTGGATAGCATCGTGATCCTTCCGAAACATCCCCTCACCCGAGCAAGGAGCATCAAGCAAAACCTTATCGAAGTATGCCGGTAATGCCTTAGCGAGGTCGCTAGCATCCATCGAGGAAACGATGGCATTTTTGACGCCAAAACGTTCAATGTTTTCAGACAAAATTTTGGCTCGAGCGAAGAAAATTTCATTCGTCCATAACAGTCCTTGACCGTTCAGCTGACTAGCAATATGAGTTGATTTACCACCTGGGGCGGCTGCCAAATCTAAAATCTTTTCACCTGGCTTGGCGTTTACCACCTCACCAACAAATTGAGCCGATGGCTCCTGTGAATAAACTAAACCAGTTAAATGATCAATTCCCTTGCCGGCCACTTGGCCAAAGTATCCCCACTGACCATAGGGAACTTTTTTGGTCAGCGACAAGTCTCTTGGTGTCTGCTGGGCCTTCAATGGGTTAATCCGAAAACCCTTTTGCCCGGGTTCTTGGAGTGCCTGCAAAAAAGGCCCACTGGCACTCCCGAGCAGGTCTTGGTATTTATCAATAAAGGCTTGCGGTAAGTCCATTGGGCTCTCTTTCTTTTTACATGTGATTTGCACGGATTAACCAAAGTAATTACAAATACTTGGCATCCTCTACTTCATCTTGGCTAGTCAAAATCTTTGGGCCATCCTTGGTAATTGCCAAAGTATGCTCATATTGAGCTGACCATGAGCCGTCCAAAGTGCGAACTGTCCAACCATCTTCAGGCGTATCATCGGTTTCGACTTCCCAGCCACCCAAGTTAATCATTGGCTCAATGGTAATGACCATTCCTTCCTTGAGACGCAAACCATGGCCTGGCTTACCGTAATGAGGAACCTGTGGATCTTCATGCATCGTTGGACCAACACCGTGGCCAATGTATTGGCGAACATCGCCATAGCCATTCTGATTTTCAGTGTAGTCCTGAATTGCCCAACCGATATCACCAATCCGGTTACCAATCACTGCCTGATCAATGCCCAAATACAGTGACTTCTTTGCAACTTCCATCAATTTTTTCACTTCGGGTGAAACGTTGCCAACGGCGTATGTCCATGCTGAGTCCGAAACGGCCCCATCTAAGCCAACAACCGTATCAACCTTCACCAAATCACCGTCTTTTAATTTCAAGCCCTTGCGAGGGAGGCCATGGGCGACTTCGCTATTGACCGAAATCGTCGTTGCATACTTAAAGCCTTCAAAACCAATTTGCAATGGCACCCCACCATGGTCTTCAATGTAAGCCTTACACTTTAACTCAATATCCCAAGTATCTACACCCGGCTTAATAAAGTCGCGCAACATCAAGTGCATTCCGGCAATAATTGCACCGGATTTTTTCATGGCCGCAATTTCTCGCGGTGACTTCAAACTAATCATCAGTTACCCCTTTTTCCAATGTTAAACTATTATCATTATATCATTTTCCGGGCCCTTTTGAGTCCTTGTCGCTTTTGACATTTTTTTGTAATATTGGTTGACAATCCTTAGTCACTTGTCGATAATGGAGCTAAGAATGACAAATAAAGGAGATACCGTTATGAAGAACTTTTTATTGGGCGCTTCCCTCTTTGGTAATGCCGCCCTCGCTTACCTTTTGTTGAAGGATGACGATCGAATGGCTGATTTGAAAAAGAAGGCCAACGAGTTCACCGAAGCCGGCAAACAAAAGGGTGAAGAACTCGTTGCCCTTGGTAAGCAAAAGGCCAATGAACTTTCGGAAACTGGCAAGCAAAAGGCCAATGAGCTTTCAGAAGCCGGCAAAGAAAAGGCAGAACAGGCAAAGTCAGCCGCCGATGATTCTTTGGATGAACAATTGGCCAAGTTAAAGGAACGTGCCGGTATTGACCAAGCAAATTAAGCAGTAAAAAAGGAGCCCGAAACGGCTCCCTTTTTTTATGCTTACCAGAACTTCAACCAGTGATAAATCTTTTGCCACCAGTGCCCAAGACGATAAGTTTGTTGATTAACCAGCTGAAGCGTTTGCTCCTTTGCACTCACCTCCGGCAAGAATTTGGCCTTCAAGGTTGGCTGAACCGTCAGGACTGTCGCACCCTTTTTGGTAACAGTCGACTGCAGACGACTTGGCCTTTGGTAACCAACTGCAGTTTGCCCCTTCGTTAACCAAAAAGTCCTGCTTTGCCCAATGACTAGGTTCTGGTGACCACCAGCCAAATTTTTATTCTTGAACTGATTTTTTGTCACCGCCTGCCCCTTTTGATAAGTAACAGGTGTGTAGTGGTCAAGCACTTGGTTGACCACATCAATCGTATTTTGGTAGCGTTGCACCTGGTCTGTGTAGCGACCAGCGCCAGAAACCACCGTAATAAATTCATGACCGCTTTGATCTCTAATTAAGCCAGTTAGGGCACCACCTGATGCCGGCGTTGATCCAGTCTTCAACCCTTCAAAGATCAAGTTTTTGGAATTCGAAAGCTTTGCCTTGATTTCCTGGTCAAACTTGGCCCCTTCCGTTAGCTTAATCTTAGTTTCGTTTGCCGACGGATGATAAACCAACCCCCGCTTCTCATAGTAAGAGCGGATATTCGGATCTTCTCGAATTATTTGATAGGCTAAAATGGCCAACTGTTTCACAGAAGCAGTGTTTTCTGCATCTGGATCAGCATTTTTAACCTGATAGTCAAAGGCATCCTTGTTAACCTGACCCGCGGCGTTATACCACTTTGATCCAGTTAACTTCAAATCCTTCGCCCAGCCTTCAAGAGCCTGTTGTTGCGTCTGATTTTGTTCTTTGGCAAAATCAGCCAACGCCAGAGCCGCATCATTAGCACTTGAGGTAAACATCGCCACAAAAAGTTCCTTTACGGCTATCTTCTGGCCTGCAGAAATTTCTAGGTGGGAGAAAGTTGCGGTGTCCTTTTGAGACCAGTCAGACTGCTGAGTAATCGTCACCAGACTGTCCCAGGTAAAACGTTTCTTTTTTATTCCTTGCAAAATGCCATAAGCGGTTAACATCTTACTTTGGGAGGCAATACCTATTTGCTTGTCAGCTCCCTTTTCACCAAGAACTTGTCCCGTTTTTGCATCAATCACAATCGCATTTCTGGCAGCAACCTGTAGCGTCATCGGTAAGGCTGTCTGTGTTGGGCCAACCGATTGCGTTTGCACATCATTTTTGAGCGCAGCAATCGTCAGAAAAAGCGATAGTATCAGTAACAACATGGCACCCATTATCGCCAACTTTTTTTGCGCTGTAAAATCAGCTCCAGCTTTCTTTTGAAAAAGAGCTAATCGGGAAGACGGTCGGACACGAGCGTCGTCTTCATCATGTTTATGCTTTCGTTTCCACATCATTTAATTAACTTTTTAGTGCGTACCGAAGAGACGGTCCCCTGCGTCCCCAAGGCCGGGAACAATATAGCCATCGTCATTCAAGCCTTCATCAATCGAAGCCGTGTAGATATCGACATCAGGATGAGCAGCAGTAACTGCTTGAATGCCTTCTGGTGATGAAACAAGGGTAATCAACTTAATCTGTTCAGCGCCCCGTTTCTTCAAGGCAGAAATTGCATCCTTAGCTGATCCACCAGTTGCTAACATTGGATCAACCAGCAAAACTTCACGTTGATCAATATCCTCTGGTAGCTTAATGAAGTATTCCACTGGTTCCAGTGTCTTTTCATCGCGGTACATCCCAATATGACCAACCTTAGCAGCTGGAATTAATTGCAAGATACCATCAACCATTCCCAAACCAGCACGCAAAATTGGCACAACAGCTAATTTTTTACCAGCTAATTGTTTCTTAGTTGTTTCTTGAATTGGCGTTTTCACCTGAACTTCTTCCAGTGGCAAATCGCGACTGGCCTCATAGGTCAACAGCATTGCCAATTCATCAACTAATGCCCGGAAGTCCTTTGTTCCCACCTTCTCATCACGAATGATTGTCAACTTGTGTTGGATCAATGGATGGTTTACTTCAACGACTTGTCCCATGATTGTAACTCGCTTTCCAAATAACTGTGAATTTAACTCATAACCATTATAGCAAAAACCAGGTGCTCACTTAAATCTTTTTAAAAATGAGTCCTTGGCCCACGTCCTGTTCTGATTTAAATTGAAAGCCCTCTTCTTTTTTTGTATAATGATAGAGTTCGCGCTTATAGTTTAACGGGATAAAACGGGGACCTCCTAAGTCTTTGCTCCCAGTTCGAGTCTGGGTAGGCGCATCCATTCAAAAAACAAACAAAAGAACTTAATCCTCCCCTGGTTTAAGTTCTTTTTTGCTTAGCAACAGCCATTTTTGCATTAAAAAAAACAGCCATATAAATGGCTGCACAAAAATCAGAATTATTCGGGGCGCAAGTTTGGTAACTTGGCCAAGAGCACCCGACCAATCAAAAGCACTAACAAACCGTTTGCAATCATTTCAAAGCCGGAATTAAAGCCAAGAATGCCAACTAACCAGGTAAACAGATGGGCATGTGGAATTCCCATTCCGCTAACCGGGAAGAGTTTAAAGGCCACTGTCGTACTCAAAATGACTAAGGCGGTATTCAATAAAGCACCAAAGGCGCCAAGGAGGAAGAACCCCCACCAAGGCAACCGCGCTTTTTTCAGCACTAGGCCCGCTAAGTAACCGGCCAAAAGACCAACCATTAGTCGTGGCACCAAAGCAGTCACTGGGTTCGAAAAAATCAGTGAACCAATGGTTCCAGGGTGCATCAAATTCCGAACCCAAGAAGTCAGCCCCCAAAAGAGGCCGACCACTAACCCTGAGCGTGGGCCAAGTAAAATTCCTGCCAAAACGGCGGTCATCGGTACAATCGTGACGGAGGCACCAATAACGAATGCTCCTAGTGGTAAGGATCCTAAGAATGGCACGAAACTTTGTAATAGTACGATGGCAACAAAGACTGTTGTCGCCACAAAACGCTTCGTTTTCATTGTTGACATAGCTGATTTTCTCCTCGTTTTGGACGTCCAAGAAATTATACAGACTGCCTGAAAAGATGTCAACAAATTGGTCTAGTCATGATGTGCAACTTAGAAACTGATCAATAAGCGATTTAATCGTGGTGCATAGATGTCACCAAAGCGAACAAAGTGAAGCAAAACATAATAAAACTCGTACCACTTGAACCGGTCTTGATAGCCATCCTCTAGCGGATAAGCAGCTTCATAAGAACTATAAAAATCCTCATTGAAACCAGGAAAGACTTTCGACACGGCTAAATCGTATTCACGGTCACCGTAGAAAGAATTTGGATCGATGAATACTGGTTGGTCATTGGTATCAAACATAAAGTTCCCGGCCCACAAGTCACCATGTAACAGCGATGGCTCTACCTGGCGAACATGGTCATCTGCCAAAATCGTTTTCTTGAGATTTTCAAAGTGATCACCACGCTGATTTAGCCAGAGGGCCTGCTTTTTTGCCAAAGCCATTAGAGGCTCTAATCGTTAGTGCACAAAGAACTCTCCCCACGAGCTTGACCAGGTGTTATTCTTTGGAAAATAATCATTATCCGCATTGACCTCAAAACCAAAGGCTTTTCCTTTCGCGTGGTGAAGTTTAGCCAACGCTTCTCCCAAGGCCGATTGATTGTTCGAACCGGTTTCAATCCAATTCATTAACAAGTAGGCGCTTCCTTGGTTTTCCCCTTGTTTCATGACTTTGGGAACCTTGACCCATTCACTTAAAGCTTTCAAGGAAGCCACTTCGTGGTCAAAATAATGGCGGTCTTGATTAGGTTGCACCTTCAAAAAGTACCGCTTGTCCCCCGAATAAAGTGAGTAGGTCGCGTTTGTATCCCCGCCATTGACTGGTTTTACGTCATGGGGATTTTGCAAATTTAATCGGGTGATGAAATCCATGCTGATTTTACTAACTGCTGCTGCCATCGTATCCTCCTAAATCAAATAAAAAAACAGTTTTCCATTAACGGAAAACTGTTTTTTGAGAAAAAAGGGGCCTGTAAAGTCTGATAAGTAACTGGTAAAAATGTCTGCCACACAAATTCGACCATCAGGTTCCTCCTTTGTTGTTCGTGACTTAACTGTACCACATTTATTACAGTAGCAACAATTAATTTCACAAATTTGGCCTCAATGGTCTGGTTGGAAATCAACCAAATTTACAGTAAATCGGCTCCAGCAGCACGGTCAACAATCGTTTGACCATCCTCAATTGTTAATTGGCCATCCTCATAAACCGTTTGCAGCAAATCTTGGCCTGGTTCGTCGACACTAACCGTGTGGATTCGACCTTTTTCATCGGCCACCACCTTTTGCAAGCCAGCCTTGGAAGCTTTTGATGGATCAGTCTTTGGCTGCTTCTTAATCACTAAGTTTTGGCCGTCAGTGGTATGGGCATAGGCTGCCTTGATGGCAAAACGCTCGGTATCACGAGTGAAACCTTCTTGAAGCAAACCACCACCGGAACCAACCACCAAGTTGTCCGTTGACCAACCATGCTTAATCAAGGCCTCATACAATGCAATAATCGTTTCGGCCTTCATGCCATCGCCCTGAATCAAACCGACATTGTGTTTCAAGACCTTATAACCCTTATCGTTGGCTTCTGTGCCAAAGATTTCGGCCAAAAGGTCCAAAACGGCCAAGTCGATTGTTTCGGGGTCACCCGAATCGGGACGCAGAACCACCCGACCAGCTCGGTTCTTAATCCGCTCCACCATTTGCTCAGAGCCAATGACGTTTCGGACAAAATTAAAGGTATCGTAGGAATCAATCACAATAGAAACCAATGCATCATCCGGAGTTCGATCCAATTGGGCATTGACGTAATTCAACTCCCCTTCGCCAGGACCGTAAGCAGTTGCCACCGAGTGCTCCGTTGCCCAAATTGATAACGCCCGACCGGCCACACCGTATACATGCTCAAAGTAATTTGAGGCCAAGAGGTTATCTGAACCACGGAAGTGCAGTAAGTGAGCAGCACCGCCTTGAGCACCGGCCTCTACGCCCGTTGCGCCGCGGAAACCAAAGTCATTGACCATCAAAGGCAATGAACTCGCTGTTCCCGTTTTTTCAACCAGCGGTAACAAACGCTTTTTGATATACATCGAATTGGTCGCAATCGTCGTTGGATACCAAACATGCATCAATAGTGATTCCAAAGCATTTAGCGAAGTGGCAAACCAATCACGAGTTGACTCCAACGTGAACAAGGCATTGCCTGCAGGAACTTCCATTCCCTCTGGCAGAGCCTTAATTTTAACCGGGAAATAACCCAAGTCGCGAACCTTTTCCCAAACTTCACGGTTAAAGTATTCCTTGGTCCCAAAAGTTTCTTCTGAAACCCGCTCCGCTTCGTCAATCATCTCATCTGTCACTGGCGTTTGAAAATAGTCATGAAGAATCATCGAAAGCCCAAACCAGGATACAGTTGGGTACTTGCCACCAATCCGAGCTTCCCCATAGGAATACAACTTATCGATGTTTTGTGGGTACTGCAAATGGTGAGTCAGCTTGTAGGCGTCAGTTGCTAAAATCAAATTAATGGTCATGCTTCAATCTCCTTTAGTGGCGTGTTGGCGAGTTCATTCGTAATATCTTGAAAATCAGCCTGGGACCGATATCGTAAAATCCGCCAATCATAATGAACATTATCATGGATTTCATCAATATAGGGGGTAAATTCACCCTCAAGGGCCAAAATGAGGTAACCGGCAAAGGCCTTGGTAAAATCAGCTGAATTTTCAACGACTTTAACCAGGGTCTGGTCTGCCGTGAAGAAGCCCACAGCTAGCTGGTCACCAGCCCAATTGCCCTCCAAGGCCCATTGCAGTGAAATCCAGTCTGAAAGGCTAATGCCCAGATTTAACAGGTAATCCGTTGTCAACCGAATATGAATCGGATGTTTTGACAGATTGGCCTGATTGGCGTTGCCCAATTGATCCAAGCAATGTGAAAAGTAAAGGCAGAGCCGTTCCAAATCAGCTATCGCTAACTCCTTTTGCCCATCAGCAAAGGCCTGTAAATCACTGATTTGCAGCCCAGTTGCTGCTCCAACTTGCTCGATACTTTGCTGACTTAATTGTTGTAAAATTCGAAAATTATTCATGCTCTTATTATAACAAGTTTTGACCAAAGAAAAAGCAGGCCGACGAGTGTCACACCTGCTTGAGAACTAATTTTTTTACTGTTGCTTTTTCTTTTTCATTAATGACCGAGCTACACCGATAACTGAAGGTAACAACGTAACCAAAACAATCCCCATAATAATTAATGTGAAGTGTTCGCGCACAAATGGAATATTTCCAAACAAAGCACCGGCACCGGTGGCAATGAAGGTCCATGAAAGCGCAGCAATCATGGTATATTCAAGGAACTTACGGAAATTGTACTTGGACAAACCAGCCACAGAAGGAACGAAAGTCCGCACAATTGGGATATAACGGCCTAAGATAATGGCCATTGCACCGCGCTTGGCAAAGAACTGTTCCGCCTCTTCAATGTACTTGGGCTTAATCATAATTGAAAACGGCCGATGATTTAACAACTCGCGCCCGCCAGTCCGAAGAATCCAATAGTTCATGGAATCCCCAACAACGGAGGCAATAAAGAAGACAACCATAAAGACCCAATGATTCAAACCGGCTTCCTGACCAGCTGGTGTCATCGAAATGGCACCGGCGGCAAACAGCAATGAATCACCTGGTAGAAACGGCAAAACCACTGCCCCAGTTTCAATCAAAACAATCACAAATAAAATCAAATAGGTCCAGATACCAAAGTGGGAAACCAAGTTTGCCAGGTGGGCATCAATGTGCAAAGTAAAATCAATTATGGTACTCATTCTTTTCTCCGTTTTGTAAGGCCCAGCATCACGCTGTACTAGCCAGTGACATTCAACAAGCATAAGCCTGTTGGGTGGTGGTTGTTGACAGGTTCTACTTTCTTACTAGGATACGCTTTTAATCTAATCACGATACCAATCAAATCTAAGTTGCTTCTGATTTATTTTCAGAATTCAAAGGTAAAATTAGTCTCGTTTCGAATCAAAAAGCGTTAGGCCTTTTTAAAGGCCTGGACAGTCGTAAAGACAATTAACCAAATGGTTGCACCGATAGCCGGTACCATTGCGCTTTGGTTAAAGAACAACGTCAAGTAAATCAGGACAAAGCCGATAATGGCAATTGGCACAAAGAACTTTGGCGCAATCATCAAGAAACCGTCCTTCAAGTAGTCGTTTGACTTACGATACTGCCAGTATGTTACCAACGTCAACACATAGATCATGATAAACAAATCGGTTGAGGCGGAAGTAACGAAAGTAAAGGCATCCGAAATTTGTGGCAACACAGCAATGATGGCTGAACAAGCCACCAAAGCTGCGGTAATCAAAACAGCGTTAGCAGGCAACTTGTGCTTTGACATCTTAGTAAAGGGCTCCAAAACCTTGATCTTTGATTCCACAGCCAATGAATAGAAGTTTCGTGAGGCTGAGAAAATGACAGAGTTCAAAGCAGAAGCAGCTGATGTCAAAACCACGAAGTTAACCAAGGCTGCGGCCCAGTTAACCCCAGCTAACTTAAAGACCGCCACAAAGGGACTTTGGTTAGCAGGAATCTGTTGCCATGGGTAGATGACCATGATGGTTGCCAAGGCACCCAAGTAGAAAAACAAAATTCGGAAAGGAATTTGGTTAATTGCCTTCGGCAAAACCTTACGAGCATCCTTTGTTTCGGCTGCTGTCATTCCAATAAATTCCATTCCAACGAAGGCAAACATGACCATCTGGAAACTGTTAATAAAGTTACCGACACCATTTGGCATCAGTGAGAAGTGACTAACCAAGTTGTTAACCGAAACCGTTCCTTGGCTTGTCTTAAAGCCGGTCAACAGCATGATAATTCCAGTAGCAATCAGTGACAAAATCGCCACAATCTTAATCATCGCAAACCAGAATTCAGCTTCACCATACAATGCTACCGCAATCAAATTAACTGAAGTTAAAATCACGAGAATCACAATTTGAATCAACCAGGCTGGCCATGATGGGAACCAGAACTGGACATACTTTCCAATCGCTGTTAATTCGGCCATTCCCATGAAGGCAACGGTCAACCAATAAGACCAGGAAGCAAAAGTTCCGGTTTTCTGGCCCAAGTACTTTGACATGAAGGCAATAAACGTATGCTGGGTTGGGTCAGCATAGAGCATTTCCCCAATCGCACGCATCACAACAAACATTAATAAGCCAATAACGGCATACGTCAGCAAAATTGCTGGTCCAGCAAAGTGAATCGAATCCCCGGCACCCATGAAAAGTCCGGTTCCAATTGTTCCACCAATAGCAATCAGCTGAACGTGACGGTTACTGAGCCCTTTATCTCCCTCAAGAGCTCCGTTATTTTCTGAAGACATGATATATCTCTTTTAATCCTTTAATTTCGCGTTTAAAAACGCTCTTACAAACAACAAATCGATTCACCAAGAAGTGGATCGATTGTTGGTTACTACATTATTCTGCTACTCGAGAGTAGTTGGCAACATCTTTTAAGACTAAGTCTTTAAAGGCATCAGCTGACATCTTCTCGGTTTCTTGTTGGCCATAACGACGAACCGTAACCGTTTGGTTATCCTGCTCATCATCACCCAAGACCAACGTATATGGTACCTTCTTGGTTTGTGCTTCACGAATCAAGTAACCCATCTTGGCTTCCTTAGTTTCGACGTTAGCACGCAAACCAGCTTCCTGCAATTCTTGCTTAATCTTGTTAGCATAAGCACCGTGAGCACCGTTGTTAACAGGAATAATTTGAACTTGCAAAGGTGCCAACCATGTTGGGAAAGCGCCCTTATACATTTCGATCAAGTAGGCCGTGAAGCGTTCCATCGTTCCCACAATACCACGGTGGAGCATCACTGGACGGTGGTTATCTTGACCATCTTCACCGACATAAGTCAAATCAAAGCGTTCTGGCAACAAGAAGTCCAATTGGATGGTTGACAATGTTTCTTCACCACCCAAGGCCGTCTTTGTTTGGATATCCAACTTAGGACCGTAGAAGGCTGCTTCACCAGGTGCCTCGAAGTAATCCAAGCCCATGTCGTCCATAGCCCGCTTCAACTGTGCCTGTGACTTTTCCCACATTTCATCGTCGTCAAAGTACTTAGCAGTGTTTTCAGGGTCACGGTATGACAAACGGAAACGGTAATCCGTGATGTTGAAGTCTTCGTAGACAGCCATGGTCATCTTCAAGATTGACTTGAATTCTTCTTCCAACTGGTCTGGTGCTACGAAAGTGTGTCCATCGTTCAAAGTCATTTCACGAACACGTGACAAACCGGTCAAGGCTCCTGATTTTTCATAACGGTGCATCATGCCCAATTCAGCAATACGTAATGGCAAGTCGCGGTATGAACGTGGCTTGTGTTGGTAAACTGAAATATGTGAAGGACAGTTCATTGGACGCAATTCCAAGAATTCGCCATCTCCCATGTCCATTGGTGGGAACATGTCTTCACGGTAGTGATCCCAGTGACCTGAAGTCTTATACAAGTTCAAGTTTGACAAAACTGGTGTGTAAACATGCAAGTAATCGTTGGCCAATTCCTTATCAACGATGTAACGTTCAACCTGGCGACGAATCGTTGCCCCATTTGGCAACCAAACTGGCAAGCCTGAACCAACCTTTTGGCTCGTGAAGAACAAGTCTAAGTCACGACCGATGTTACGGTGGTCACGTTCCTTGGCTTCGGCACGACGTTGCAAATCAGCTTCCAAGTCTTCGGCATTCCAGAAGGCCGTTCCATAAACACGTTGCAAAACAGCGTTGTCTGATTGACCGCGCCAGTATGAACCAGCAACAGAAACCAACTTAAAGTGCTTAATCCAACCAGTTGATGGCACCAAACCACCACGGTCTAATTCAATATGCTCACCTTGAACGGCCACTGAAATTGGCTCGTCTTCAGGCAAATCATTAATCAATTCCACCTTGTATGGGTCATCCTTGAATGTTTCCAAGGCTTCGGCACGACTGATTTCGTGTGACAAGATTGGCAAGTCTTCCTTAACAATCTTCTTCATCATCGCTTCGATTTCTGGGAAATCTTCCACAGAAACTTGGTTTCCAGCACCGTTATCAGTGTCGTAATAGAAACCGTTTTCGATAAATGGTCCAACTCCGAAGTGTGCGTGAGCAAACTTTGGCAAGCGACGCATTGCTTGAGCAAGCAAGTGCGAGGTCGAGTGACGCAGGATGTCCAATGATTCCTCGTCCGCAGTAGTGATTAATTGAAAATCGCCACCCTCGGTCAAAGGATCATTCATCCCAACATAGTGTCCATTCAGCTTTGCTGAAACAGACTTTTTTGCCAATGACTTTGCAATTGAACTTGCAACTTCAATGGGCTTGATGCCAGCCTCGTAAGACTTCTGAGCGCCATCAGGGAAATTTAATGTAATTTCTGCCATTATGATTGCCTTCTTTCTTTTTTCAATTGCTGATTTGGAAAATTAGGGACAAAAAAATCCCTTTGTGCGTTTGCACAAAGGGACGTGTCACCGTGGTACCACCCAATTTCCAGATAAAATCAATACCTGGGTCTTTGAGACAGTTAACGGTGTCACCCGGGCTAACTTTCAATTCCTACTCGTTAGCCATTCAGAGGTAGTCAAAAAATTAGGGCCCTGCTTACTTCCACCAACCGTAAGCTCTCTATCAGGACTTGCTAACCTAAGTTATCCTCATCAGCAATTTCTATGATTAAATATAACACGACCAAAACAAAATATCAATTATTTCGCGTCAGCCAAAACCTGGGCTAGTGCCTGGCGGGCTTTGTCATCGTGGTCTAAAATGCCGTTATCATAAACGTTTTGCAAGGCTGCAACTTGGTCTTTATTCAATGCCATATCAAACATCCTCCTCGTATTTGTGACTATTATAAGACAAGAATTTTAAAATTACCAGTCTTTCAAATCATCTTTGTTATTCTTTTGTTCAAACGAAGCCCCGGTAAATTTTGTATAATGATACTAAATCTCATAACCAAAGGAGGCAGACAATGCCTGCAGCAAATCTCACAGCCCAAGTCGTTTTTGCCACAATTACCGGTAACAACGAAGCCGTTGCCGATATTTTAGTCGAAGAATTAGAGAACCAGGGAGTTTCTGTTAAGAAAAGCGAAATCTCCCAAACTGAGCCAGAGGAATTACAAGACTTTGATCTCGGTTTTGTTGTCCCTTACACATACGACGAAGGGTCACTCCCCGATGAAGGACTCGACTATTTCGACGACCTCGCCGACGTGGCCCTACCTGATTTCACCTATGCTTTAGCCGGCTCTGGCGATACCTTCTATGGTGACCTTTATTGCCTAGCGCTTGACTCCTTTGATGAACAATTTCAAAAGACCGGTGCCAAGCGTGCCGGTGAACTCACCCGGATTAACCTTTACCCAGGTGACCAGGATCGAGAGAAGTTAGCAGCCTTGGTCCAGGCTGCATTAGCCCAAGTGCAAAAATAAGTAATGGCCAGCGCTTAACCAGCTCAATCAAATTTAAAATTAACGAGCGCTCCACTACTATCAGCAAACAAAAAAGACAAGCCTTAACGGGCTTGCCTTTTTAATTGGCTTTGAAAGTCAAATTAGTCTTCAGCAGTTGTATAAACAGCCAAAACGTCTTCGTTTTCTTCCAATTCGTCGACCAAACTGTCCAACTTTTCGCGATCTTCATCAGAAATCGCCATTGGGTTTTGAGCAATCATTGAAACTTCAGCATCGGCGAATTCATAACCGGCTTCTGTCAAAGCAGCTTCAACAGCCTGGAAATCGCTTGGTTCTGTGTAAATTTCAAATGCTTCATCGGAAGTTTGCACATCTTCAGCGCCTGCTTCCAATGCTGCTTCCAAAATCGTGTCTTCATCCAAATCAGGGTTTTCTGACCGGTCAATGACCAAGTAACCCTTGCGGTCGAATTGGAAAGCAACTGAACCAGAAGTTCCCAATGAGCCACCGAAGTGCTTGAATGAGTTACGAACAGAAGAAACCGTACGGTTAATGTTATCAGTTGAAGCTTCAACCAAAACGGCTACTCCAGCTGTTCCATAACCTTCGTAAGTTACTTCTTCGAACTTGGCGCCACCGGCACCTGAAGCCTTGTCCAAAGCTCGTTGGATGTTATCCTTCGGCATGTTAGCTGCCTTGGCCTTGTCAACAACCAAACGCAATGAAGCGTTCATTTCTGGATCAGCACCGCCAGCCTTTGCTGCAACATATAAGTCGTGCGCAAGCTTTTGGAAAATTTTTCCACGCTTAGCATCTTGGGCGTTTTTACGACCTTGAATGTTATGCCATTTACTATGTCCTGACATTGTGTCTTCTCCTTAAAAAATTAAAATACAATTTATTGTAACAAAAATTGCATTAATTAACCAGGGAAAATTCGATTAGTAGTCGTTTCCGCCAAGGACTTCCAGGTAAGTCATCGCAGCAGATGAAATCAAGGCGGCCAAGATATCGTCCAAGTAAACGTTGACAGTGTCGGTGCGATCATTGATTTCACCAATCAAGCCAGGCTTTTCATCATCCAAACGTCCATAATGAACCGTTGCTGCGGCTGAGAATTGTTGGGTAATGCCGATTGCCAAAATTTCATCCACATTGTGGCCGTTAGCATCACGCTTCAACCGAGCCTTCAATGGTTCTGAATCAGGCATCAAAACTGCTTGCTCATCCAAGAAAATGGCCGTCAAAATAATGTCGGCGACTTCATCCTTGTGCAACACGCGGTTAATCGCCTTATCGAGGGCTTCCCCATCGACTTCATCATGAAACTTTTCAATCAAAAAAGTTTCTGTTCCTTCAAAGACGTCCTGCAACGTCACGCCGCGGGCAATCAATTTATCGATGGCTGCTTGTTGGAGTGCTTCTGTCATTTTTTTAATTCTCCCCTTCAATCCTGGTTCTGATACAATTCAACGTTCAAAACGTTTTCAATGGCTGCTAGGTTATCGACAATATTGTCCTCTTGTCCTAATGGTAACTGATTTAGCGCCAAAAGGGTATAGGCATAGTCGCCAACTGCTCGGTTTGATAATTCTTCAATGTTCAAGTCCAGTTCCCCAACGACCTTCGTGATTTGTCCAATCATATTTGGCACGTTATTGTGCAAAACGCCCAACCGGTACTTAGTCGTAAATGGTTCGTTGATATCTGGGTAGTTGACCGAGTTCACGATATTTCCACTGGTCAAATAGTCGTCTAATTGCTTAGCCGCCATCAAGGCTGAAGTATCTTCGGCTTCAACCGTTGATCCGCCAATGTGTGGCGTAATAATCACCTTGTCGTTGTCAAACAAGACTTCACTACTAAAATCAGTAATAAACATCCGCAGCTTATCCGCATTCAAAGCCTTCACTGCGGCCTCATCATCGACAATGCCACCACGGGAGAAGTTAATCAAAGCCGCATTTGGCTTCATCTCTGCCAATTTGTCGGCATCAATAAAGTGGTGGTTTTCTTTCGTATAAGGGATATGCACCGTGACAAAATCAGACTGTTGCAAGACTTCATCAACGCTTTTCGCGTGCGTGATGTGACGATCAACACGCCAGGCAGTATTAGCATTCAGACCTGGATCGTAACCAATCACCTTCATGCCGAAGGCCAAGGCGATGTTAGCAACCTTAGAACCAACGTTTCCAAGACCAATTACGCCAAGTGTCTTTTCATACAACTCCGTACCACGGTAGCCACCCTTATTTGCTTCCGTACGCAGCGAAACATCGCCACCGCGAACTTGGTTAGAAAAGTTAATCGCACCCACGATTGGTCGGGCCGCCATAATCAATGCGGCAACCGTCAATTCCTTAACCGCATTGGCATTGCCACCGGGAGTATTAAAGACCGGAATTCCCCGCTTTGACAAATCGGTCACCGGAATATTGTTAAAACCAGCTCCAGCACGGACAACGGCCTTCACTGACTTTGGAATTGGCTCCTTGTGTAAGTCCTGTGAGCGCAACAAAATACCATCGGGATCCTGGTCGCCGTTAATCTCGTAACCACGGTCCTTCAAATAGTCCAAACCGGTGTGACTAATCGCGTTATACGTTTTAATGTTCATGATTTGTGTTCCTTCTCCGCCTTCTCCAGAAATGTAATCAACGCCTCGACTGCTGCCATTGGCTGTGCATTATAAAGGGATGCCCGGAAGCCACCGACCGAACGGTGACCAGCCAGGTTGTGCAGTCCTTCTTGATCAGCTTGCAAACTGATTTTCTTGTCCAAGTCGCTGTCTCCAGTCGTGAAGACCACGTTCGTTAACGACCGTTCCTCACCAGAAACAGGCACTTGGTAAAAATCAGACTGATCTAAATAATCATAAAGGCGCTTAGCCTTCTTTTGGTTATTTAGGTAAAGTTGCTTGACACCGCCCTGTTCGAAAACCCAATCCAGAACAAGACTGAGGGCGTAAATACTGAAGACAGGTGGCGTGTTGTACATCGAGTCCTTGTCGATGTATGACTGGTAACGCATCATTGGGCCAACGCCTTCAATTTTTTGTTCGGCAAGCCAATCCTTTTTCACGATGGCAAGCGTAACACCGGCCGGTCCTAGGTTCTTTTGGGCCCCAGCAAAGATGGCTGAAAAATCAGACACGTTATAGGGTTCGGCTAAGATGTTGGAAGACATATCTGCTACCAAGTGTCCCGTTGTCTTGGGCAAATTGTCCTGGTGGTAGGTGCTGCCTTCAATGGTATTGTTAGTGGTAATGTGGAGGTAGTCATAGTCTGCTGCATCAAAATCAGCTGGTAACTCTGGTAAATAGCGGTAACGGTCTTGCTTTGAGCTCGCAACAATGGTTGCCTCTTTGCCAACTGCCTGAGCCGCTTTGGCTGCCTTATTGGCAAAGTTACCGGAATCTAAGACCGCAATCTTATTCTTCTGATTTGCCAAGTTGAGGGGCAGCATCTCAAACTGCAAGGAACCCCCACCTTGAATAAAGAGAACAGCGTAATCATCTGGAATGTCCATCAACTGACGCAGACGGTCTTCTGCATGGTGAATAATTTCATCAAACCTGGCGCTACGATGAGAAATCTCTAAGATACTGTAGTGTGAGTTTTCTTCCTTTTCCAAGTCCTCTCGAATCTGCTTAATCACCGGGCTCGGCAGGACCCCAGGCCCAGCCGAAAAATTATAGCTACTCAACGTTTTTTCCTCCTTCTTCACCAACAAAAAAAGCACAAGGTGCCCTCTAGCGCCCCGTGCCCAATACGGTCAAAATAAAAAAACTGAAAGACACACAGTAAACTTAAAAGTTCAGACGCCAGCGGCTGATTGTAGTCCATCAATCGTTGGTAAGTCCCAATACCTGCGGGCCTACTTCTACTCGATTAGTATCCATTTTAAGAAAATTTTAATTAAAGTCAAGACTTGTAATTAGGGCTTATCCAAGGTATAATTTTACTCGTTTGTTGCCGATGTGGCGGAACTGGCAGACGCGTACCGTTCAGGTCGGTATGGTGATTTCACCGTGCAGGTTCGATTCCTGTCATCGGCATTCTAAGCATAATTTAACAAACACATGAAAAGCCCGATGTCATCGTTTAAATGCGATGGTTCGGGCTTTTTCGTTACGTTTAAAACTAATTTTTTCAGACGTGTTTTAGCCGTCCTTACAAATAATTTGTACACTTTTTGTACAATTTTGTGGCACTTTCATTTATATTCCAGTTTTGCGTAAAATTGGTATGGTTATTTGACTCCAAAAATAACTATTCCACACAAATAAAAAATTGTCTTAATTAAAGCTCCAACTTACATTTCTATTTTGAAATTATGAAGTATTTTTGCAAATAGAAACACCAAACACTATCTCTATCGTTAAATATCACCGTTTTTTGCAAATAGAAACATCAACTCCTACATCTATCGTTAAATATTGTTTTTTTGGAAAATAGGTAATCACCAACTGACTACTATTTTACATTTCACCCTCATTTTCCTCCTATCCCCCCACCATTCACTGAAACCCAGCCGACAAATAAGGCCAAAAAAATCACAAAACCGTGAATTTTATTTAAAAAGAAAAACACTTTCCCGCCAGAATTGCTTTTCTGTCGGGAAACTTCTATACTCATAACTGTTATTCTTGTTAGTTTTTCTAACATTTTTCCACCTAATTATTAATTTTTGTGATTTTACAAAAAAATAAAAATATTTCAAAGGAGTTCTTCTTTTTTATGATAACAGACCATTATTTACAAGCCTTCCTTTTCCTTCTCCCGATGGGCATCTTAGCTGGAATCGTCAGTACCACTGCCGGACTGGCCTCTCTTGTTTCGTATCCCGCACTTTTAGCAGTCGGTATTCCACCAGTTTTTGCTGACGTCACGAACACCGCCGCCCTCGTGATGACTGGTTTCGGTTCAATGTTTTCTTCCAAAAAGGAATTAACCAGCCATAAAAAAGAATTGATTAAAATTTTTCCATTAACAATTCTTGGATCGATTATCGGCGCCTGGTTGCTTTTATCACAACCAGCTTCCTATTTTTCTAAGATTGTTCCCTTCTTCGTCCTGCTCGCTGGTTTACTCCTTTTCTCGCAAATCAATAAGTCCAAGTCAAACCCACTCAATCTGACTCGCGATGAATCAATGGAAAACGATGCCCATTCACCAGTCTATAAGACGGTGATTTCCATCGCCATCTTGTTGGTTGGAATGTACTGTGGTTACTTCGGTGCGGCCGGTGGTGTGATGCTTTTGGCCATCCTTTCTGCCACAACTACGATGAACTTCTCTTCCTACAATGCGGTCAAGAACGTTTCTCTTGGTGCATCAAACTTGATTGCAACCCTGATTTACGCCTTTTCTTCTCACATTTACTGGGAACTGGCCATTCCAATGGGAATCGGCCTCTTCATCGGTGGCTATATTGGTCCAAAAATCGTCCGCATTATCCCAGATAAGACATTAAAAATCATTGTCAGTATTTTAGCAGTCTTGTTGGCCGTCGACCTCTTCGTGAAGGCTTACTTCTAAAAATTAAATCAACAGCATCTAAAAGAGCTAACCAACTATTGGTCAGCTCTTTTTTCTGTCATCAAAATCCACCCGCTCCATTGGTGAAATCAGCTATCAGACCTATAATGAATTTAGGTTGTATGGTATAATATCAGTGTTGTATCTTTTAAAAATACAAACAGATCAATCAATCTTTCAGGTCAAAATGACCAACAAACGTTCAACATCGGAAGGAGTTTTCATGAAAGTATTAATTATTGGCGCAACAGGGATGGCGGGTTCCGCAACGGTTAAGGCGGCATTGGCTGCCGGCGATGAAGTCACTGCCAATGGTCGGTCAGCCGAAAAGCTCGCCGATTTAAAAAAGGAGTTTCCAGCCATTAGCACATTGCAAAAGGACGCCTTTGACTTAACAAAAGAAGATCTTGCAGCTTTTGACGTTGTTGTCGATTCTTTCTCGGCTCCAACCAAGGCTTTCTTGCAGATTGATTTGGCTGCCCACCTCGTTCACCTCGTCCGTGAACAAGAAAAGCCACGCCTGGCCTTTATTCTGGGCGCCGCTTCACTTCATACCGGAGATGACCGCCACCTCTTGCTTGACGATTTAAAGAAGATTCCAGGATCAGAGGCATGGGTGAGCGGTCCAGCCAACCAGGTTCTTGAACTCGACTTTTTGAAAAATGTTGAAAATGTTTCTTGGTTTGGTATTTCACCATCCATGGAGTTCATTGCTGGCCCTGCCGATCCAGAGCCATTAATCGGACAAGATGATCTTTTGACCAACAATGAAGGAAAATCAGTCGTGACAAGTGATACACTTGCCAACGTCTTAGTGGCCGAATACCACGAACCAAAGCACCCTAACCAACGCTTTACCGTTGCGAACCACTAATCAATAATTTACTAACAAAAAGGCCCCGAAATTTTAAAATTTCGGGGCCTTTTCAACGTACAAAACATGTTAGTGGCTATCGTATCGATTAAGTTCGATTTCTAGTGAAAAAGCCTAAAAGCTGTTTTTGGCGGTTGGCTTCAGCCTTTGCGATTCGTTGTTCTCGTGTTTCCTGTACTTTTCTCGTTACCGAATCTGTTTCATCTTCTGCTACCTGACTTGATTCAGCTGCTAATTGCTCTTCTTGCAGTATTTCCTCGGCATCTAAAGCATTCTTTTGTTCATGCCTCATCTCATCATGTTCTAACCTTAATCGTTCTTCTGCATCCGTTTCTGACTCCAAAGACTCTTCTTCATCAGCTTGATTTGACCCCAAGGACTCTCCTTCATCCGTTTGATCTGACTCCAAAGACTCCGCTTCATCAGTTTGATCTGACTTCACTGACTCCTTTACATCCTTTGGTTCTGACCCCACAGACTCTTTTGAATCATTTTGTTCTGCTTGCTCAGTTTCACCTTGATCCTCCTGGACCGTTTTTTCCTGAGTCGAATCGATTAATGGCAAACCATCTGGTGACTCTGATGGCTGGTCAACTACCTGGCTTTGATTCACCGAAATTCCTAACTGGGATAATGCAGATTCTTGACTACCTTCTGTCAATGGTGGTAAGTCTCTAGGCACCAAAACCGGGCCTAATGGTGGCAAAGGTTGGTCAGGCGCAACCCCTTGATTGGTACCAGTTGCTAACAGACTCTTTTCAGTAGCGATTCTCTCTTCGTTTTGCTGAATATCCGAATCACTATCTTGCTTTTCGTCAATCAACGAATCACTATTGACCTCACTACTCTGAATTTGACTTTTTTGATTCTGCCCGTCTTTTTTAAGCTGCTTTTCAGCCTCACGCTTTGCTCGAATCCGTTCAAGCTTTTCCTGCCGACTTTCTGGCCATTCAGGATAAGATAATTGTTGCAGCAGTTCTATCCGAGGGCGGATAACCTGAATGGGGCTAGAATTGTCCGCCAAAGAGTAATGAACCAGTAAGCTATCATCGGCACTCATTAATCCCTCAATTTTTTCTGGTAACGAAGACAAAAAAGCAGCTAAATCAGTTGAATAATGGTCGATTCCTGATGGCAAAATAAGCTGGTCGGGATTGGCAACAATTGCCTTCGCCCCCTTCACGGCCTGGCGGTATTGCAATGCCACTATGGAAGAAACCAAACCATAGCCAACAAATTCAACGTCCTTAGCACGGGCTTCTTTTTTGGCTTGGCTGATTACTTTCAAGACTGCTTCATCATAAAAATCTTGGCAATGAAGCAAATCCGTAGCAAGGTATAAGACCGCCTGGGGTGATTTTTTCACTGCTTGAATTGGATAACTTGTTTGGTGAAATTCTGGCTCTGCCAAGATTACTCGAAGGGTTTTACTAGCCAGCTGATTTGGCATAGCCAAATACGCCCCGAGGTATTCGGTTATCTGTTGGTCCTGGTCCATGAGCCAGCCATCAACTTTTTCAGCCATCGTGACCTCATAGAAAGTAAAGTCACCCGTTCCAGCTGACATCAAATCTAACCGATAATGACTATAAACTCTTGGCACCTTTAAATCCAAAGAATTACTGTTTTGATACTGACTGCTAATAATTTGATCTTTTTCATCAAAAAATGTCCAGCTCAAATATGCGTGCATTCGCTTGGAATTTTGGACTCGACGAGTTGTCCGATAAGTACGACCTGGCTTCAATCGGGGTAAATCAGAAACAGACTTATCTCGATAGTAATTCGCTGCATCCGTCCATGAAGCAATAACCTGACCAGAAGGTAAAAAATGATTCGTATAATGAACCTCATTTTCCTTAATGAAGTCAACAATTGCACCCTGTAACTCATGGAGGACTGTCTGTGGTTGCCAATAGATTTGATATTGCATTAACGCCAGCCCTCCTGTTTAATTACTTTGGCCTGTCGGCTAATTTCTTTTTTCAAAAATTCGACCATGGCATCTACCTGGTCCTCGTGATGGCCAGGCATTTGCTGACGATTAACGGTGACATTGTTATGGCGGAAGTAATCCAATAACTTTGGTAATGATTCACCATCATATTCGTCTTGAGTCATCGTAAAGAGTGAAACCTCGCCATTGCGCCAAGTCAATTGATTCAACGAATGCCACAATTTTTGATCTAAACGTTCGGTATCAGATTGATCAAGCCGGCCGGTTAACAAATAGCGAACATCTAAAATCCAATCATGGTTAACGCCACTATGCGCAAAGTCCCCCTGGGCGGTGAAGGTTCCCAAATTGATAATTGGCTTAGCCAATACTAGATGGTCAGCAGCAACCTTACCAGCATAATACATCGCAGCGTAAGAACCCATTGAATATCCGGTTAAAATCAATTCATCGGCCGTTACTCGGGCCGTTTCTTGAGCACTCCTGATTTTTTCCGTGACTAAATCCTCGTATTCTTCATTACCGACCATAAAGGCTCCGCCTTGTGTTCTGGAATCCGTAAAGAGCAAGTATGGGTAGCCTAAATCAGACAAAGGTCCCATCATCTCAAATCCCTCAACATAAAGACGAGTGCCGACAAAGAGAACAACAAGTGGACCCTTTTTAGTACCTGGGTTAAAGTAGGAAAGGACTTCCTGCCCATCCTCGGTCATATCACGCCTTCCACCTGGTAAAAAATACCCTAGCCCGTGGCGAGACCGCCGTTGGTGCACATTATGCAGGTCCAAGGACCCTTTACCCTTCACAAGTACAAGAATTTGATAGTCCTGATACGAGGCCGGCGCCTTAATCGCCGTCAACCGCTGCATTGCAGGCCCTTGAATCATCTGTAATTGCTGTAAATTACCATTGTGATAAAAAACAAAGCACAACGCTAATTCAGCATCCCCAGTTTGTTCATAATCACAGTAAACAAGATTCTCTTGCCCTGGCTGATAGTCACCTGGAAAAGTTTTAAGCGTTCCAATTTGCTGGTAATCATCGCCAAAATCGCCGCTAATTGCGGTCGAAAATCGTCCCGACCGTGTGAGCTGCCAGTGATAATTTTTGACCGGCAAAAATTGCGTTTCAGAGAAACGAGTTGGAAAACCTGCTTGTCCCAAATACAAATCACGAAAAATTCGATTAGCCACCTCTTCTGGCTTTTTTTCATGAAAGTAAAAAGCACCACGATCATCTAAAGCCTGCTTCAACTCCCAATTGAAACCAACGGCATTTCCCAAATAAATAACTCGATAAGCTGGCCACTCCCTGATTTGACGTGCCAAAACGGTCGAATCAATCACGGAATCGGTCAACAAAACATATGTATAAGCTAAAAAACTGGGATCTTGTTGCCGAGCCAACAAGAAAGGCAAGTCCAAGCTAGCAGTATAATGCCAGTCCAAATTTTCGTTTTGAACCTGTTCGGTCCAATCCATTTCTCCAATTTGTAAAATTGACATCTGGGCCATCGCGGTCCTCCTTCAAAAGTTATTCAATACTTAGTTGACCTTCATCGCTTCAACCAAGCTAGTCCCGTTCAACTCAATTACCTTCTGACAGATAACTTTTTTATTTAAAATCAGCGTAACTCAAGCCGCCACTTAGCAGCCAAAGCATCACTAGCATAATCTGATTGAACCTTTATCAAGGAATCCTGAACTTCCTGCCAATTTTGCTGATCAAAGAGCCAATTCAAACTAGTAACAATATCGCTCACACTTTGAATGTGCTTCATCTCTGGTGCCTGGTAAGCCGTTTGGGTTTTAGTCAGAGAAGGCAGGCCGTGCGCCAAAGCTTGCGCCTGAAGTGACAAATCGACCTCATCGGCCAAATCAATAACGACCGATGCGGTTTGCAGATACTCCTGCCGCTTTTTAGGCGCCTGCCAATCAAGTAGAACAAACTGGGCAGGTAAAGTCTCTAATCGTTCGAAAGGCAACGTTTGGCTCTGCGCCAATTGACCTAATTTTTCGGTTAACAATTGCTGAAAGCCAACTTGCCACATGTCATTTTCAACAATAATTACCAAATCTTCATGCTCAATTGCCAAGTCGAAAAGTGTGGTAAAGATATGGTTGGCATAATCAACTGAAAGCGAACCCAAGCGCCAGTAGCAAACAAAGTGCTTCTTCGGTACAGCATTCTTAGTCGCCAAATCAACCGCAAAGGGACCCAGTACAATTGGTTGGTGGGCTAGGTTGAAAGCTGATGAAAGTGGCACTTGCCCCGTTACAGTCTGGAAAGATAAAAGATCATTTGGGCCTAATTCCTGACTAATTTCAGCCCCATAAAAGGGATAGTCCAAGACTAGGACTCGCTTATCTCCTTGAATTTGCTGGGCAATTGCTAGGTTTTTTACCGAAGGTTCTACCAGAAGCGTTTGATCTGAAAGCGATTGAATATGTAAAACCACCAGGTGTTCAATCAGGGCGCCCATCTCAGCAAAAGTTTGCTCAGAACCATCCGGTAACAGCGCCTGAACCTGACCAGTCTGACAGTTTTCAGTTGCAACCACCGCGCCGCTTTGACTAAGATAGTCAATCGTCTTCAATGATTCCTCTTGGTAAGTCAATACTCGCGAAACAAAACCCCGATCATCAATCGTGAGTTGTTGCGCCACTTGACCGTTTTGAAGCAAATCAATTCGATCAATCAAATCTGCTTTGGGATAAGTAAAATAAATTGTCGCATAGTGGGCTAAATCGACCAAGACCACAATTCGATCGTACATACGAACAAATTCAGCATTCTTTGGCCAAGTAAAATCAGTTAAATCAAGTGGCTGACGATCCTTTTGTGTCACTTGTTGCAGCTCGTCATAGGCAGACCAATACTGAATGGCTTCAATCTGAGCCTGACCAAGCCAGGTCCTCAACCGTGGCAAGTAATTGGCAAAAATAACCGTCACCTGGTCTTCGGCACGCAAAAAGAGCTTGGTCAAAGCCAGACTACTATCAACCTCGTTTTTTGAGTTCGAATTTTCTTGCCAGGTTGGCAATAAGGATATGTTCAAGGCTTCTCTCCTTTATCAACCTTAAGCTAACAGTTCAACCTTATCTAAGGGTAGGCCTGCCTTCTTTAGTTTTTCTCGGTCAATTTCTGCCACCAATACACGGCTAACAGCATGATTTTGATTCGTTAGGACCATGACTAAATCAGGCCAGACATTCCCCTGGTCATCCAAAACACCCTCTGGGAGGGCCAAAGTGGTCCCAGTAGGTGCCAAAACCAAACAACGGTCGACTGTACTAATGTGGACATCGCAGCGTCCCTGCTTTTCCATCACATGTTTCAAGTAGTTCTCTGCAGAGTCATAATGACGCTGATTTTTATCGATGACAAAGTTACGCATCCCTTGAAAATAAAAGTCTTGGCACACCATCTGATCAAAGCCAACGTAAAAATCAGATTGGAGCAGTTGACCGTTACTGAAATATTGTTTGGCAAACAAACGACCATTGCGTTGGTAAATATCTTTGCGGTCCACTTGACCGCCTTCATTTTGCCAAGTCACTGCCTGCACGAGGCGGTTGGAATTAGCAAACCAGCGTACGTCAGCCACCAAGTGACCCGCCACGGAAATACTCTTCGTCCAGTCCTTATTGACGACCAATTGACCCTGGTTAGGAACTTTTAAATCATAAAACCAGACTCCCTCACCATCTGCTTGATCGGCCAGATAACTTTGGCTACAAAGATCAAAAACTTGGTGTAACTCCAAGCCAAGATCACGGGCGATTTGAACAGCATCTTCATGAGGGGTTGCTAGCCAAAGTTCATCCAATTCACCAGTTAGCACCTGATTAATTTGCCAAGCAACCGCCTGCTGGTTTCGTTCATCAAAACTATTAATTAATGCAACTTTCATGATAGTTCATCCTCCAGTTGTGCCCATTTTTCAGCAACATTTTCTGTCAAAAATGGCCGGCAAGAAGCGATTGCACCAGCCGAAAGCCGATCATAGTCCTGGAAACAAGACAAAATGGCATCCGCAAGCTGGGCCACATTGTTTTTCCGGTCAGCATCGGTTGTCAAAAAATCAGCCAAATAACCATTTTTCCCAGGATGAATCAATTCCTTGGCGCCAAAGTTATTCGCATAACTAGCGACTGGTAGCCCCTGGCTCAAGGCTTCCAGATAAGTCAAGCCAAATCCTTCCGAGTATGATGCGGAAACAAAAACATCATGACGTTGCAAATCCTTGGTCACATGCTGAGACAAACCAGCTAAGACAACTCGATTGGTCAAACCAAGCTCCTTAATTTGCTTGGCTAATTTTTGATCCTCTGCTCCGGCGCCATAGATGGTCAAATTAACGTCATGACCACGCTCCACCAGAACTTGAACAGCGTCAATAATTTGATCAATGTGCTTTTCTTCGTGCAAACGAGAGGCTGTTACCAAATTTAATTTTTGATTTTTTCTAGTCTTTGCTTGGCCAAGCTTTGTGACCCCACCAACAGGAATGGCATAGATCTTATTAAGGTTTTTCTCTGCCGTATAACCTTGCAAATCAGCCTTTAGACCCGCTTTTTGTGCCTTGGTTGCCACAACAACCGCATCATACTGGTCTAAATGATCCAGTGTGTACTGATAAAAATTATTAAAAAGAATGTGCCCGTTCTCTTCGCTCACCTTATGGTTCGCATGGACCATACCAACAATTTTCTGCTTAGAACCTGCTGCCTTTTGTCGAACCAAAGTTTCATCGTAGAACGTTCCCCTGTCAACAAAGTACGTATTTTGTCCAAAATGTGCTGCCAGTTGATCTAAGAAAAAGGCCACTAACTCATCAAAGGTCAAGAAATAGTAATTTTCCCCCAAGAAATTAGTCAGATGAATGTCCTGCATGATTTTTTCACCTGGACCCTGTCGATATGACCACTCAACCTGATGTGCGCCCTTCGTCAAGGAAACGTGGGCATCATCAACGATATAGATATTTTTTTCTGTATTAAAAATCTTATCGCGTAAACGGCGAATTTGGTAATTACCAGAACTCTGCGTCGTAATAATTCGCTGCGTATCGGTTTGATCAATTAAAATCTTTTCATGGCTGTTTTGCACTTCGTCTGCAGGCAAGCCATTATCCAAGTAATCCAAAGGGTCAGCGGCTAACAAAAAATCATAAAGGCCAATAACCTGATTTTCCGGCAAATGCCACTCACGCATATGAATATGCAAATCCTGGAGTAAATCAGTAAAGACAATTTTGAATGGTAATTGTCGATCTAAGAAGCATTGAGCTCGATAAAACTGAGCATGTTCGACACCCGAATTTCCGTGACCCATACCTTGGTTAAGAAAAAAATTCATAAACACTTATACCGCTTTCATTCAGATTTTTGTTGAAATAATGGCAAGAAAGGGCTAACCAAGGACTCGGTTACCCCTTTAAAACGATGATTAACGCTGTGCCAAAGCTTGAGCTGCTGTGATAATGGCTACCTTGACCACGTCATCCTTGGAAGCACCTCTGGAAAGGTCCGAAACTGGCTTGGCCAGTCCTTGCAAGATTGGGCCAATCGCCTCAAATCCGCCCAAACGTTGGGCAATCTTATAACCGATATTGCCTGCCTCCAAGCTTGGAAAGACAAAGACGTTCGCCTGACCAGCCACCGTCGAGCCGGGTGCCTTGGCATTGGCCACCTTTTCAACAACGGCTGCGTCAAATTGCAAATCGCCATCAATTTGGTCAGCTAATTCTGGTGCCAATTCCTTGGCTAATTTTGTAGCTTCCTGCACCTTTTCAACTTGGTCGCCCTTTGCTGAACCCTTTGTTGAAAACGAAAGCATGGCCACCTTTGGATCGATACCAAAAATTTTAGCAGTACGAGCTGATTGAACAGCGATTTGAGCCATCGTTTCGGCATCAATCTCGATGTTAATCGCACAGTCAGCAAAGACGAAACGCTGGTCGCCCTTCTGCATAATAAAGGCACCAGAAATTCGGCGGGAACCAGGCGCTGTCTTAATTAATTGGAGAGCCGGACGAACCGTATCACCAGTTGGATGCACTGCTCCAGAAACCATCCCCTCAGCGGCACCCATTTGGACAAGCATCGTGCCAAAGTAGTTTTCATCTTGAAGCCATTTTTCAGCTGTTTTTTCGTCTGTTTTACCCTTACGACGCTCAACTAGGGCCTGAATCATCTTGACGCGTTGATCTGTTGGAACGGTTTTGATATCAACAATTTCAAACTGATTTAAACTCAATTGAAGCTTCTTTGAAAGGGCAACAATCGTCTCTTTTTCGCCCAAAACAATTGGGCTGACCAAGTCCTCTTGGGCCAACTCAACAGCGGCTGTCAAAACCCGTTCATCCGTTCCCTCAGGAAAGACAAGGCGGATTTTTTGACCCTTAATTTCTGTTTTAAACTGATCGAAAAGTGACATATTTGCGCTCCCTTTTTACTCGTTAGTCTTTTCTAAAGTATACCAAAGTTTCTTTCTTTTATTAGCCCTTTACGGTCAAATTTCAAACTTATTTCAACCAGTTAACAGGGACTTCTTGGTGCCTTTCTAAAAAGGCATTGGCCTTCGAAAATGGTTTAGAACCAAAGAAGCCTCGATAAGCGGCCAATGGGCTTGGGTGTGGCGCCATTAAAATCAGATGCCTTTCAGTATCGATTAGCCGCGCCTTTTGCTGGGCCGGCTTCCCCCACAAAATGAAAACCTTTGGCCGTTGATCAGCGCTAGCCGCCTTAATCGCTGCATCTGAGAGTTCTTCCCAGCCTTGTTTTTGGTGGCTATTAGCTTGACCAGCAGCAACCGTAAAAACCGTATTTAACAGCAAGACACCCTGGCTTGCCCATGTCGTTAAGTCATGACTGGATCGGACGTTGCCAGTATCGCTGACTAGCTCCTTTAAAATATTGCGCAGTGATGGCGGAGCTGGTAGAAAATCAGGCACCGAAAAGGCCAGGCCTTGGGCCTGATTTTCGCCATGATAAGGATCTTGACCTAGAATAACTACTTTCGTTTGCGCTAACGGCGTTTTCTCAAAAGCCAGAAAAACGTTTTCACGCTTGGGGTAAACTGGTTTTTGGGGATCTTGATAAACTTCGTTTAAAAATGATTCGGCCTGCTGTTGATAGCCTGCGGGCAAAAGAGGTGCTAAAGCCTGATCCCAGTCAGCTTTGGTCAAAGAAAAATCAGCCATGGTGTATACTACTCCTAATAAGACATTTCACTAACACTGTACCAAAGAAAAACACAAGAGAAAACGCCGCCAGACACGTTTTTACCCAATCTTAAGGACTCTTTATGCTTAGTCGAGAAAAACTACTTAATTTAAAAGAACAATACATGACCGATCCACAGTCACTAGCCAAAATCGATATGGTGATTCAAACTCTTGCTGCCCTCGATCACCAACAGCTACCACTTCACCGTCTCCCCAACCTACTAGAAGATGTCAAATCCTTAAGTCGCCATCCAGAACGACTCCTCCTCGATGATGCATTAGCAGAGCTAAGAGAAACACTGATTGTCAACTACGGGCTCTGGTTTTTACCAAACACAGATTGGGTCAAGGATTTAGCCCGCTTCGCCGGCCCCAGACCGATTGTTGAGCTAATGGCCGGTAATGCCGCACTATCCGCTGCACTAGAAGCACAAGGACATGTTGTGAAAGCCGTCGATAACCTTGATTGGAGTGGACAAGATAATGAACGTCCTGTCCCCTGGACAACCGTTAGCAAACAAGCTGCCCTTACGGCTGTAAAAGAGAGCTTACGCAAAGCCGATGATCCAAATTCTCAACCAATTTTTGTGATGGCTTGGGCACCAGATACTAGCGACGATGACTGGCAAATTTTACAATACCTTCGGAGCCAATCCCAACCTTTTCACTTAATTGTCATTGGTGAAAAAAATGGTGCCACCAATTCAAAGCAATTCTGGCAGGAGGCTGATTTGGAATTGAATGATGTTTTAAATCAGCATTACCGAGCCTTTGACATGATTCAAGATGCCGTTTATCTGGTGCATTGATAGTCAAGCAAGATAAAGTTTGATTGATTCTAACAAAAAAAGAAGGCTCTCGCCTTCTTTTTTTATCGACCTAATTTTAGAGACGGCCAATCTGATTTTTATAAAATTGGTGCTAGTAACCTAGCGACATACTGTTTAAAGACCAGCCAACGGCCCTGTTGGGCAAAGCTAGTCACCGTCTGCTCACTGGAAACAGTTAAATCCTGCTTAAAAACATGGGCAAGATGATGAGCTAAGTCAGAATCGTATAGAAAGGCATTCACTTCAAAATTTAGCTTAAAAGAGCGAAAATCCAAATTAGCCGAACCAACAGAAGCCAAATGATCATCGACTACCATCGTCTTGGCGTGCAAGAAACCATTTTGATAATAATAAATCTTAATTCCATACTTGGCTAACTGCGCAGCGTAATACTGAGTGGCTCGATAGACAAAGGCATGGTCAGGCATGCAAGGCACCATAATCCGAACATCAACGCCCGAATTAGCGGCAATTCGCAAAGCATCAAAAGTTGAATCATCCGGAATTAAATAGGGCGTTTGAATCCAACAGCGCTTTTTGGCCAATTGAATTAAGCGGATATAGCCCATCTTAATCTGTTCGTCATCCGTTTCAGGACCAGAAGTAACAATCTGTAAATTCGATTTACCCTGCAACGCCAATTGCAATGGTGGAAAGTAACGGTCTGACGTCACCGCCATCGGTCTCTTGGGTTCAGAAGCGTTCCAATCCAACAGAAAATGAGCTTGAAGTGAGTAGACGCCAGAACCCGTCATTCGCAAGTGCGTATCGCGCCAATGACCAAATTTCTTATCCCGGCCAAGGTACTGGTCGCCAATATTAAAACCACCAACATAGCCAATTTGACCATCAATCACCACGATTTTACGGTGATCACGGAAGTTTAACTGAAAATCAACCAGCGTCAGTCGCCGCTTCAAGAATGGCGTAGCGTAACCGCCAGCATCTCGTAACGGTGCAAAGAACCGCTTGGTTGTTCCAAAGGAACCCAAGGCATCGTAAATGACGTGCACCTCAACGCCTGCTTGAGCCCGCTCGACTAAAATGTCTCTGATTTCATGTCCCAACTGATCACTATAAAAAGTATAAAACTCAAGATTAATACTTTCCTGTGCTTGCTTCAGATCCTCTTTTAAGCGGCCAAAAAAATCCACACCCGAAGTAAAGACTTTAACCTGATTTTTTGTTGCCAAGGACGTCTGGTTAATATTTTGAAACAGCGTGACCAAAGAACGAGCCTGAACTAAGGAAGCTTGCGTTTCGTTCACACGTGTCACAAGTCCTTCCCTTTTACCGCGTTCATCAGCTTCTTGAATCAAATCGGCGATTTTCTCATTCATCGCCGAAGTATCTTGCCCTTGATAGGCAAAAAGTCGGCGCTGTGACAGCTTCCGACCCGCAAAAGAGTAAATAATAAAACCAAGGACTGGAATTAAAATCAGCACTAAGATCCACGCCCAAGTAGCGGCGATATCTCGTGGCTCACGAAAAACCGTGATAACGGCCACGGTCGTGTTAATAATTAAAAGTACTACTAGTGTTGTTAGCATCTGCTTCCCTTTATTTCACCCTGTGAAAGTCCGGTTTTGTACCAGGTGCTAGTCCTTAGTATTCCATCAAAGCAACAAACGGTACTTCGCCGGCTTCCATAATCTTCTCTCGACCGTGGAGGTCCTCTAATTCAATAATAAAGGCTACTCCGGCCACCACACCACCTAATTCTTCCACAATCTTGCGGGTAGCATTGATGGTGCCACCAGTTGCCAAAAGGTCATCGACAATCAAGACCCGTTGACCAGGTTGAATGGCATCCTCATGAATTTCCAACTCATTGACACCGCCATACTCCAATGTGTAAGAAGCTGAAACAGCCTTACGGGGTAACTTACCAGACTTACGCGCTGGCACAAAACCAATGCCCATGGCATAGGCTAATGGCGAACCAACAATGAAGCCACGTGATTCTGGCCCAGCAATCAAGTCGACATCTAAGTCTTTGGCAAAGTCAACGATTTGGTCAATCGCTTGCTTATAGGCTGGCCCATCCCCCATCAATGGTGAGATATCACGGAAAAAAACACCAGGTTCTGGATAATCTTCCACTGTGGCAACATAATCATGTAAATCAATTTTACTCATTTTTATTTCCTCAAGCCGGGTTCATTAACCGGCAAAATACCGCTGGTATGTGACAGAGTTTGCCAAGGGCTTTTTACTGGTACTTGGTAAACACAAAATGGTCCCTGCATTCATTTTAACAAAACCGAGGTCCAAAAAGACCTGAATCATTAATTTAAATTGCTTTTCTTGCATTGAAAGTTCGGATAATACAGCTTCCAAATGCCCGATAATGTCCAAATTTTGGTGTCCATACAAATATTTATATAATCTGGCAAAGTCTTGGCTACTCGTTTGACCGATTGCCTGCGCCAATGTTGTGGATGAATTTTTAACCGCAGCTTGTGCAGTCTGTGCCGTTTGGACCACTTGCTTTTTAACCTGACGAACGACTGGCTCCATTGACGTAGGCTGATTTTGCTCTACTTCGACAAAGGACAAATCTTCCAGCATTAATTGCAGCCTAGTTTTGCCGGCAAAGGTGTTCACCCCAACCTTACCTGCTAGTGTCGCCTGCGTTTTTTCTTGGGCTTCTTTTACCAAATCAGGTTGGTTAAAGGCCAAGGCCTCGACAAAGCCCCGCCCGCCACGAATATTAAGCTTTAGGTGCTGATTCAGCGCCCCCATCGATTGAACCGATTCTAGTGGCACATCCTCAACAGCAATGACCGGCTGTGGGTTGCCCTGGCCAAATGGTTCCAACAAGGCTAATTGCTGGTAAAAATCAGGCGTCAAAATCCGTGGCTGCACAACCAAGTTAACGGCCAACTTTTGATCGGCAAATTGCAGGTTAGCCCCATCTTGTTGAACCAATTTTTGGACCACCACCAATTCATCCGGTGTCATACTGACCCCTAAGGCGCCGGCATGACCACCAAAGCTAGTGAAATGGTCAGCATAGGCCTGCAAGAAGGCGTGCAAATCAAAGTCCCCAAAGGACCGGCCAGATCCCTTATAGACACCATCAACAAGCGAAAGAACCACCACGGGCTTTTTCACCAATTCGGTCAAGCGGGCAGCAACAATGCCAAGAATACCTTGGTGCCAATCTTGACCCGCAATCAGTAAGATGTTAGTCTCCTGATTTTTTGAGTCTAATGCTTGCTCTTTTGCCTCGTCAAAAACGGTGTCCACTAAGGTCCGACGATCATCGTTGAGCTGTTCCACTTCCTTAGCAATCGCCTTGGCCCGGTCTAGGTCCTTCGTTAACAAGAGTTCTAAGCCTAGCTGACCATCAGCCAGCCGACCAATTGCATTTAACCGCGGCGCAATTTTAAAACCGATTGTCTCGGCCAAAACTGCTTGACCCTTGGCATGCTTGGCGCTCTTTAACAGGGCTGCCAAACCAGGTCTGGGATTTTCCTCAATCTGTTTGAGACCCCAGGTCACAAAGGCCCGGTTTTCATCGGTCAAAGAAACCACATCGGCCACTGCCCCCATGGCAACCAAGTCCAAGAATTCCACTGGTAAATCTTCCAATGATTCGGCCGGTTGTCCATCGGCTAAGATTGCCTGAGCAACCTTAAAAGCAACCCCCGCTCCTGATAAATCAGAAAAAGGATAGCTTCCCTCTGGATGGCGTGGGTGGATGATGGCATAAGCATCGGGCAGAGTCTCCGGTAAAGCATGGTGGTCAGTTACAACCACGTCAACGCCAGCACCTTGCGCCCAAGCAATCGCTTCATGGCCACTGACACCGTTATCAACGGTGATAATCAAACTGGCACCGGTTTCTTCAACTAAGCGTTGGTAAGTCGTTAAATTGGGTCCATAACCGTCTTCAAAGCGGTTTGGAATATAGGGCGTCACCTCGGCACCAAGCGAGGTCAGCGTTTCCACCATAATCGCGGTACTCGTGATACCGTCGACATCATAGTCACCGTAAACCAAAATTGGTTCGGCAGTAAACACCGCTTCTTGAATCCGATCTACTGCCTTTTCCATATCGAAAAATTCGCTTGGATCATGAATACTTTGAAAATCAGGATGCAAAAAGGCCTGCGCCTCTTTCACATCCTTGATGCCGTTTTGCACCAAAAAACCTGCTGTAACTGGATTTAAATGTAATTGTTCCTGTAACCGTTGGCTACTCATTTGATCTGGTTGATCTAACAACCGCCAATTACTTGGTACCATGCTGCTCCTTCTTGAATGGGACATCAACTACGTCGAAGTCACGGGCAACATAGGTATTTGGGAACAAATGCTTCACATCACTAATGAACTTCTTTAATAATGGGCCAATGTAGCGAGCAGAAATGTGGACCAAGACTAATTTGCCAACATGACTGTCCAGTGCTAAGTGAGCCGCATCACGGGAGGTTGAATGTCCATGTGCCCGTGCTAATTTACTTTCTTCCTTACTTTGACCGTAGGTCGATTCGTGGACCAAAACGTCTGCGCCTTGCGCCAAAATCTTTGCTTGGTCGTTTGGAAGGGTGTCCAAAATAAAGGTAACAACCCGTCCTGGCTGAGCTGGGCCAAGGTAATCTTGACCATTAACCACGCGACCGTCATCAAGGGTGACGGTTTCTCCGGCCTTCAAGCGGCCATAGACGGGACCTGCTGGAATTTGATCAGCCTTCACCTTATCAATCAGTAATTCACCTGGATGAGCCTTTTCTTCGACCCGAAAGCCCCAGGCTTCAATCCGATGCTTTAGAGGAGCCGCTACCACGCGGAAGGTCTCATCTTCAAAGATTGTCCCAACCTCAATTTCCACATAGTGGACCGGGTAAGACAAGTGCGTGTCTGAAACCCGCAAAGCCGTTTGCACAAATGACTTCAAGCCCTTAGGGCCATAAATCGTCAATGGTTCACTTTTATCAGCGCCCTGGAAAGACCGCGAGGACAATAAACCAGGCAAACCAAAAATATGGTCGCCATGCAAATGGGAAATAAAAATTTTTTCAATCTTCCGTGGGCGAATCGTGGTTTGCAAAATCTGGTGCTGGGTCGCTTCCCCAACATCAAAAAGCCAGACAGCATTGCGCTCATCAAGCAGCTTCAAAGCAATGCTGGCCACGTTGCGAAATTTAGATGGTTGGCCCGAGCCGGTTCCTAAAAATTCTAGTTCCATCGGTCTTATCCTTTATTCTCTCTTCGATCTACCGATGTTTACTAGTACAAATTAATCGTCTGCTAATTCACTCTTAATATCATCCAATAGGTCGCGTTCTTCATTTGTAAATACCCGATTTTCTAATAAATCAGGTCGACGCAAGTACGTCTTTTTTAACGCTTCTTTTAACCGCCATTCAGCGATTTTACCGTGGTTTCCAGAAGTTAAGACTTCTGGCACGGTTAGGCCACGAAAGTCTGCTGGTCGCGTGTATTGTGGGTATTCCAGCAAGCCATCAGCAAAGGAATCACCTTCTGCCGATTCAGCATTGCCCAAAACATGAGGCAAAAAGCGAACCGTTGCATCAATCATAACCATCGAGGCCAGCTCTCCACCAGTTAAAACATAATCACCCAGTGAAAGTTCTTCGTCTACTAAGGTCTTAATCCGCTCATCATAGCCCTCATAATGACCGGCAATAAAAGTCAGATGGTCATAGTTTGCCAATCGTTTTGCGTCCGTGTGGTCAAACTTCTTACCAGCCGGATCTAACAAGATGACATGCCCCGCACTTTTTTCAGGGCTATTTTCCTTGACAGCCTCTAAGGCATCAAAAATCGGTTGGGGCGTGAGCAACATGCCAGCCCCACCACCGAAGGGATAGTCATCAACATTGTTATGCTTGTTGGTTGTGTAGTCACGAAAATCAGTCACGGCAAAGTCAAGGTCACCACGATCAATCGCTTTACCGATAATTGACTGACGCATTGGTGCAAACATGTCTGGAAAAAGGCTTAAAACATCAATCTTCATCGTCAAATAGCCCTTCCAAGACATCAATGGTAATCACCTTATCAGCCACATTGACCTCTTTTACGACATCATCGATGACTGGAATTAAGCCATCTTTGCCCTTGGGACGCTTCATAATCCAAACGTCGTTGGCACCAGTTGTCATAATTTCTTTGATTTCGCCCAAAGTCTGCCCGTCTAAGTCGACAACGGTGCAGCCAATGATTTCGTTGTAGTAATATTCCCCATCATCAAGGTCATCGCGATCTTCTTCATCAACGAAGACATCCTGACCCTTAAAGATTTCAACCTGGTTAATATTATCAACACCATCAAAAGTGACCAGCCACATGCCCTTATGAACACGAGCCTTTGCAATCGTTTCCTTGACGTATTGCCCCTTGTCCAAACGGTAAATCGCTTGCCCCTTTTGAAAGCGGTCATCAGCAAAGTCCGTAATGGCTTTGATTTTCAACTCACCACGAATGCCATGTGTATTGACAATCGTTCCAATTTTAAAGTAATTTTTTGTTTCCATACTCTCTATTATAGCTTATCTTAGCTTGTTCAAAAAGAAAAAAACTACCAAATGAACTTTGGTAGTTTCCACTTTATAAACCAGTTTGTCTTAAACCAATTCCAACAAGTCAGCCTTCTTAGCTGATGCTGGGTAGTCAATACCTTGGGCGTCCAAGTATGCCTTGATTTCGGCAACCTTGTTCTTAGCCGTTGGCTTTTCAGAAGAAGCAGCTGCTTCTTCCTTAACTGCTGGCTTAGCAGCAGCTGACTTCTTTGCCTTGGCAGGCTTTTCAGAAGCTGCAGCAGCCTTTTGTTCAGCATACTTAGCCATGATGCCAGCCTTTGACAACAAGTTACGAGCTGTGTCAGATGGTTGTGCACCATTTGCCAACCAAGCCAAAATCTTAGCTTCGTCCAACTTTACTTCTGCTGGAACAGCGATTGGGTTATAAGTTCCCACTGTTTCGATAAAACGACCATCACGTGGTGAACGTGAGTCAGCGATAACAACGCGGTAGAATGGACGCTTCTTAGCACCCATCCGCTTCAAGCGAATTTTAACTGCCATAATGTAATTCCTCCGTATTTCTTTACTTGTCTATTATGCCAAATATCAAAAACGATGTCAAGTGTTTTTACTTGACATCGTTTTTTAAAACAAGATAACTGATTTTTAAGCTTCAAAGCCTTCTGCTAAAGCAGCTGGATAATACTTGCGAACCAATGCAGCTTCAGCCTTTGACAATTCTGGGAAGGCCTCATCGGCTCCCAAGTCTTCGTGATAGCGACGGTCACGCGGTGACAAACCACCGCGGGCCTTTTCAACTAAAACAGGAACGTCATCAAAGCTTGGCACAGCATCTGTTGCGTCTTCGCGATCCTTCAAGTCCAATTGTGAGACCATCAAAATCAAACGCAAGTCTAAGTTCAACTCAGACAAAACGCTCTTCTGATCAGCCGTCAAGTACAACGTCATGGCTGCTTCGGCGTTCTTACCGACCAAGCCATCCGTTCGAGCGGCTTCGATTGCCTTGTTGGCTGCTGAACGCAATGCAAAGACCGTTTCCCACTTAACCATCATGTCAGCAGTTTCTGGCAAGTCCTCTACAGTTGGCATGTCTTGCAAGTAAGCGTACTTCGTGTTGGTATGTGGAATATATGACCAGATTTCTTCAGCCGTGTGTGGCAAAACTGGCAGCATCAACTTCGTTAAGGCCGTCAAAATTTCGTAGAAGACTGATTGCATTGAACGACGCAAAGCAGAATCAGGTGCTTCGACATAAACAACGTCCTTGGCAACATCCAAATAGAAAGCAGACAAGTCCACGTTAATAAAGTTAATCAAACGTGAATAGATTTCATTGAGACGATAGTTGTCATAACTATCCTTCAAATCAGCGACCAAGTTGTTCAACAAGACCGTTGCATATTGGTCATGAGCGGCACGGTCTGCGAAGGCAACCTTATCAGTATCGTAATCAAAGTCAGATGTGTTGGCCAACAAGAAACGCATGGTATTACGGATTTTGCGGTAAGAATCAGCAACTTGCTTCAAAATTTCATCTGAAACTGGCATATCTTGGGACGTATCAACTGAGATAGTCCACAAACGCAAAATTTCAACACCAAACTTGTTACCAACATCCAATGGTGAAATCGTGTTTCCCAATGACTTGGACATCTTGTTACCCTTACCATCCAAAGTAAAGCCTTGTGATAGCAAGTTCTTGTAAGGTGCCTGGCCCGTTACTGCCACAGAAGTAATCAATGAAGAGTTAAACCAACCACGGTACTGGTCAGAACCTTCCAAATACAAATCAGCAGGGTAATCCAATTGAGGGCGTTGACGCATCACCCCATTCCAAGAAGAACCGGAATCGAACCAAACATCCATGATGTCCTCTTCCTTCTTGAATTGGCCGTTTGGTGAATGCTCGTTTGTATAACCTTCTGGCAAGAGGTCCTTGGCTTCACGTTCAAACCAAACGTTTGAACCGTGCTTTTCAACCAATTGGGCAACATGTTCAATAATGTCAGCATCCAAAATGGCTGTTCCATCTTCTGCATAGAAGATTGGCAATGGCACGCCCCAAACACGTTGACGCGAAATAACCCAATCGCCACGACCGGCAATCATGTTGTGCAAGCGCTTTTGACCCCATGCTGGAAAGAAGTTAACCCCATCAATTTGATCCAAAATGTCCTGACGGAAGTTGTCAATTGAAGCAAACCATTGTGGCACAGCTCGCCAAATAATTGGCTTCTTTGTTCGCCAGTCAAATGGGTATGAGTGGGTAATCTTTTCCTTCGCCAAGAACAACCCGGCATCCGTCAACTTCGTGATAACCGTTCCGGTAACATCATCATAGAACCGACCTTCAAAATCAGGACCCGCATTCTTGGTCATATTTCCTTTTTCATCAACGGTCACAACAACCTCTAAGCCATATTGCTTTGAAACGTTGTAATCGTCTTCACCAAAGCCAGGAGCCGTGTGGACCAAACCAGTTCCGGAATCCAAAGTAACGTGGTCCGCATTCATAACCACTTCTTCGGCATCGGCATCCCATGGATGGTAAGCCGTAATCTTATCCAAGTCTTGGCCCTTATATGAATCCAAGACTTCGTAATTTTCCCAACCAAACTTTGGCGCAACCGTTTCCAGCAATTCCTTAGCCACAACATACTTCTTATCTTGACCAGCTGGCTTCACCAAAACATAGTCAAAATCAGGACCTAAGGTAATTCCACGTGAAGCGGTAACCGTAAATGGCGTCGTGGTCCAAACGACCAAGTAAGTATCACCATCCAAAATACCCTTGCCATCCTTGACACGGTTGGCATAGAACAATGAAGTTGACTTGATGTCATGGTATTCAATTTCGGCTTCCGCCAAAGCTGATTCAGATGACCATGACCAGTAAACTGGCTTAGCACCCTGGAAGATGTAACCCTTCTTGGCCATCGTACCAAAGACACGCAATTGTGCAGCTTCGAATTCAGGTTGCAAAGTAATGTATGGGTGATCCCAATCGGCCATAATCCCCAAACGCTTAAAGTCATTGCGTTGCTTATCAACTTGTTCCAGGGCAAAATCCTTGGCCAAGTTACGCCATTCGCTCTTTGGCATTGACTTCCGGTCGTGACCAGCCTTTGTTAGCTGTTGTTCAATTGGCAAACCGTGCGTATCCCATCCAGGAACATAAGGCGCATAATAGCCATTCATGTTCTTGTAACGGACAATAATATCCTTGGTAATCTTGTTCAAAGCGTGACCCAAATGAATGTTTCCATTGGCATAGGGAGGGCCATCGTGCAAGTTAAAGTGTGGCTTTTGCTCGTTTTGCGCCAGTCGTTGTTCATAGAGGTTGTCATCGTACCAACCTTGTTGCCGTTCTGGCTCCGTTGTTGGCAAAGAGCCTCGCATCGGAAATGCTGTTTTTCCTAAATTCAATGTGTCTTTATACTTCATAAGAGACTCCTTTCAATAAACGAAAAAACGTCCTGTGCCCCAAAATTTGGGACAACAGGACGTTTTTTACGTGGTACCACCTATCTTCCGCTGACCAATGGTCAACGCTCTAACTGGCGATAACGGGCCAAGCCGTCAAACTTACTCTTAGTTCAGTTTGATGAAGGGTAAGGGATGTAAAAAAGCTGAGGGAATGACCATCTTACACCGGACATGGCTCGCTAACACTATCAACTTTTTTAAACTGGCTTACACCGTTAATCAATCATTTTTACTTTGGTTGTCCATTTTCAGGGAAAACGACCACCGTTGGATCTGCAACTTCCGCTTCAACCTCAACCGTTTCACTTTCAGCAGGCTTTTCTTCCCCTTCACTAGGTTCGATTGGGCCCTTAGCAAAACTTGGAACTTCTTTAATATCGGTTGGCAACGGCTTTTCTTCAGTACCATCTTGACTAGCAGCATCCGTTGGTGCCGGTACTGATGCTTCCGAAGCAGGCTTCAACCAATGGTTCGTTTCACCCAAAACCTTTTCCGACAATTCAGAAGCAGGCAACTTATTAACTGCCTGTGACAATTGCCCCTGCTCAAGCAAAGCCTTTTGTTGGTCAATCAATGACAAGAATGATTGGCGGAAACTATCAACTCGCTGGCGCAAGCGATTTTGCTCGTCAATCAAATCAACATTTTCTTGAGCCAAACGGGCGGATTCAGCTTCAGCTTTTTGACGGGCATCATCAACAATTTGCTTAGCTTCATCTTGGGCGTGGGTCAATTGTGACTTTACTTCAGATTCCGTCTCAGAGCGCAAACGTGAGGCAGCGCTTTGGGCAAACATGATTGATTCATTCACTTGATCACGTTCACCCTCAAGCTCATCAATACGGTTTTGTTGCTGACGGTTTTGTTGTTGTAATTTCTCAAAATCAGCCAATAAAGTACGATAATCATTATTGACTTCATCCAAGAAAGAATCAACTTCGCGCGCCACATATGCCCGTGAGCCCTTTCGGGTGAATTCATGGTTTAAAATCTCATCTGGTGTTAATGCCATCTTATCTCTCTGCCTCCCGAATTCATCTCATCGATGAATAATATTAAAAACTGCTTTGATTTTATCCTTTTTGCTCTGCCCTGACAAGCTTTCTAAGCAAATTCTTCCATATTTTCTCACTGAAATCACATCTTTTAGAGAAATTTGCCGGTCTACCTGGTCACTAACAGTCCAATTAACTTGCACAGAGCCACTGGTAACTAAATCTTGTGCCTTTGCACGCGCAAGGTTGAATGCCGCTGCTACAACCACATCAAGGCGCAATGAGTTGACCAACAAGAATTGGTCTTTTCCATCTTCTTCCTTTTGAAAAGCACGGTCGAAGCTAATTTCTTGCCAGTCAGTCCTAACCTTGCCAATGCGACCAATCTCTTGACGAATAAATTCGACTAATGGCTGATCAACCGCTAATTGAACCAGTCCCTCATCTTCCTTAACAACAATATCGCCAAAGCCTGACCGGTCAAGCCCCGTATGCACCAATGCACCTAAGATGTCCTTGTGACGCAAACTGACGAACTTGACCGGAAAGGACAATTCTAACAAGACCAGTTGAAAATCACTTTCCTTAATCTCATAAAAATCAGGTGCGATCACAACCCGTTTCGATTCAGCTTGGTCAAAAATGCCGTCTTCCACCATTTTTAGGCCTGAACGCTGGTTCACTAGCGTTTGCACAATATAGCGCTGGCGTGGGTTTAAAAACTTAGTTAAAACCAATCGATAGTCGATTTCTGCCTGATTTACCCAGTCGAGGGCTTGCTTCACAAAATCGCCCTCACTTTCGTGAAAGTGCTGGGCAATGGCCTGTTGATTACTCATTTAAAAGAACCATGCCAAGGCGTATTGCGCCAAATCCAAGACGATAAAGGCGATTAATGGTCGTAGATCTAAGATACCAATTGGCTTGATAAAAGAGAACCAGGACAAATAAGGGGTCACAATCTTGCCTAATTCACGGCCAAACCAGGTGTTATAAGCACCAGGAAACCATGACATCAAAACATAGACAATCAGTGCATAAGAATAAATCTTAAGCAGCCACGCAATAATCGTGACTAGTAGTAGTCCAAACATAAATATTAATACCGACCTTGATTATCAAGGTTTTCACTCATGGAGCCTGCTACTTCATATGTTGATGGTGTCAACAAGAAAATTTTCTCACCAACTCGTTCCATCGAACCCGAAACAGCATAGACAGCTCCGCCGATATAGTCTAAGATTCGCATCGCTTGTTCCTCTTCCAACTGGGAAAAGTTAACAATCACAGCGTCACCTTCAATCACTTGACTGGCGATTGCTCGTGAATCAGCGTAAACCTTTGGTTCAAAAAGAGCAATACGACCTTGCGCTACCCCAGCAGCTCCAGCTTGACCCTGATTTTTAAAAGCAGTCATCTGCTTGTTTGCTGCAGGCTTTTGCTTTTGAACAGGTTGTTGCTCAGGAGCCTCTTCGTAGCCCTCTTCTTCATAGTAATCATCATCGCCCGAAAAAAGACGCTTAATCCCATCAAATGCCATCGCTCAATCCTCCTTATCGTTTCTTGAAGAATGGTGGCTTATCATCATCTTCGTTTGACAAGTCTAAATCAATACTTTGGTTAACTGGCTCAACGGGATCAAAAGCTTTCTTTTGAACACCATCGAATTGACCAGTTTGGTTACTTGGCCTTTTGCTAGTCGTGATATCCCAATTCTCAAAAGGATCATCCTTACCAGGCACGTTCTGATTTAAAGACTGGTCTTGACCAGTTCGAGCAAAAAGACCATTTTGAGCTGACTCGTTTGCTGGCTTTTCTTGTTGAACGGAACGCTTTAGAGGTTGAACACCGCCAGCCTGTAAGCCGGTAGCAATCACCGTGATTCGAATTGAATCGCCCAAATCTTCGTCCACAGAGGTTCCGAAGATCACGTTCACATCGCGGCCAGCCTCTTGGTTAATCACATCAGCAGCAGTCTGCGCTTCATACAGTGACAAATCAGGACCACCAGTGATGTTCAACAAGACATCTTCAGCACCAGACATATCCACTTCAAGCAATGGTGAGGAAATGGCTGCCTTGGTTGCATCACTTGCACGTGATTCACCGTTGGCAACCCCAACACCCATCAAAGCTGGACCGGCATTTTGCATAACTGTTTTCACATCGGCAAAATCCAAGTTAATGAAACCAGGATTGGTAATCAATTCTGAAATACCACGAACGCCCTGAGCAACGACGTCATCGACAATCTTAAAGGCTTCAGACAGTGGTGTCTTCAAGTCGATACGGTCCTTCAGCTTTTCGTTCGTGATCACAATCAAAGAATCAACGGATTCGGACAAGGCTTGTAACCCTTCAACCGCATACTTTGACCGCTTTGGCCCTTCCCATGAGAAAGGACGAGTAACAACAGCGACCGTCAAGGCCCCCATTTCTTTAGCTGCCTTAGCGACGATTGGAGCAGCACCATTTCCGGTTCCACCACCCATTCCGGCTGTCACAACAACCATATCGGCGCCCTCTAAGGCTGATTTAATTTCTTCTTCAGATTCTTCAGCTGCCTTAGCACCACGCTCAGGGTTTGAGCCGGCACCAAGTCCACCTGTTAATTTAGGTCCAATTTGAACCTTTTGACGAGCCTTTGATTTATCTAAGGCCTGGACATCAGTATTGGCAACAATAAAGTCAACCCCTTGGATGCCTTCGTCAATCATATGGTTGACCGCATTAGATCCACCACCACCAACACCAATGACCTTGATGATAGCGCCGGCTTGATCCTGCGTTTCGTCGATTGTAAAATCCATGAAAGTTACTCCTTTGGGAATGTTTTATTCGTTGTCGTCTGGTTCTGCAAACAAGGAGGCGAGCGTCGACTTTACTCGTGAAAATACTCCTGGTTTCTTTTCAGCTGGATCGAGGTAAACCCCTTCCTCGCCTTGTGCTTCAATTACATCGGTCTCACCATCGTCAACCAAGTGATAATGACTAGCTTGGTCCTTTGCTGCTTCTTCAACCTGCTGTCCCATCAGCACCGCCTTGATTTCCAAGGCTAAGTTACTTTGGAAAGCCTGATGAGAGGCATAGGCAAGCGCGCGGGCAAAGCTAGGATGGCGCAAGCCAATTTGTGTTGGCTGTGCAACCTGAACATTCGAACCAAAATGTTCTTGAGCCTTAGCAAGGACCCCAGGTGTTGCTGCGTTTCCGCCAGTAATGAGAAAACCACCAGGTAGTTCTTCAGCACCAATGGCTTGTAATTGCTGGTCTAAACGATCAAAAATTTGGTCGTAGCGCGCTGCCATAATTTCAGACAAATACTGCTCGTCAACCGCCTTTTTCTCTGTTAAGCCTACGGCATTCACATAAAATTGCTGCTTAGCCGATGCCTGGTAAGGGTCGGCTGACCCGTACTTTTTCTTAACAGATTCAGCCTCATCCACACTAATACCAAGAACAGTCGAGATGTCCTTAGTCACCTGGATACCACCCTCGTAGTCCACGGTCATATACTTTACCTTGTGATCATGGACGACAGAAGCAGTTGACTGACCACCGGCTAAGTCAATTAGAATAGCACCAAAGTCCTGTTCAGCATCATTTAGAAAAGCTGGTGCCAAAGCAATTGGCGCTAACACCAGCGACTGCATTTGTAGGCCAGCCTTCTTGACAGCGGTTTTCATCGTATCAACGACTTTACTTGGTGCCAAATAAGCTAACCCTTGGACCTCTAAGCGAACACCAATCATATCGGTTGGGTCCTTAATACCATCAAAACCATCAACAATAAATTCGTTCGGTAAGAATTCAACAACCGTTTGGTCTTGAACTGAAAGCGAATCGAGGGCCTGGTGTGTCACATTGACAACATCTTGGTTTGTAATTTGTTTATTTTGATTTTCAATCGAAACAAGGCCGGTCACCGTTTGGATATCCACATGGTTAGCTGGTAAACCAACAACCACCTCGTTAATCTCAATATTTGCCTTTGCGGCAGCCTGTGAGACTGCTTGTGAAATGGCCTCAGCCGTTTGGTTGATGTCAACAATCACGCCACGGCGTAAACCAGCACCAGGGGCACTGCCCGTAGCAATGACGTTGAAGCGACCATTTTCGCTTTGGGCAACGACCACTTTGACCATGGTTGTCCCGATATCTAATCCAACTATCACGCCATCTTGGGTCATGCAAATTTCCCCTTTTTTAATAAAAATTTAGAAACTAAACCTAAAAATAATCTTATCATATTCTACCTTAGTCTGGTAGGGCTTAGAGCCAATTTATGAGCAAGTTTTTCCGTTATGAACCGTTATACGGATATGAGTATGATCCATACTGCAAATCAACAACCCCAGTCGAAGACATTTGCGCCACAATCCCAGCATAATAGCGCATTTTATCGGCCAATGTATTCTGGCTGGCATAAACTGTATTACCATCGTTCATTGACAATACTAGTTTATCGCTATTGTTCGTGTCTGGTACAAATTTAATCTCACCGATATCCTGACGTATTGGTTTGTCCAAAGAAGAAACTGCCCTAGCAACCTTTTTAATTCGTGTCACAGAGGAAAAACCAGTATAAACAGGTCCCTGGCCATCGACTTGGTTGATTTTGCTCTGATTTCCGGCCGAATCAAGTTGGTACCATTGGTCACCCTTCTTTAGAAAACCAGCATTGATTTTCTCACCTGCTTCAATTGAAACAGTACTCTTCGTTAATGAAATTTTCACCTGCGAAATTTTATCGTTACTTCTTTTTAGCTTTTGTTCTAAAAAAGTTTCTTGAAAGAAAACTTGGTAACGGTAATCGCCCGGCTTAATCCCCACTTCTTTTTCAATTGTCTCAGATGGAATATTCCCCGCACCAACATTAACAGTCGTAATTTTCACCCACGGTTGCCAAATCACTAAAATGGTTGCGATTGTTGCCAAAAAAGCCAGGGCCACGACGGCACTGGTCCATTTGGGATGCATCCGCATTGTCATTTTAATTCTTTGCAAGGCAATTACTCCTAGTCTTTGATGACTGATTTGATCAAGCGGTAGAACCGATCGCCGGCATCGGTGATTCCAACTGCTGCCGATTGAGCCTTCATGGCTTCTGCCTGTTGGTCATTTAATAGCAAAGCATCCGCGGCCTTCACCAAGGATTCGCCATTAAAATCAGGTTCCTTAATCGACAAAGCAGCACCCGCTTCCACCAAGGCACTCGCGTTTTTAGTTTGGTGGTCACCCGTCACAAATGGTGATGGCACCAAAATGGCTGGCAGACCAAGGGCCGTTAATTCAGCAATTGATGTTGCCCCTGCTCGGGATACCAAAACATCTGCCTTTTTCATCACAGCCGGCATGTTATCAATATAAGGCAAGACCTTAATATGGTCGCCAAGTGTTAGACCACGTTCTTGTAACAAGCGGTTAAAGTTATCGATTCGCTTTGGTCCTGCCACCAAAACAACCTGGTAAGGACGGTCATTGAATGTTGAAATAGCATCAAGAGTTGCCAGGTTAATGGCCGGTGCACCTTGTGACCCACCAAAAATCAACAACGTCTTTTTGTCATCTTCTAACCCATAGCTCGTCCATGAAAAATCAGACTGGAGGTTCGCTACTTCCTGGGCTCTTGGATTACCAATCACTTCCGTCTTATCGGCTGGGAACTGGTCCTTGGCTGCTTCAAAGCCCAAGCCAATTTTTGTTGCATTTTTAGCCAAAAACTTATTGGTCACACCAGCAACTGAATTTTGCTCATGAATAACCGTTGGGATGCCCATTTGTTGTGCGGCATACAAAACAGCGCCAGAAACATAACCACCAGTTCCGACAACGACGTCGGGCTGAAAATTTTTTAAAATTTTCTTGGCAGCAGCAGTTGCCTTCAAAAATAAATAAATCGTCTTAAAGTTGGTTAACGAGAGCGAACGTGAAAAACCTTGGACATCCAATTGCATAAAGGGCAAGTTCGTCTTCGGCACGATTTGCTTCTCAACTCCACGGAAAGAACCAATATACAAAAATTCTGCTTCCGGTTCCTTTTCCTCTATGATTTTGGCCAAAGCTAAGGCCGGATAAATATGGCCACCCGTTCCACCACCTGATAACACTACTTTCATTTTTGCTCTCCTTACCCAATCTGCAAACTATTTTTTAAGGCTTGTTCGTAGGCATCCCCACGAATCTCAAAATTAGGATATTGATCCCAAGAAGCGGCTGCTGGTGAAAAAAGAACGATCTCTCCAGGTTTTGCCATTTGGACAGCCAATGGTGCCGCTTCTTCAACTGATTTCACAACCGTAACCGGTAAATTCAAGGATTCAGCCAAAGCCTTGACCTTATCGTGCGTTTCACCAAAGGCAATCACCTGACGAACATGCTTTAAATCTGGGGCCAAGCGAGATAAGTCATCTCCACGGTCTAAGCCACCAGCCAACCAAACAACTGGTTGGTTAAAGGCCGACAAGGCCGCTTGCGTTGCTTCAATATCAGTTGCCTTTGAATCGTTATAATATAGGACTTCCTGGTTTTTAAACAAAAATTCCAACCGGTGCTTCACACCCGAAAAGGTTTTCAAGACATCAATGATGCCTGCTGGGTCGGCACCTGCAACCGTTGCCGCCGCCGTTGCCGCCAAAACATTTTCCAAGTTAGGTTGACCAACAAGCTTAACGTCTTTGAAAGGCATTAGTGTTTGTCCTGCAAAAACCAAGTCATCGCCACTTTGGTGGGCATAGGCTGCTTGGTCTTGATCATCAAAGAGCAATACCTGGGCAGCAGTCTTACTTTCAATTAATGGTGTATCTAGTCCCTGGCCATTTAAAATCAGCACTTGATCAGGGCGTTGGTCTTCTGTGACATGAATCTTAGCCGCTAAGTAGGCCGTTCGCGTGTGATGAAAGTCCATATGATTGGCAAAGACATTGGTAATCACGGCAATATCAGGCTGAATCATTGGAATCCCAACTAGTTGGAAAGAAGACAATTCTAAGACCAGCGTATCATCCTTCGTCATCGCACCCACAACTTGACAAACCGGCGTTCCAATATTACCAGCGACAACGACCTTCCCCTGCTTTGGATCCGCTTGCAACATCTTCCCCAAAAGTGTTGTCGTTGTCGTCTTCCCATTTGAACCAGTAACAACAATCAAACGGCCAGTGAAAGTCGACAAGGCAACGGCTACTTCCGTCAGAATTGGAATCTTCAACCGCTCCGCCTTTTCCAACAATGGTTGTTCGTAATGAATACCCGGATTTTTAACGACAAAATCAGTATCCTCTGCCAAAGATTCTGCTTGGTCGTTTTCAGCAAAAGAAACGCCAGCAGCCTTCAAGGCTTTGACATCAGCATCTTCCTCAATTTGGTCGCGATTAGCAACCGTGACCTGTGCGCCAAGTTCAACCAGTCGTTTGGCAGCAGCCTTCCCTGATTTAGCCCAACCTAACACTAATACCTTTTTATTTTTAAAATCTAACTCTGCCATACCCTACTCCTTTTTCTGACACACACAGTGCTGATTTTTTATGTACAGTGGTTGACATAGCCAACCACTTTTAAGTTTCTAATAAAAGATGAAAACGGCCAAAATGGCTAGGACCAACCCAACTGACCAAAAGGCGATGTCAATCTGCCACTCTGACCAACCAAACTTTTCAAAAGAATGGTGAATCGGTGCCATTGGGAAAACTCGTTTATGGAAGAAGTGATAAGAAAATGTCTGAATAATGACGGACAAAGTTTCAATCACAAAGACTAGTCCAATAATTAACAGTGAAATGACGGCGTGCAACAAAATGGATTCAACTGCCAGACCAGCTCCCAAAGCAAGAGAACCCGTATCGCCCATAAAAATCTTGGCCTTTGGTAAATTGAAAATCAAGAAGCCGGCTAAGGCACCAATCAACACCAGGTTAAAGGAAACCATCGCCCAGTTGGCGGCCCAATAGGCCATGACGGCGTAGGCACCATAGGCAATCACGGCTAACCCACCCAGAAGACCGTCGAGGCCATCAGTCAGGTTAGTAGCGTTTGACCAACCAACTAACCAGAACCAGATAAAGATGACATAGAAATAGCCCAGATAAACGACACCAACAACCGGCAAATTAATGATGGCTGGCACCTTTAAGGCCCAAAGCAAAAACATTACGACAACGGCCGATAGCGTTTGTGCTGCTAATTTTGGCTTAAAAGCAAAGCCATCATCGGCATGTTTCAGTAGCTTCAAAACATCATCGACTGCACCAATCAAGGCAAATGAACCAATCGCTACTGAAAGGGTCAAAACCGTTGTGAAGGCGGTTGAATTTTCATAAGTTCTTGGCAAACAAAAAGCAACGACGATTGCCACCAAGACGAAAACGGCCCCTCCCAATGAGGGCGTACCGGCTTTTTGCTGGTGATCTGGACCCAAGACCCGAATCACGGCCTGTTCCTTACTTTGCTTCAATTTTTTGATCACCATCGGCATCAAAAGTGCTGTGATAGCCATTCCTAAGAGGAATTCTAGTACAACTGACATTACGTTCTCTCCTTAAAGTTGACGCTAATTTTACTTTGACCGGTTACCGCTGTGCCGGCCGTCACGCTTTGCTTTTCGCCATAACCAGACCCAGTTAAGGACATCTTGACCTTTGCTAAGTAGCCCCAAGTCAAAACATCGTTTTTGGTCCAAGAACTAAAATCAGGAACAGTGACTGAACCACTTGCTGTCAAGAAGACGCGTTGCCCCTTAATAGCATCCTGATTGCCCTTGATTGATTGCGCCGAAATGGTGCCACTTGAGCCCAAAGTTGTTACAGACAGCCCTGCATTTTGCAGTGTCTGCTCCGCTTGACTAATCGATAAGCCCTTCACGTCTGGCACTGTCACCTGATTGGTCTTCGACTTAACACTATCATCCCCATCGTTTAGGGCCTGAAGTATCACTGGTCGAAAGACATTATTCAATGTAATTTGAATATTGGCGTCTGGGAAAACCTGCGGCTGGCGAACTGCTATATACATAATATACTTTGGATTTTGCTCCGGCACAATTGCCATCACCGAATGAATATCATTTGTTAACCCATCCAGGTACTTTCCATTCTCGGAAATCTGCGCAGTTCCAGTCTTAGCAGCGACCTGGTAGCCAACATCAGCTAAACTATATTGTTTAGCCGTTCCATCATCGGCGTTCACAACTCCAGCCATCAAAGACAAAACTTGCTTAGCTGTACTGGCCGAAATTGGATTGGCGACCTGAGTGGTCTTGCCCTGGTAAACAACTTTCCCCGTCTCCGGATTTGTCACTCGGTCAACCAGGTAAGGTTTGATTTCCTTACCCCCGTTGGCAATGGCCGTATATGCTTGAAGTAGCTGAGCAGGGGTTACCCGAATAGCCTGGCCATATGCAGTGTTGGCCTGATCAATTGGCTGTTCAAAGGACATCGATCCGGATTCTTCGTTGGGTAAATCCATTCCGGTCTTCTTTAGGAAACGGAACTTGTTGATATAAGATTCCCAGGTACTTGCACCAAGAGCTTGTTCAAGGTGAGCAAAACCAACGTTTGATGATCGCTCATAGGCCTGGCGATAAGTTAGAATACCCTCACCGTTACCAAAAGCATCGACAACCTTCTGGCCGTTAATATCGTAAGTTCCAGATTGGTAAGTAGCATTTGGATGCCACTTGCCTTCTTGAATAGCGGCTGCCAATGTAATGGTCTTCATGGTTGAACCTGGCTCAAAGGAACCTTGATTAATCAGGTTTTCCCAAGCGGATGAAAGTCCGTCTTGTGTATTTGGATCAAAATTTGGCCGTTGCGTAGCAGCCACAATCTTACCTGTTTTCGCTTCCATCAAAACGGCGACTGCTGATTTTGCTTTTGTACCAGCGAAAAGGACATCCATCCGGTTTTCAAGCGTTGCTTGCAACTTTTCATTCAACGTTAAGGTCACGTTATTGCCATTTTCAACCTGATTCTTTTTAGAAGTCTCATTCTGATTTCCAAGAGAAGTCTGAATACCATCCTTACCACGTAAGGTACTGTTTTTAAAGGCTTCAATGCCTAAAATACCGCCAAGTGTTCGCTGACCGGCAGAGTTCTGCGTTGAATTTGTTAGACCAATAATATGTGAGGCCATCCGGTTATTCGGATAATAACGGGATGGCTGGGAATTAAACTTAATGCCCGTCAAATTTAAGGCCTTAATCTTATTGTAAGTATCGACACTTAAGTTTTTTGCCTTCGGACCAAATTCGACCTGAAGCTTGTTAGAGGTCAACTGAGCATATAAGTCATCATAGCTGATACCAAGAATGCCACTCAGTTTCTGCGCGGCATCCTTCTTATCAACCACGTAGTCAGGCTTGCCTGTCTTCGTTACTTGCTTTTTATCCAAAACGGCATACATATCATAAACCGTTGAGTTGTCCGCAAGAACTTGACCATCCGAATCCAAAATTTGCCCACGAGTAGCCGGCACTGTTTCCTTTTGCATAAAGGTTAGTCGAGTGGCAGCGGTTAAGTTATGGTTGTTGACTACCTTAAAACCAGCAATCTGAAAAAGACGACCACCCATGATTAAAATAACAAAGAAAGCCCCCACAAAGAGGAGGGCACCGAAACGCTTACCGTTCCGTGTTATTTTTTTCCCGAGTTGTCGTCTTTTCTTCTGCTTCATCTGCTTACTGGTTTACATTCCGAACGTTGTTAGTACTCTGTTCCATATTAGCTGATTGGGCAACCTTTTCCAAGTTGTCACGATTCGTTTTTGATTGAATGTCACCACGATAAGAGTCATTTTCCTCTTTCACATTGGTCACCTTCTGGGAGATCTGTTCATTTTGAGCATCAACTCGTTGCATGGTCACAGTTGTTGCCACTGTTCCCATCATCAACAGTAATACAATAGCGGCCATAAAAATAACCAAGCCACGCTCGCGTTTCGTCCAGACAGCTGCCTGGTAGCGCTTTTTGGTCCGAACTTTCTTGGCAGACGGTGTGGTAGGCTGCTCAGGTAAAGCAGTCGCCAAATCTTGGTAACGATAAGCGTTTTGTGCCATTTTTGAACTCCTTTACTAGTATCTTTTTCAAACAAAAATCATCACATTACCTGCTGAAAGCGTTAAGAATCTTCCCGCTTCAACCGGACAATGCCTCTTAATTGTGCCGAAGCAGACCGATGATTTTCTGCTTGCTCTTCTTCACTTGGCTTAATCGCCTTACGTGTTAATAATTCATAATCTGCTTGCATTTGTTCAGGCAAGAGTGGCAAGCCACGTGGTAAATCAGGTGTGGCTGCCTTTTCACGAAACATCTGCTTAATCAAGCGATCTTCTTGGGACTGGAATGAAATTGCTGAAATCCGTCCTTGAACAGCCAAAAGGTCTAAAGCTTGCGTTAGTGAATCCTCTAAAGCTCCTAATTCGTCGTTAACGGCCACTCTCAGAGCCTGGAAGGTCCGCTTTGCCGGATGACCCCCATGGCGCCTAGCTGGTGCTGGAATTGCTTCTTTAATGATTTCAACCAGGTCAAAGGTGGTTTCAATTGGCTTGACTGCCCGCGCCTGTTCAATCTTACGAGCGATAGCCTTACCAAAGCGGTCTTCTCCATAACGAGTCAACACTCGGACCAAATCAGAAAATGGCCAGTCATTGACAATGACCTTTGCCGTTAAGTCCTGGCGACGATCCATGCGCATATCCAATGGCGCATCGTGGTTATAAGAAAATCCTCGATCGCCTTGATCAAACTGAACGGATGACACGCCCAAATCATACAAAACACCATCAACTTGGTAAACACCAAGGTCATTTAGGCTTTGCTTCAATGTGCGGAAGTTCTGGAAGACCAAAACTAATTTACCAGCAGCAATTTCTTGCTCGTACTGCTTTTGATTATGTAAGATAGCGGTCTGATCTTGGTCAAAGGAATAAAGGGTCCCAGTGGTCAATTCCTTAAGAATTTCGCCAGTGTGGCCCCCGCCCCCCAAAGTCGCATCGACGTAAATGCCGTCTGGCTTGACCGCCAGCAATGCAACCGCCTCTTTTTGGAGGACCGTTACGTGTTCAAATGCCATTTTATTGTCCTCCTGTTTAACACTTTTCTCATCCATCAGTCTATTCGCGTTGAATAGACGACTTTAAAAATCAAAGTCGACTAATCCCTCAGCAATTTCATCAAAGTTTTCAGCAGTATCCTCTGTATAGGCCTGCCAATTTTCCTTAGACCAAATTTCAAAGGAATCGCCGGCACCCGTCACGACCACTTCTTTGTCAATCTGGGCATAGTCCTTCAGGTTGCCATCAACAATGATGCGCCCCTGCTTATCAAACTCTGCTTCTTTAGCACCGGCTAAAACAAAACGCTTAAAGGCCCGGGCTTCTTTTTTCCCGAGCGGCAAAGTATTTAACTGTTCCTCTAAGTTTTGCCAAACCGACATCGGCATGGCCCGTAAAGCATGTTCCATCCATCGGACAACCACAAAGGATTCACCCAATTGATTTCTAAACTTAACCGGAATGGTGAGCCGGCCCTTGGGATCTAAATTATGTGAAGATTCCCCCATGAACATCGGCACACCCTCCTTTCTTAAAGATAACTTAACAATAATTTACCACATTCCCCCACATTCCTCCACTCTTCTTGTAATTTTTTTAAACCGCTAGTAATAAAAAAAGCTTAAACCCTAAAAAATCAGGATTTAAGCTAAGTGGGGAATTTCCCCTATCTTTTCAAAATCACAGCCAGAACACACAAGACAAGTAGCAAAATAATGCCAATAATGCCAGTCGCCTGCCAATAACGATGGCAGAAGAAAGCAAGTCGTTGGCGATGCCACAAAGCTATCGAACTCCAAATTGCCCCAATCAATAGCCAAACAACTAAAACAGCTAACAAATCAGACCGATAAAAGGCTGCACCCCAGGTTAAATGTGCGAAAACAAATGTCGGAATAACAGCAAGGTCCAGGACCCCAATTTTTGGAAAAGAGCGATAAAAAAGTCGCCACAAAATAATTAAAAAGAAAATGGCTAACCAAATGGCAGGCCAATAAAACCACGTCATAAGCATTCACCTCTTCGTCAACTTTACCAAGGTCAGTTGAGAATTTCAATTTCACCCCTGCATATGTTATGATAAATTTAAATTACTCAGGAGAATGTTGCTACCAATCATGGCCAGAAAAAAAGCTAAGAAAAAAGTAAGTCAAACACCCGTTCAAAAAAATACAAACGTTGATACCGAGCTTCAAGAAGAAGTCATCCGTCAATTAGATAAACGACCAATCCCAAAGGTTGAAAAGAAAAAGAAGAGTAAATTCCAGGTTTGGACTTGGATTATGTCAATCTTCATGGTTGTTGTCATGGCCGGTTCCGTCATCTACGCCGCCATCGCCGCCATTGGCCACTAAAAATTAATCAAAAAATGCCGACCAATTTCTGTGGTCGGCGTTTTTATTATGTTGATTAATTTTATTCAACAGACAACAAGAATGGGTAAAGGTCCTGACCACCGTCATGAACTTCACATTCTAAGTCCTCATCAAGCTCAGCAACCGCTTCCGTCAAAGCTTTGATATCTTTCTTCTTAGCATCCTTACCAGTAATGATCGTGACAATTTCACTATCATCATCTAACATCTTTGCTAAAGTATCCTTGGCTGTTTCCAATAACTTTTGGCCAACCACAACGATTTCGCCATCAACCATTCCAAGCCAATCACCCTTTTTAATGGTTTGGCCATTCAGAGTTGTATCACGAACCGAATGAGTAATCTGACCAGAAACAACTGTTGCCAACTGTTCAGTCATGGCTTCTTGGTTATCCGTTACCGAAGCAGCCGGATTGTAACCCAGCATTGCCGTTAGACCTTGTTGAATCGTTCGCGACTTCACCACTTCAACTGGGACATCAACCAAGTCTTTTGCCTGGTCAGCAGCCAAGAAGATATTTGAGTTGTTTGGCAAAATAATTGCCGCTTTTGCTTGTGACTTCTCAATGGCTTCGACAAAATCAGCCGTTGAGGGGTTCATCGTTTGGCCACCAGTAATCACCTGGTAAACACCCAAAGAATCGAATAGTTGTGCAACACCATCACCAGCTGCTACTGCAAAGACCGCTACATCAGGTGCCGGCTTTTGTTCTTGTGCCGTTTGCTGGTTCTTTTGATCTTCTTTTTCTTGTTCGTCAATGACGGCCTGCTGTTGGTCACGCATGTTGTCAACCTTGACCTTAACCAATGAACCAAATTCACCACCCCAATGAATGATTGCCCCGGGATCTTCCGTGTGAACGTGAACCTTGACAACATCTTCGTCATTGATAACCAAGAGCGAATCACCCTTGTCGGCAATGTAATCGTAAAAGGTTTGGTAGTCAAATGGCTTTTCAACAGTTGTCCCCTTACCAATTTCGACCATGACTTCTGTACAGTAACCGTACTTAATGTCTTCCGGCCGTAATGATTCATTTGCTTGGGCACCCGCATGCAACTTTGAAACCATCTGGTCAAGTTCCGCGTTATCAGGCGTTTGCAGGCTTTCTTCTGAAACCGTACCCGAAATCACTTCGGCAAAGGCTGACAAAACCAAAACAAGACCCTGGCCACCAGAATCGACCACACCAACTTCTTTCAAAACAGGCAAAAGGTCTGGTGTCTTATCCAATGCCACCTGAGCAGCATGAGCTACTTGATCCATCATCGTTAGCAAATCAGCACCAGCGTTAGCCGCTTCATCAGCAGCCGCAGCGGATTCGCGAATCACCGTTAAGATAGTTCCTTCTGTTGGCTTCATTACTGATTTATAAGCAACTTGAGCTGCCATCATCAAGGCATCGGCCAAATCTCGAGCTGAAAGGTTATCCTTGTCGGCCAAAGAATCAGCCATGCCACGGAAGATTTGCGACAAAATCACACCAGAGTTCCCACGAGCTCCCATCAAAAGGCCCTTTGCCGTCGCCTTCGCTAAGGCCCCAACCGTTTCTTCCTGGGCATCACGCTCATATTGCGCACCTGAAGCCATTGACATGGCCATATTGGTCCCCGTATCCCCATCAGGAACAGGGAAAACGTTTAACTTGTTAATGTTCTCCGCATTCGCAGTCAACTTGGCCGCGGCGGCATTGACCATCTTGCCATAATCGGCAGCAGTGATAGTCATTATTTTTTCTGCAGTCATCTTCTTTTTAATCCTTGGTTTCAATTCCTTGGACAATCACGTTAACTTCGGGTACATGAATTCCCAAATAACTATCCAAATAATACTTGACCTTGCGTTGAACCGATGTGGAAATCTCTGCTAACTTCATGCCGTAACGCACAACGATATAAACATCCACAATAACACCAGCGTCCGTTTGTGAAACAACAACGCCTCGGCCATAATTTTCCCGATTCAAAATTTGGTTAACACCATCACGCAAAGCAGCCCGTGAAGCCATCCCAACCACACCAGGGTTGGCAATTGTGGCCCCACCAACAACCGACGCGATTACGTCGTTTTCAATTTTGATCTCGCCATTTTGAGTTTGAATCTTAATTGCCATCACGTTGTTGTGGGACAAAAGCCCCACATTCCTTTCTGTTTACGATAATCCTATTTTACCATGTTCTAAGAAAAGGTTCTAATTTGCCAACTAGCGGCTTTCATGTCTTTTGCCATGACATCGATTGATGGTCAAAATCAGCTCCTTGATGACCACAAGCCATCATCACCAACTGATAATAAAAAAACCACCGTCAAGTGGTGGTTTTTAAACACGTTCGATTGAGCCGTTCTTCAATCCGGCCTTCAAAGTACGTGCCGTTAAGTAAACTTTCTTAGGTGCGGAACCGTTAATCTTAACAGTAACCTTTTGCAAGTTTGGCTTCCAGCTACGACGACTTGAATTCAAGGCGTGTGAACGTTGATTACCAAAACGGGTGCGTGCACCAGTAATTGCATCTTTTGCCATGTCTGACCCTCCTATCCGAGCCGAGGTATTGTTCATGCTCTTCTTATCAACAATACAATATTTTACCAGAATAAAAGACCTTTAGCAAGAGCAGAAATCGATTTAACCATCGGTTCCACCTCAAATTCAAAGGCAATTCGCTCTATACGAGTCTTTTACCACTGTTTATCCAGAAAATTACTTATACTAAAGTTTTTCCTAATCCAGTATAACCAATTCCAGCACTAAAGGCAAAGCAAATCGTCAGCTTTGCCTTTTTACCTGATTTACGCTGGCAATCAACAAGACTAATTTTCAATCATCTTATTCATTAGTAGCGCAAGCACTAAAAAAGGGGTGTCAGCACAATCACTGCCGACACCCCAATTAAATTTGAAATTATGCGTACTTTTGCAAAATTTGAGCTAATTGCTCTTTGTTATGGAAACCAGTAATTCGTTCTACAGCCTGACCATCCTTTGTCACGACCAAAGTTGGAATTGCACGGATGCCAAAGTTGGCAGCCGTTTCCTTGTTTTCATCAACATCAACCTTATAAAAGTTGATATTCTTAGTAGCATCTTCATCAGACAAAGCATCTAAAACAGGTGATTGCATCTTGCAAGGTCCACACCAAGTTGCCCAAAAGTCCGTAATGGCAACGCCAGTAGCGGTTTCTTTTTCGAAATTTGCGTCAGTAATTGCTGTTACAGCCATTTACTTACCTCCATCTTTACTCTGAGTAACAATCATGATTCCACTGTCAAAAGACAAGTGGACCAATTCATTAATAAATTCATTTGATGACCACATTATAGCCTTACTTTCTGGCTGTGTCAAGGTATACTTCGCATCGATAATTTTCAAATTATCAACTAGACCCAATGGCATAAAACCGAGATATTTCATGCCATCAATGTGCTTCACCACCTTTTGCCCGGGCAACAAATAGGAAACAACATTCTGCTTATCGACCAGTGCCACTCGTTCTACTAAATCTGGCAAATCGATTTCTTGTGCCAATTCGGTAAAACCCTCCATTGCTGGAAAAGTTAAATTAGCCAAAAGATGATCCAGACGGCCACCGGTGGCCCCATAAACCCTGATTTCATCGGCTCCAAGACTAGCAGCGGCCTTAATGGCTAGTTGCGTATCAGTAAAGTCTTTTTCGGGTGGAAAACGATAGACATGGTTGGCTTCCAAATGGCTGATAACTTTCTCAAACTCCTCTTTTGTCAAAGAGTCAAAATCACCCACCACCGTTTGAAAGTCCATCCCGGCCTGCATCAGGTACCAGGCACCGCGGTCAGCACCCAACCACTGTCCTTCTTGCTCAAAAATATCGTCAGGCCAAAATTCAGTCGGACCCCCAGCTAAGATATTAATTCGCATCCATTCATCCTTTCTTTTCGAAAAAAGCCAAGCAAAAAATTTGCTTAGCCCATTCTGGATTATTATTTAATAGCGAGATTGTTTTACTTAGTTAAATCCAACAACTTGGCAACCTTAGCAGCTGGATCTTTCTTATCGTAAACATATGAACCAGCAACGAAGACGTTGGCACCGGCCGCAGCCGTCAACGCAATGGTCTTGTCATTGATACCACCGTCAACTTCGATATCGTAGTCCAAGCCATTGTCTTGCTTATAGGTAGACAATTCCTTAATCTTTTCAACCATTTCTGGCAAGAAGGCTTGACCACCAAAACCAGGGTTAACCGTCATGACCAAGACCTGGTCCACCATGCCTAACACAGGAATAATTGCTGATACCGGTGTTCCAGGATTAATAACCACTTCAGCCTTCACACCAGCAGCCTTAATCATTTGCAAAACACGGTGAATATGTGGCGTTGCTTCCACGTGGACACCAATCAAATCAGCACCAGCTTCAGCCAATGCTTCAACATGGTTTTCTGGGTGGACAGCCATCAAATGAACATCCAAGAACAAATCAGTTTGTGGCCGTAATTGCTTTACCCAAGCTGGACCATAAGCCATCGATGGGACAAATGACCCGTCCATCAAATCGACGTGCAAATACTTAGCACCAGCCTTTTCCACCAAGGCGACATCTTCGCCTAACTTTGTGACATCTGCACTCAAAATTGATGGAGCAATAATTCCTGCCATGTTTTCCTCTTTTCCTCAGCGCTCAGCATTGAACGAATTCATTGTCGAACAGACAAGTGACCTTCTTACTGACGCCATTTTTGGCTCGTCTTTTGGTAGACTGGCCGTTTCCCTTTAATAATTTGATAAAACAGTTCGTAACTATTATACCGTGCCTGTGAAATACTGCCAAGGGCAACCCCTTCTTTCACCGCACAGCCAGGTTCATTGATATGCGAACAAGTCCGAAAACGGCACTGACCGCTGACTGCTTTGATTTCAGGAAAGTAATTTCCTAATTCTTCAACCGGAAAATCAAAGACTTCATAGGATGAAAAGCCCGGTGTATCAGCAATCAAAGCCTCAAAGGCTGGTACTAAGATTAACGATACTTGTCGGGTCGTATGCTTCCCACGCGAAAGCGCCTTTGAAACGACACCCGTCTCCAACTGCAATTCTGGTGCCAAAGTATTCAGCAACGTTGACTTGCCGGCTCCTGTTTGACCCATTGCGACCACAACCTGATTTTTCAAAATTGGCTGAAAGGCGGTGGCGACATCTTCGTCCGAAACGATGACATCGTAGCCAATCGCACGATATTCGGCTAAGGTTGCGTCAAAATTCTGTCGATCAGTCGAATCAAGCAAGTCCATTTTTGAAAAATAGAGAACAGGTTTCACACCCGCGGCCTCAAGTGCCACCAACTGCCGGTCCAACAAATTTTGAGAAAAAGCTGGTTCGACTACCGATGTCACCACAATTGCTAAATCAACATTGGCAATGGGCGGGCGCACCAAATCATTTTTCCGATCATGCAACGCCCAAATAAAACCCTCGCCATTTTCTGATTCAAAATCAGCAAAATCGCCGACTAAGGGGCGGTGGTTTTTTTGCCGAAATTGCCCTCGCGCTCGCGTGCGCTCGACAACTCCGTCATCCATCATAATGTCATAGTAACCGGCCAATGACCGAATAATCCGTCCTGTTTTCATACGCTTAGTATAGCATATTTTTAAAAATTCCAGTGCACACCGTAAGCCGAATCTTAACAAAAAAGAAAAAAATCTAATCCTTGATGAGTCTGATTTTTAAACAAAAAAAGCCACTAAAAAGTAGCTTTTTTGTCATCACTATCAATCAAAAATCCAAATTAATGGTTATTCGACGAGGATGAGGCGGAACTCGAAGATGAAGATGAAGACGAGCTCGATGCATTATTATTTGAATTATTACTATTGTTGTTACTATTCGAACTGCTCTCCTGGCCAGAAGAAATCGTCAAGGTCACCGTCTTATCTGAAGTAATTTGCGACCCAGATGGTGTATCTTGAGCAATCACTTGACCACTTGGTTGGTTAGAATTCGTAAAGTTAAAACTGAGTTGAATTCGATTGGCGTTTGCCCAACTAATCGCATCACTTTGGTTCTTACCAACCAAGTTTGGCACTTGTACCTTACTTGGACCAGTTGAAACCGTTAAGGTAATTGTCGTTGAACTAGGATCAACAGAGGTAAAGGCCGCAACCGATTGCGAGATGACTTCCCCACTAGGAACATCAGAACTAGCTTGGCTTTTTCGCTTAACGGTGAAGCCCTGACCACTTAACTGTGCAGCTGCCTCGCCATAGCTCCAACCACTATAATCCGCTAAGCTGACCTTATTCCCACCAGAGGAAACCACCAAAGAAACGGAAGTTCCCTTCTTTAGGTAGGCACCCGACCCAGGTTTCGTCTTAATCACTTGACCATTAGCCACCGTCTTAGACGACGCATAAGTTGGACTGGAAACCGTCAATCCAGCATTAGAAAGCTTACTTTCAGCTTGGTTTAAGGACATATTAGTAACATCTGGCATGGTAACGTAGTTACTTTCAAAATAGCTCGCACCGCCAATCCCAGCCAATAACAAGAGTAACATTACTAAGGAAACGACCCACTTTTTGGCCGACTTGTACTTAACGCCATTTTTTGACAAAACCTGACGAACAAACTTCGGCGTCCGATCAACTTTCGTGGCAATTTCTTTAACTGACATCCCCTGCTTAGCGTAATCAATAATTTGCTCAGTAACTGATTTTCCTTCTTCAGGATCCTTTAAAGTATCGGGGTCAGCTACGTAAGGTCGGTCGGATAAATCTGTATCGACTAAACGTGTCTCATCAGAGGTCTCCGGTACATAACGTTTTTCTTGAGATCGTCTTTTGGACAACGAGGTCTTGAGATCATCGGCCATATCTTCAGCTGAAAAATAACGATCTGCTGGATTTTTAGCCGTTGCCCGCAAAATAACATTTTCTAATGGCTGGGGAACCTGACTGTCAAAATCGCGCACAAAAGGCATTGGCATGTTTCCATGCTTATAAGCCACTTGTTCGGGCGTATCACCTTGATAAGGCACTCGGTTCGTCAAAAGTTCGTACAAAATAACACCCAGTGCATAAATATCGGACTGGGCAGAGGCATGCTGACCGATTGGTAGCTCCGGTGCCAGGTAGTGAATAGAGCCAATCACCGTGTGTACCTGAGTCAACGACTGCGATTTTTTGGCCGTCGCAATCCCAAAATCGGTAATCTTCACTTGCCCTTGTTTATCAATCAAGATATTTTGTGGTTTCAAATCACGATGAATAATACCGGCACGATGGGCAGCAGCCACCGCATCCAGGATCTGTTCCATGATATCAACTACTTCGTGATAAGGGATTGGAAAATGCGCCTGGGTATAATCCTTCAAATCCATCCCATCGACATATTCCATCACTAAATATGAGGAGCCATCAAATTCACCGGCATCATAAACCTGCACAATATGGTCATTGATTAAAGCAGTTGCTGATTTTGCCTCACGTTGAAAGCGTTCAACGGCATCCGGTTGGTCCTTGATATCCAATCGAATCATCTTCAACGTGACATCACGGTTCAAATAAGTATCAAAAGCTTGGTAGACATTGGCCATGCCGCCACCACCCAGAGGGCGCACTACTCGGTAGCGGTGATCAATCATCGTTCCTTGTTCCATTAATTTTGCCTCCCTGTTCGTTGCGGCATTTCTTGGTTATTATCTGGTATCTGACGAACGTCGGCAAAGGCCTTAGCCGCCATTTGCTGGTTTGGATTCATTAAATCAGTCACCAGCAATGCTGTAATATTGTCCGGTGCCTGGCGCGCATTGGCTGCCTTCATCAGGGCCCGGATTCGTTCGGTCAAATCTAAGACAGAACCCAATGGTGGCTCATTTCCCGGACGGTGGCGTCCTGGTTGGAGCAGCTTGACCTGGTCCTCAATTGAAAGAACCTTGGCCAACCCATCGGAGGTCAAATAGAGCCAATCGTCTTTTTTAGGGACAAAAGTCGTCCACTCAAGGTCAACTTTTTGATTAACCCCCAAATAGCGGGTCAAAGAATTGGCCTCAGGTAGGTTTTCATCATAAATTTGACCACTATCACGCTTGATTTCATTACGCAGGGTATGGTCAAAGGTCAACAATTCAGCACTTTTTCCCCGCAACAAATAGGCTCTGGAATCACCAGCGTTTGCGACTAAGATTTTCCCTGGCAAGCAAGCAGCCAAAACCACTGTTGTCGCCATATTGTTAACCCGCGGATTTTTTTGTCCAGCTAACAAAATCGCGCGGTTGGCCAAAGCAGCCTGATGCACTAGCCAGTCCTTCACGCTTTCTGGATCGGTCATATTCTTTTTTTGCCAAGCAGAACCAAGTGTTTCCACCACAATTTGACTGGCCTGCTTAGAGCCTGGATTAGAGGCAACGCCATCAGCGACAATCACTAAAGCTTCGCCCGATTGATTATAAAAGGCGCCCACTGCGTCTTGATTATCGACCCGTGTAGGGCCTTTTTCGCTGATATAAGCAATTGCCATCGTATCTAATCCTTCCTTTGAAGGGTGGCTACGAAAAAGCCGTCCGTCTCGTAGTCATCCGGGTAGATTTTCAACACATCCTCTACTCGGTCATCCTTCAACTTCTTATCGGTTGGTGTCTTCAACAAGGTAAAATCAGGATTTTCAGCTAAAAAGCGTTCAATCACGCCATCGTTTTCCTGATTTAAAATCGTACAAGTACTATAAACCAAACGGCCACCAGGTGCTAAGCGCTTCGCGGTCGCATTTAAAATCGAAAGCTGTAAGTCAGCGAGGTGCAAAACATCCTCAAGCGACTTTTCATAGCGAATTTCTGGTTTACGACGCAAAAGCCCTAAGCCAGAACAAGGCGCATCGACCAAAATTCGGTCAAAGTCTTGGTCAAGCTTTTCCGGTACCTGCCGAGCATCCAGAGCTTTTGCTTCAACTCGGTCAGCTAAGCCAAGACGCTTGGCATTGGCCTTAATCAACTTAACCTTATGCTCGTGGATGTCTAAAGCCAGAACCGTGGCATCCCCCGATAAATACTGGGCAATCTGAGTTGTCTTGCCACCGGGAGCGGCTGCGGCATCCAAAACAGAGTGAACGGACTCATCAATGTCTAACGCCTCAACCGGCAACATGGCGGATTCATCTTGAATCGTAATCAAGCCATCAACAAAGGCCTTGGAAGAAGCCACGTGACCACCGGTAACCACCAAGGCATCGGCAGCCACGGCGGAGTCGCGAACGGACAGTCCTTCGGCTATCAAACTCGCCTTCGCATCAGCAACCGTTGTCTTAGCCGTATTAACTCGAACAGCCTGGGCCGGTGCTTCATTCAAAGAGGCTAAAATCCTCTTGGTCTTATCTTCGCCAACTTGGTCCAATAAGGCCTTTACCAGCCAAACGGGTAACGAATACGAAATCGATAAACGTTCGATTGGGTCTGCAATTTTACTCTCATCACGAAGACCTGTGCGGTCCATATTATGAAGAATTGCCGTCACAAATTTAGCTGTCCCCGCGTTTCCGAGGGTTTTAGCCACTTCAATCGTTTCGTTAAAAATCGCATGCTTGGGAATTTTGTCTAGTTTATGCCACTGGAACAATGCCGTCAAGAGCAATTCCTTAACCCAGGGTTCTAATTTTTTCCCTTTTACAAAGGGGGCCAACCAGTATTCCAGCAATAGACGATACTGAATCGTCCCATACACGAGGGTTGTTAGGAGCCCCTTATCAACTGCTTTCAGTTGGTGGCTCTTAATCACCTGGTTCAATTGCAGGTTAGAGTATGCACCGTTTTTAATTTTAGCTAACGTAGTAACTGCTAGCAAACGCGGATTTTGACTGTTTTTTACTTGATTAGGCATTAACTTCCTCGATGGTGACCCACTGGTCGCCCACTGTATACTTTTGACCGGCGCCATTCAAATAGGCGGCAACGGCCATGACGCTTTTGCCGGCCGGCTGCAAACTTTGAATTGCTAACTGCGTCCCATCAGCGGCCGCAATCACCAGGTGCTTCTTATCCTTTTTTGTAATCACGCCCGGCTTTGCTTCTGTTTTTTCAGCCAACGGTGTCGTTTCCACGAGCTTGAAGCGTTCGCCACCAACCACGGCATGGGCCGGATGGGTTGGGTACAAGCCACGAATATGCCAATTTAACTGTTCAGCAGTCTCTTTGGCAAAGTCTAAGTTCTGCTGGTCCCGGCTGATATTTGGTGAAAAGCTGACTAGGTCGGGGTCTTGGGGCTCTACTTGTGCTATTCCGGCTGCTAATTTTGGCAAATTAGCAAGAACCAATGGTGCTGCGACAGCGCTCAACTTATCAAACATGGTCCCAACGTTGTCAGTTGCCTCAATCGGCACCTTAACCACATCGATCACATCACCGGCGTCCATCTTCTTGACCATGTACATCAATGACACGCCCGTTTCTTGGTCACCGTTCATAATCGCGTAATGAACTGGCGCACCACCTCGATACTTTGGTAGCAAAGAAGCATGGGCATTCACCGCCGCTACCTTGGCTGACTGTAACAACTTTTCCGGCAAGAATTGCCCAAAAGCAGCCGTCACTATAAAATCAGGGGCCAGGTCAATTAATTCAGCCATTTCGGCTGAGCCACTGATTTTTTCCGGCTGTAAGACCGGTAAATCATGGGCTAAGGCGGCCTCTTTTACCGGACTTGGTGTCAACTTTTGCTTGCGACCCTGTGGTCGGTCCGGCTGTGTTACCACAGCCAAAACATCATATTGGGGATCGGCCACTAAGGCCTCTAAAATTGGAACAGCAAATTGGGGTGTTCCCATAAAGACAACGCGATTGGTCATTAACTTCCTCACTAGTTCTGCCGATTAGAAAGTCGGCGCTTTCATTCATTATAACAAATTCAATCAAAAGACTCATTGACGCCAAGATAGCACCAATTAATCACCATCCAAGTGACACCAAAACGCTTCTGCCAAGGCCGTATGCATCCTTACATAAAGGTAACTGGGTCACGTTTCACCGAAAGTTGGAAACCAGCCTCAGCCTTTTGTGACCGGTCAACCAAGTCACGCAGTAATGCATCGGCCTCATGGGGTTTCTTTAGTTTGAGCAAAATCTGGAAATAATACCGACCCTTTAGCTTAGCGATAGCTTGAGGCGATGGTCCAAGCATCAAAACATCCTTTGGCAATTTTTTTCGCAGCCAAAGGCCAATTTTGGCACTCTGGACGGCCACCAGATTCTCATCAGGATGCGAACTCTGAATCTGGATCGTGTAGTAGTAAGGCGGAAATTCACCAGCATGGCGGATGGCCATTTCTTGCCGGTAAAAACCCTCGTAATCATGGTGCTGGGCAAATGTCAGGGCGTAGTGCTTCGGATTAAAGGTTTGAATCACTACTTCCCCCGCACGGTCACCTCGGCCAGCACGCCCGGCAACCTGAGTAAGCAGTTCAAAGGTTTTTTCACTGGCACGAAAATCAGGCAAGCCCAGGCCCGTATCAGCATTTAGAACGCCAACTAGGGTAACATCCTCAAAGTCCAAACCCTTGGCAACCATTTGCGTTCCCAACAAGATTTGTGCTTTTTTAGCTCCAAAATCAGCCAGGGCTTGCGCCATGGCGCCCTTCTTCTTAGTCGTATCCTGGTCCAAGCGGATCACCGGATATTCTGGTAGAACACGGCTCAATTCTTCTTGGACCTTTTCAGTCCCAGTCCCGTAGTAGCGAATCCGCTTTGATCCACAGCTTGGACAAACACGTGGGATTGGTGCCTGAAAATCGCAGTAATGGCACTTCAGGGTTTTCGTATCCATGTGCAGGGTCATGGCCAAGTTACAATTGGGATCTTTTGGTACATAGCCACAGTCCCGACACATCACAAAGGAAGAAAATCCACGGCGGTTCAGTAGCAAAACGGCTTGTTCCCCACGGGCCAAATGATCTTTCAACTTTTCCAAGAGCTCGGTTGAAAAATTAGTGTCCCCCTTTAAGACGACCGTCTGTCGCATATCAACAATCTCCACCGGTGGCAACGTGGCCGCTGCCGCTGCCCGTTTCGTTAGCGTCAGCAATTGATAAACGCCCTTTTGTGCCCGGGCCCGACTTTCCAGTGAAGGAGTTGCCGAGCCCAAAACAACGGGTGCCTGATGATAGGCGCCCCGCCATAACGCCACGTCGCGGGCAGAATAATGTGGATTTTCACTTTGGCTATAGGAAGTTTCGTGTTCCTCATCAACGATAATCAAGCCCAGCTTAGCTAGCGGGGCAAAGACCGCTGACCGGGCACCAACCACCACCTTAACCTGACCGGATTGAATTCGACGCCATTCATCATAGCGCTCTCCGGCTGATAAACCAGAATGCAGGACTGCAGTTGCATCCCCAAAACGGTCTGCCACCCGCTTTTGCATCTGTGGTGTCAGCGCAATTTCAGGAACTAAAAAGAGGACTTGCTCTCCCTGGTCAATCGCTTTTTGCGCTGCCTGGAGGTAAACCTCGGTCTTCCCAGATCCAGTAATCCCTTCAAGCAAAAAGGTCGTCTTTTCGTTGGCCGTTATGGCTGCAGTCACGGCATCATAAGCCTTCTGCTGGTCTTCGTTTAGAACCTTAACTGCTTCAACTTTGCCAGAAGCCATTGCTCCGGGACGCCGCTTTTGCTCAACCTGGCGCTTAACTAGCCAACCGTTTTTAACACCAGTCGTTAACGTTGCCGCGGCAACATCAAGTTGGGCCAACCAATCGCGCTTCGTAAAGGTTTCACCAGGGTGTTCCTGGCAAAAGGCCAACAAAGCTGCCTGGCTTTTCGCTGATTTGCGCAAGGTTTCTTCCGCTTGGCCCAATAGGTCCTGGTCACTAGTGACCTGATAGGCCAGTTCCGTTTTAATTCGACCCTTATTTTCAATCACCGTTTCAATCGACAATTGTCCTGCCGCAGCTAACTGGCGGACATGCCGCCACTCCTTCGCCGAAAAGTCCTTGGTTTTAACTAAGCGCTCCTCCTGACCGTCTAAGTAGGCCACGCGGTCAGCGGGCAACAAGTCAGCTTGTGCTCGCAAACGCTTCTTGTAGGATGCCTTTAAAGCGGTTGGCAGCATCAAAGCCAAAAAAGAGACCTGAAATGAAAAATTAGTCTGCGCCAATTCCTCGGACAAGTCCAACATTTCCTGGCTGAGAACCGGATGGTCATCTAAGACCGTCAAAATATCCTTGACCTGGTCAACGGCTAAATCAGCTGGCAATTCGACACCGATTTTTAACACATAACCCAAAACCGAGCGGTGACCAAAGGCGACCAAAACGCGGACACCGGGTTGCACTTCATCTTGAATTTCATCTGGAATCAAATAAGTATACGGCCGATTCGTTTGTTGGGTGGGAACATCCACCACCACCTGTGCGTACGTAAGTGTCACCGCAGGTCACCTCCTTCTTTGTTATGTTTTCAATAGCTTACTTGCAATAGATAAAGCTGGAATAAAAAAGACCCGAAACGTTCAGGGTCCTTATCTTAAACCTTGGTTAAATTAATGCCAACTTTATCTTCAATAATTTCCAAAGCCTGCATATACCGGGCATAGTAACCCGCTGGGTCATCGGGTCCACCCGGCCGATCCAAAGCCACTGCCAAATCATCATAGCCATAGTCAGCAATTACCTGCCAAAGGTGGCGATCAAATTCGGCACTTTCAATTGGATCTGCGCCGTTTAAAACAGCTACTGCTGGTGGAATGACCAAAATTAGGTCTAATTCTTCTTCTTGAATTGTATTATCAAATAGTGGTAACAATTGAGCCAAGTCATCTTTTGGTAACCACTCCCTCGCTTCCGCCATGGTCACCATCGCATCCGTATCAAAGAAGGTCAGGCCGTTATTGGCCGGTGAATTAATTTCGGCCGAATTGGCATCATACTGGCCCTGAATAATCCGCGAATAGTCCTTTAAGAGCAGTTCACTATCAAAGACATTTGACTTCTCCTGGTAAGTTCGTGAAAACTCTACCGAAAAAGGCGAATTTGATGTTCGCGCTAAACGCCTGGTTAAAGTTGATTTACCTGTTTGCGGTGCCCCAACGACCAAAATCTTTTTAGCAAAATGGCGGCGGAAAACGCGGTTAATAAAGTCCCAGTTTCCCAAAGGATCATTACGAACAGCCGTTGCCGATACCTTTAAAATGGTACGATCCATTAATGAAACACGGAAATGGCCATCTTTTGGCAACATCTTTTCCAGCATTTCCTTATAGTCCGCTTCACCAGTATAAAGCGTAATCTGTGCCTCAGGGTTGACAATATTCCGTCGAATCGTCGCCGTCAACCGGTCTGTCCATTCCTGCCAACCGTTCGGCATCTGAGGAATATCATCTTCATTGATGTAATCAACCTTGATGTTGTCTTCATCATTGAAGGCCTCCCGTAAGTAACGGAACCGTTTTTCAACCGGCAAGCCAATTTGATCTCCACGGTCGCCTGTGTACCCGGAAGTAATCACAACGACCCCATCATTCAGGGCTGCGGCCTTATAAATTTCGGCCTGGTGCCCAATGTGCATCGGTGCCAAGGTTCCGAAAAAGACCCCAATTCGGTCACCTGTTAAGTTTGCTTTGACTAAGTTTTTCTTGACCATCAGTCTTCCTAACATCTATCTTATCAAACACTTCACTGGAAAAATCAGCCAGTGCATATTACTTCTATTATACCAAAGATAGTCAAGGGGGTTGTTGAATGGCAATTTACGTTTAGTCGCTATAAACACATCATGAACATTATCTTAATCGTAAACTATAGCCATAAAACCAAGACTCTTCAGAAATTTTGATAGAAAAGAACCACCACTTTTTAATAAAGAAAAGAATCAAGCAACTTGATATGCCTGATTCTTAGTATAAATGCCTACTGCTAGCTAAAAACATTACAGTTGATTATTAATCGATTGAACTAGCTGTTCAGGATTTTTTACGCCTAAAACTAAACGATCATATTTTTCATTCTGCAATTGAATAACTACGGGTATCTCGTTAGCCTTAACATTATAAAAAGTAGTTTCGTTATTTTGATGAAAACTTCCACCCCAATAATTGGCAGTGTGCGTTCCGCCCGCACGTAATCCCTTAGGATCAGCTAAAATACCACTGTCTAATGACGCACCGGCGACATGGGTAATGGGAAAAATTAGATGTGTTTTAAGGGTTGTCAACTTATTCAATCCCACTGGCTCTACCACGAGCTGATTCTGTTGAATATAAACGCGATTTTCCATCATTTCACCTCCGTTATTCCACTCTCTCTTAATACAATTTGACCTAGTTTTTCCGTGACCGCTTGATAAGACTGATGATGATACCACTGATTTATGATTTCAAAAACTCGCTTACTTTGATTAGTAAGTTCGATCATTGCAATCAAAATTAAGTGCCAGCTTTCCTCACTTTCCTTTTCAAGACTATCTGATAGGGCCGCAATGAACATCCCCTCCTTACTGCCAAAGGTACTGTATAAACTACCACGCAGTAACCCCGTCGCTTGCACTAAGTCATCCAGAGAAGTCGCATTATAACCTTTTTGAATAAATACTCGCTGTATTTGTCCTATTGTTTCAACCGTATCAAATTTTTTATTTCGTCCCATGGCTGTATTATAACTCTTTTTTGACTAATTGGTCAAAAATATTCACTGATTTTAAAGTGTAATTTCCACACTAAAAAAGACAGCAATGGCATGCGCACCCTTGCTGTCTTTTAAATTGATTGTATCGTTCCTTGATTCCAATCAGGTTTATGCGCTGACCATCTCCAAGAAAAGTTGGTGCATCCGAGTATCATCAGACAATTCTGGATGGAATGACGTTGCCAAAATCTTACCATGTTTAACGGCAATAATCCGGTCATCGTCAATCTTTGCCAATACTTCGACGTCATCTGCTACCTGCTTTAAATAAGGAGCACGGATGAAGATGCCGGGAAATGGTTGATCAAAACCGGCCACATCGATATCAGCTTGGAAGCTATCCTTTTGTTGGCCAAAACCGTTCCGTTCCACTTCGCCTTCAATACCAGCCAAAGCATCCGAACGAGATAAGAGTACCAAACCAGCACAAGTTCCAAAGATTGGCAATCCTGCTGCCACCTTCTCCTGAAGGGGCTTTAACAAATCAAACTTGAGCAACAGGTTCATAATTGCCGTACTCTCGCCACCAGGAATAATCAAGCCATCGACCTGATTTAAGTCTTCCTCTGAGAGCACCTTTTTCCCTGTTACACCACACTGAGCAAGCATTTGGATATGCTCGTCAACAGCGCCTTGTAAATCTAAAACACCAATTACCATTTGCTTGCTCCTTTTTTCAATCGATTAGATTCCGCGAGGAGCCATCTTGTCTTCGTCGTGCAAAGTTGCCGTATCGATTCCCTTCATTGGGGCACCCAAGTTCTTGGAAACTTCAGCAATCAAGTGGTAGTCAGTTGGGTTCGCAGTTGCAGTCACAATTGCCTTGGCAAACTTAGCTGGGTTTTCTGATTTGAAAATACCAGAACCTACAAAGACCCCATCGGCACCAAGGTTCATCATCAAAGCAGCGTCGGCTGGTGTTGAAATCCCACCGGCAGCAAAGTTAACCACTGGCAGCTTGCCAGTTTCATGGATTTCTTGAACCAAGTCCAATGGTGCCCGCAAGTCACGCGCAATGGCCATCAAATGTTCGGGCTTTTCGTTTTGAATGTGGCGAATTTGTTCGTTCACCTTTTGCATGTGACGAACAGCTTCGACAACATCCCCCGTACCGGGTTCACCCTTCGTCCGTAACATTGAAGCACCTTCACCGATTCGACGCAATGCTTCTCCAAGGTCACGGCAACCACAAACAAATGGCACTGTAAATTCATTCTTAGCAATGTGGAAGTTGTCATCGGCTGGCGTCAACACTTCACTTTCATCGATGTAGTCCACACCGATACTTTCCAAAACGTGGGCTTCAGCAATATGACCGATACGAGCCTTGGCCATTACAGGGATTGAAACAGCAGCCATGATTTCTTCAATCATCGCTGGATCTGACATCCGCGCAACTCCCCCAGCAGCACGAATATCCGATGGTACTCGTTCCAAGGCCATCACAGCAACAGCGCCGGCTTCTTCAGCAATCTTTGCCTGTTCAACGTTGGCGACATCCATGATGACCCCACCCTTTTGCATCTGCGCCATACCACGCTTGACCGTTGTTGATCCAGTTTCCTTCATGACAATACATCCTCCACAATCTATTCTAATAAAATGATTAAAAAATAAATTTCCAAAATCAGTAAAACCGAACTATTGGATAGAACGATTATACCATAACGGAAATTAATCTTAATGTTATTCTCATTACACTTTCATTTAAGCAATATGGAAACATTCAGAACTTTAAAAATGATAAAAAGATTAAAAAAATAACCAAGAGTAGCCGAAATCCGATTAAAACCTCTGATTTAAATTGGAATAGTTCTTTTTATGCAAGAAATTTATTGGTTATCTTTCTATTTTTAACCACTTTTTCAACAATAAAGACCAAATAGTAAAATCCATCCCCTTTTTTCCTTGATTTGTTTTACAGTGAATTTAACAAAACCGTGTCAAAAGGAAAAACCAATGAAAGTATCCACTAAAATTGATCAAAATGCTCAGACACCCAATATCGTTATTTTCGCTAAACAGAAAACGGCCAAAATTGTCTACCTAGAGCACGAAATTCAAAGCGTTATCAATCACAGTAGCCTCTTTGTCAAAAATCAAGAGGATTACCAACAAATTGAACTGCCCAACATCGACCGTTTTTACACGGAAGAGCATGCGATTTATTGCCAAGTCAACGGTCAGCACTATAAAACGCAAAAACGAATTTATGAGCTAGCCGACTTTTTACCAGAGAGCTTATTTATTCAAATTTCTCAGTCCGAAATCATTAATCGTCACTTCATTCAATGCTTTCGACTTAGTAAAACGGGCGCCTATGAAGTTATCTTACGAGATGGTCAAACTACTTTTGCTTCAAGGCGGTACATGCGACGCATCAAAAAGGAGAAGCTATTATGAAAATTTTAAAAAAAATTGTATTGGGCGCTAGTGTAGGAATTAATATTGGTCTTTTGTTTGCTGTTTCTTTCTCATATGCCTACCAATTACCCAACTTAGTCGCCTCCGGTCCAACCTTTACAAATCACTTTCACCGACCACTCACTGCTTTAGTATGTTCCATCGTTCTTTGGGCACTCATGGGCATCCTCTTTTCTCTTTCCGATACAATTTTTCAAAATGATCACCTGAGCATTACCCGTCGAACAGTCGAACACTTTTCAGTGACTTACGTTGGATTCACGATTTTGGCTATTTTGGCGGGTTGGTTTCCCCTTTCCCTTCCGTGGTTGGCATTTTACACACTGATTTATCTACTGATTTATCTGATTATCTGGCTAATTTCCATGGCTCAAGCGAAAAAATTAGTTCGTGAGCTGAACGAAAACTTCAAATCAACCCGTTAACCAAAAAGGAGTTGCCCATTAGAGCAACTCCTTTATTTTTTTCGGTTAACAAACTTCGTCCATAACCAGCTGAGGACCATTAGCACTGCAAAGCCAGCCACATTAACCACCAAACTATTCAGCCAGCCAAGAAAAGATTGACCAGACGAAAATAAGTTCACTAATAAAATGTAAATAATATTGAGAACAGTCACCAAAACGATTGCGGCTGTTCGTGGATAGAGAATGGTCAGTTCGGTTATCTTATTTTTCATGTCGAATTATTCCTTTTCTTTCCCATTCATTGTAGCCAATCTCCTATATTTTTACAAAAAGGCAATAAAAAAACGCCCCGAACGGGCGTTTTAGCTTACTTTTCGTCAGCCTTCTCACGACTCTCGTGCGATGACTTAACGAACTCTGATTGCTTTTCTAGGCGTTCATCTTGGCGCTTAGCATCTTCAACTTCGCGGGCATCAGCCGCTTCAAATTCATGCTTTTTTTCCATAATGATTTCCCCCGATTATGCTTATTGACCTTCGAATTCTTTCTTTTCGTTCTCGAATTCCTCGTTGTCGTAGCGAGCATCCTTATGCTTAGCATCCTCAACACGGGTATTTGCCTTCTCTTCATGGGCTTCAGCGGCGTGTTCTTGAGCTTGCTTATTCTTTGCCTCTTCAAAAGATTCGCGGTTCTCTTTTGAACCATCACGTAATGTTGCCATCCTTAATTCCCCCTTTTCAATATATTACGATTATAATACTATCATGACAAATTTTAAAGACAAATGTTAAAAAATTCTAGTATTGGTTTTTTCCTGCTAAGTTCATGAAAAATCAGTCCCGCTCGACCCACCAGCTTTAGCAACCCCAAATAAAAAATCAGCCACTAGATCACGGCTGATTTTTCATTATTTAAGAAGCATGCGCACTTCGTTGCGGCTTCTGTAGCAAAACCACGCTCACGATTAACAAGATTCCCAGTACTTCAACCAGGCCTAGGTTCTGCCCAAGGAAAAGAACTGAGAACAGCGCCGCCGTCAGCGGTTCAAACGATCCTAAAATCTGTGCAATCGTGGCTGATAGGAACTTCAGGCTATTGATATAGCACAGGCAGGCCACAAATGTACCAACAATAACGATAAAGAGTACGTTTGCCCACTGCCAATTCGTTAATTGATAAAACGAATGATCACGGAAGCTAGCCGGTAGCAATGGCAAACTACCCAGAAGCATTCCCCAACCAACAACCACGCTCGTTGGGTATTCCTTTAACAAAGGCTTTGGCAGTAAGCTATAGGCTACCTGACCAACGCCGGACATCAGCCCCCAAAAGATGGCCCAGATTGAGACAACGAACATCGATAAGTTGCCGTTCGTAATTAATAGGATTGTGCCAGAAAAGCTAATCACAATCGCTAGTGTCTCCAAACGATTTGGCCGATGATGCCAGGCAATCATCATAAAAATCAGCGTAAGCGTTGGGCTCAAGAACTGCAGTGCCGCGGCCGTCGCGACGTTGCCATAGCTAATCGACAAAAAATAGGACAATTGTGATGGCAAAAAGCCAAAGAGACTAAATAATAAAAGCCGGTTTCGGGTCCGCTTCTGCTGCCAAATACCCAAAACGAGCTGACGACTACTCGACTGAGTCAGAGCGGTCAATAGGCACAGGACGCCACCAACAAAGAGTCGTAAGCCAACCAGGCTCACAGGGTGAACTGCGGTATGATGAAATAAATATTGACTCGCGACCCCACTGATTCCCCAGCACGATGCCCCCAATATCGCAAAAAGAATGCCAACTTGTTTTTTCGTATTATTCATGTGTTCTTCCTCTTTAACTAATATAAAATAGAATCGGTTATAATTGAAATTGATAATTTTTATTTCAATATAAGGAGAACTTATGAATAATTTTTTGGCATTAAAAATCATTTTAGAACAGCAAAATATCACCAAGGCGGCCAAAATTTTAGGCTATACCCAACCTGCCGTCACCCAAATGATTGCTAGCCTTGAAAACGACCTAGGCTTTCCCTTATTGATCAAAAAGCATCGGCAAATCAGCTTAACGCCCGAGGGCGAACGCATCTTTCCGTTTATCAACCAGCTGCTCAATGACTACCAGGCACTCGAGGAACAAAAGCAAGAGATTCAGGGCGAAAGTACCGTCATCAAAATTGCCACGATTCCCAGTATTTCCCAACAGTGGTTGCCAAAGCTAATCGCGAACTTCCAAAAACAGTTTGAGAACATTGAATTTGCCATTATCCAGGGTGACGGGACCAGTATTCCCAACTGGATTGAAAATGGGGAGGCCGATATTGGCTTCGTTAACGGCGATGTCACCGAGAACGGGTTAGTTATCCAACACCAGGTTCTCAAGGCGATTTTACCGTTACCACTTGCTGAAAATTTTCCAGACAATCAGCCCATTCCCCTCGCTGATTTGACCAACTACGACTATATCCTCCTCGAAGAAGGTCTCTTTAGTGAATCGGTCTCGGAGTTCCAAAAGATTGGGATTGAACCCAAGATGAAGCTGCGGCTACACGATAGCTTTTCAACCATCCTAATGGTCGAACAAGGCCTAGGCTACAGCATCATGCCCATGGATGAAGAAACCGAGTCGCTCTATCAAATCAAATCATTCGATACGGTACCGACCATCAGTCGGTCGATCAGCCTGTTACAAAAAAATGATGGGCTGCTCACCAACGGCGCGAAAAACTTCGTTAAGTTCGTTCAAACACACCGAAATGCCCTGTAATCGAGCGGACTCCCCCCTATTGTCCAGGAGTAAAAAAGTCTATACTGTCACTATAATAAATCAGTTTTTGAGAGGTTATGTTTATGATGACAAAATCACGATTAGAAGGATTTACTGATGGAATTTTGGTCATTATTTTTACCATCATGATTTTGGAATTTAAGGTACCAAATTCCAGCAATATCACAGCCATTTTAAAACAGTTTCCCTACTTTATTTCTTATAGCATTGGCTGGCTTTTTCTAGGGGAAGCCTGGTACAACCATCTCTATATCGCCAGCAAAATTCATCGGGTGACTCACAAGCTCTTCGTTATCAATGCCCTCTGGCTCTTCACCACCTCCTTTTTACCGCTAGCAACGGCTTGGATTGGTCAAGACCTCTCGGCTCGTGGGCCTGAAATCTTTTACGGCCTCGTCTTCTTGGTGTGGACTGCAGCCTTTTTGCTACTGGTTTTCACAGCTATCCTAGATAATCAAAAATTAGGAAGGCTGCAAGAGGCAGAGGATCTTCGCCAAATGCGGATTGTCCGTTACTTAACCAACCCGTTTGCCATTGTTTCTCAAGGTCTGGCCTGGCTGCTGATTCTTATTTTTGCCCCACAGTTTCAGCTGGTCATCATGGTTTGGCAAATTCTCTTTATTGCTGGTCGAACCAATGTTGATATTGACCGACAACATTCTCTTAATCGATAAAATACCATTAAAAAATCAGCCTCGCATAACTGGATATGACCTCCAATTTCAGAGTTCATATCACTACGAGACTGATTTTTATTTAGAATAATCTAAAATTTTATTTTTTCCGATACTTTTTGACAACCCAGTCAACTAGCATCGACAGGACGGTAATAACAGCTAATCCCAAGTAGAGCGATACCCAATAAGATATCGGCTCTCCAGGCGAAATCAAAGACCCAATAAACACGAAAAAAAATTCCAAAACTGCGACAAAGAAGGTCGCAAAAGTTCGACGATAGTGCATGACGAGTGTTTGCATCTGCTTTCTCCCCGGGGGCCTGCCCACCTGCTCAAAGTCTCGGGTGAAACTTTTTCTAAGGACAGCATACCAGAAAAAATTAGAAATGAAATGATAAATTCAAAAATTTTCTCGCTTAATAGCAAGTTTCCCCCAATAAATATTAAAAAATAATAAACAAATGCCTTTTAATTGCTTTTTATTAGAAAAATATGAAATTAAATGATACAATTACCTCTAGAGAAGTATAGAATAGTGTCTTATGACAATTAGGAGAGGATTAAAATGGCAAGTGAAAAGTCCGCATTTATCTTTGTTTCAATGCTCGTAATTTTAGCACAGGCGATTATCGTCAAATTTAGTTTGAATACCTGGGTGCAATTTGTCATCCCCTTTGCCTACTCCATAATTTTTGTAATCTGCTTTTTCTTTGTCTTCAAAAGCGATAACTTAATTGCATTTGTCACACTTTTGTTAGCAGGCAACATTACTCTTATGGCGACTGCCAACCACACAACATCAATTTATTAAATATTCCAAATCAGAATAATCTTAATTCTGCCAAATAGCAGACAAAAAGGTCGAAACAATCTTGTTTCGGCCTTTTTATTGTGGATAAACTAAGTGAAATTTTTCCAGGACAATTTGCGCCTGATTTTCTCGAAACACCTTGCCCTCTTCGTGGTAGGCGGCAGTAAAAAACTCATGGTGCACCTGGCGCCAATAGGCTAATGAGCGGTCCCCTTCGCCCTCTTCATAGGCATGTTGGGCATTAATATTTAGGTACTGTTCAATTGTGACAGCATCGTTTTTAATAATGCCAACAGGTTGATTTTGCCCATCCAAAATAACATCGTAGGCACCAAAAGCAGGTAATGGCTCCTCTGTTTCGTACAAATCATAAGCGCTCGCAGTGGCAGTCTTAACGCCTTTAAGGACTAACTGGGCAAGTTCGTCAGCCGCCACACCAAATTGAAAACTGGATTGCAATTGAGCCCCCAATGGAATCACACCCTCGTCTTTAGCCTGTTGAAAAAATGCTGCTGGCATCATTTGCTGTCCCTCTTCTAATCTTAAAATTTAAACACTCTTGTCCTCATTGTACCAGTAAAATACCTGCCAGTTGTCCCCAAAAGATTGATGCTGAAGTCCGTGACTAGCGCAAAAGTATCCCTTCCCTCAATGCTACAATAATGACGAAAAATTAGCGGAGGATACCAATGATCAGTAACAAGCGCCAAATCGAAATCAAAAAACGTGCCGATAAAGCCCATCAAGCAATCATGGGCCAAAACATCGACAACGAAAATCTTGCCACTTACTTTAAATCAGTCGGCTTGGCTGTGGTCAATGCTGATTTATCGGATTTAGCGGCCACTGCTTACACCCTGTATAACATGGACAAAGATCAGCCACAGATTGTCGTTGAAAATGCCTTGAACCATCGCGACTGGATTTACATGCTTGCAAAGAAACTCGGCCAACTCATTTTAGGATGGGATTATCAGGTTAGCCAAAACAATCCCCAGGTGGTCGAACGTCTCTGTCAAGAGGTCAATCAGGTCGACGACATTGCTATTTTAGATTATCCCTTTTCGGATGGTTCCGGCCAATGCCCGACAAACAATCCAATCGAAGCGGAAGCTAATTTATTCGCAGAACAATTTTTAGTTCCCGATGCCACGGCCCGACCAATCTTGCAGGGCCTTGATTGGCAAACTTTATCCACGGCCCAATTAATCCAAAAATTCTCATTAATCTACTTTATCGATGACCAAATTGCTCGCAATCGTCTAACAACTTTAATCCAGGAGGTTTCCCAAAGCAAATGACCCAAAGTAAAAAAAATAAATTGAAGGAACAAATTATTACCCCAGTAGTCGTCCCTTTTGACAACCAGACTCTGCTTGCACAAGATCAAGCGGAATCTTTGCGCAGCCACATTATTAACAATGACACCGCTTCGGCCATCCAGGGCCAGTTAGTGAAGGAACTTAAATCAAAAGCCGCCATTCGTCGTTGGCTAATCATTTCCATTAGTCTTTACTTCGCACTAGTGACGGTCGCCATTTTAGGCATTACCATCTTTTTAGCGGACATCGTCGCCATTAAGGTGCAAAGTTACCTTATTACTGGCCTCTTTACCAACCTCATCGGCCTCCTGGTCATTATTTACCGCTATGCTTTCGCCGATACTTCAAAACTCATTCATGACCTGTGGACATTAACCAGGTAAGCCAATGATAGATCAGAAGCTTTAACGTGGTTAAAAATTGTTGAAACGCTACTTTTACATCTAAATAAAAGACAAGTTCCTTAAAGAATTCCTTACTTCCTATGGGGTGTTGTCGAGTCAAAAAATCAATACTGCATTATTTTCGTCAATTTTTCAAAAGGAAATCAATTAATTGTTTTAAAAGTTAACAAACAAGAACTTACTCAATATCCTGAAATGAATACAGTTAAAAAAATTATTTTAAAAAGTAAAGTAAAGGCAAAAAGATTAGAATTTCCTATTCAAAAACAGCTATATTCATCATTTGGTTTTTACATCAAGTATTAATAGTACCTTTATATTTTTCTAAAATCTAAACCAACAAAAATCCCTCCTGATTTCATCAGTGAGGGATTTTTATTAACTCACATTTTACGTTAGCTATTTTTTATTTTTAAACACATACTGAATAATTAATACCTCAATCGGGATTAATATCAAAACTAAGATGTCATAAACCAATTCTTGCACATCTAAATGATTTAGTATGATGACAGTGAATGCCACCAAGACCGCATATGAAATAACTTGTTTAAATCGAGTACTCATCTTCTCTCCGTTATTTATACTATATTTTTTGAAATGGCATAAGCAATTGGGGAAACATTCAAACCGATCCAAGTTAAAATGTAAATTATCATATTTTTACTAGTCTTTGATTCTAAAAATAAATCAGATATTTGTGAATATTCTTTACTAAAATCTTGTTCAGTTAACTCAAGAGGATTATCTGATTCTATAATCAGTTTAAACGTTGACTGAATAATTTTATCTTTAGCCAGAGGATCTTGAATCCCCATTTTCCAAAGATATAGAGATAAAGATACCGGATTATCTTGATCATCCTTCAAGTGGTTAGTAATTTCCTCAATGGCATTGAAAAGGATAATTTCGTTATCAGTTAGTTGAGCATACTGTTTGCTATTGATATCCATTTTTATTATTTTCTCCTTTCTTGGCAGCAGACCATCCGACGGCTAAAAAGTTAATAGCAAATAGAAAAATTTTGGCATTATAAATCCAAGAAAGAGCAAACATGGCTATTTCTAAAACAATGAATAGCAATACAATTATCATTTTTCCATAAGTATATTTTTGAGAAATATTAATATTAACAGATAAACAACGAATAAATTTTTGCTAAAGTGTAATTAATTTTTTTTAATATCTTTAATAAAATAATAAACAATAAAGCCGCCTATCAGTGCAGAAATAAGGTTGATAATATGCCAATATTTTGGAAGAAACATTTCTGCTATGATAGAAATTCCGACAACTACACCACCATTTATTGCACCAATGATGCCCGCTTTTGTTGATTTTTTCATAATTACTACCAATTCTCCCTTTCCCGTATTAAATAATCAAACTAGAAAAAAACTTACTCCTTCTACATTAACAAAGACTTAGGCGATTTTTGAATAGAACGGTCATAACAAAATATTAACTATTGCTTTTTCTTCGGTAACAAATATTTAATTGCATATAAAGCTGTTTGTGAGCCAATAGTTCCTGATATCATACTTTCGACTTAATCATATCCACTAAAAAAGGTGCACAGAATATTTTTCCCGTACACCTAATAAAATTGGCTTCAATGAGCTATTTTTCAAATCGCCAAATTAACTTCATTTTCAGAATAAAGCACAGCTTCACCACTCAATTTGGTACGGCCACCTTCACTATCACAATAAAGAACACCAGTTCGCGGTGAGGCCTGGTAAGCAGTTATTTGCTGCTTGCCTAGACGTTTTGACCAGTATGGTGCAATATGACAGTGACCGCTGCCACAGACAGGATCTTCTGCAATTCCTAGCTTAGGGGCAAATGACCGTGAAATGCAATCATATTGACCGTCGCCAATGGCCGTAGCATGTTGCAGCGTCCCGTCTAATTTCTTCAGCTCTTCCATATCAGGGGCCATTTCAGCAATTGCCGTGCCCTCTGGAAAGACACAAAGCAAATCACGGCCTAGATAGGCAGCTTCTGGCTGAACGCCATACGCTTTTACCATGGCATCTGTTACGGGAACCTCCTTCAAATCGTAGGCTGGGAAGTCCATTTCATAAAGGTTCCCTTTCTTTGTCACCGTCAAATCACCACTCATCGTATGAAATACAACGGTTTGTCCATTTTTCGGCGTTGCCTTTTGAAAGACCAAGAAACCGGTGGCCAAAGTAGCGTGGCCACAAAGATCAATTTCGCCTGCTGGTGTAAACCACCGCAAATCATAATGATTGTCATCTTTTTCAATGGCAAAGGCCGTTTCAGACAGTTTATTTTCCATGGCAATATTTTGCATCATTTCATCACTGGGAAAGTCGTCAACAAAGAGAACGGCCGCAGGATTCCCCCTAAAAATTTCGTTTGTAAACGCATCAACAACATAACTTTTGACCATGGTCATTTCCTTCCTAAACACAACTATTATCCCTTTTGATTTGAACCATTCTACCATGATTTAAATTGTTTTACTATATATTAAATTAGTGATTCCCAACATTCGAAGCGTTATGCCATACAAAAGGCCATCCAGAAACTGATTTCCGGGTGGCCTTTTTCACTGCTTTTAAATTGCTAAGTTCACTTCATTTTCAGAATAAAGAACTGCCTCGCCGCTTAGCTTAGTCCGCTTACCCTCATAATCACAGTGAAGGACACCTGACCGTGGTGACGCCTGGTAAGCAGTCAATTGGTGCTTACCTAGTCGTTCTGACCAGTATGGGGCGATATGACAGTGACCGCTACCACAGACAGGATCTTCGTTAATCCCTAACTTAGGCGCAAATGACCGTGATACACAATCATATTCATCATCCACGATGGCTGTAACATGTTGGGCCATCCCATCTAATTTTTTCAGCTTTTCCATATCAGGATCCATCTCAGCAATCGCTGTTCCTTGTGGGAAGACACAGACCAAATCACGGCCAAGATAGGCAGCATCTGGTCGGGCACCGTAGGCTTCCGTCATGGCTTCCGTTACAGGGATTGCCTTCAAATCGTAAGTTGGGAAGTCCATTTCATACAAGTCACCCTTCTTTGTGACCGTCAAATCACCACTCATGGTGTTGAAAACCACTGACTGCCCATCTTTTGGAGCCGCCTTTTGAAAGACTAAGAAACCGGTAGCCAAGGTAGCGTGACCACAAAGGTCAATCTCACCGGCTGGTGAGAACCACCGTAAGTCATAGTGGTTGTCATCTTTTTTGACAGCAAAAGCTGTTTCAGAAAGCTTATTTTCCATTGCAATATTTTGCATCATTTCATCACTTGGGAAATGATCAACGAAGAGGACTGCCGCCGGATTACCCTTAAAAATCTCACTTGCAAACGCGTCGACAACATAACTTTTTACCATGGTTGCTTCCTTTCCAAACACAATTCGAATTTCTTTAATTTGCACCATTCTACCACGGCCAAACTGATTTAACAGACATCACCTCAGCTTTCCTGACATCAATTAATTGTGTGTTCGAACTCCTGACATCCAAGCCTTTCTGTCACTTAACCTAAAAAGTGGACCGCATATTTGATATGCGGTCCACCTTTATTTTGAAAATCATTTTACCTAAAAACAGATATCCATATCTCTTATTTTTTGCTTACAAACCAGCCAATCATCCCAATTAGGGCAAATAAAATCCAATAATAGCGTGCCAAAAACTCCCAACCATTATTAATCGGTCGATATTGCCACTCGCGCCAGCGGTGATTTTCGTGCCAGTCTTTGTCAGCCTCATCTTCCTCAAAAAACTTTTTGGCACGGTCTTTCACTACACCAGTTAACGTTGATGATTGTTGCTGGCCAAATAGAACCTCTTCAACCGGAACCTGAAAGTAATCAGCAACTGATTGAATCTTAGCCAAATCAGGTGTGACCTCGCCAGTTTCCCACTTTGAAATTGTTTGTCTGGTGACATACAATTCGTTTGCTAAGCTTTCTTGAGATAAATTATGTTCTTTTCTTAAAGATAGTAAGTTCTCGTTAAAGGTAAATTCCATTGCGCCTCTCTCTTTCATTTCCATTAACTTCAGTATACTAATTTACCAAGAAAGCACTAGCAAAAGCGATTAGGATTTGCGCAATTTTAACGGGCATTTCGTCAATTACCAAGCGCAACCCTTCATATGAAAGGCTTTTGCCGTTAATTGAGCACAAAAGGTTCTCCATGTTCATCAAAAAAACGCCGCCCCTCAGGGCAGCGTTTTTCTGTCAAACGAGTAAGAACGTTGTGATCAACTTTGATTAATTTTTATGATGCAATTTCTTTCAAAACATTCTGTAGATCGTCTCCATGATGCATCATAAAGTCTGTCATTGTGCCATCAAAGTCAACTTTTTGATGGGCAATATGCGTTATGTGCGTTCGATCCGGAATTAACTCTTCAAATTGATGAGTTGTTAATAAAATCGTTTTCCCAGTTGCTAATTCTGAATAAAATAATTTCATTAATTGAGATACGTGATAGGGGTCTAAATTAGCGAATGGTTCATCAAACAAATAGAGTTTTCGTGGTACCTGTAACGAAGCCCAAATGATAATAAATCGCCGTTCGCCTCCCGACAAATTGCCAAATCGTGCTTCCATATTTTTAGAAATGATTTCAGGTAAATTCAAATGATTTACCAGGTCAACGCCAGCCATTTCTCCAAATAATTTTAACGTTGTTAAAACAGTCACTTCATCAATAAAGCTTGCACCTTGAGTTTGATAGATAATATCTTTTGCATCCGGAAAGCCAATAAATTCCGCCGGTCGATTTCTATCCAAATTAGATATTTTGTCCAGAATAACTGTTTTGCCAACGCCATTATTACCTATTAATAAATTTAACCGATTCGAATCAACTACAAAGGATCCCTGCCTAATTAATAATCGTTCACCCGCATAAATATCACATTTTTCTACTTTCATTATCTCCCCCTTAACCTCGCACATGAATTGAGGATACTGGAACTTTTTTAACCAAAATCAGACCCACAATAGCGATAACAATTATTGGTAACAAAACAGGCATCACAGTAGCCATGGATACATTGCCTTGATGATAAATTAGACTACCAACATCAATTGTTAGTGTGTACATACTAACCATGTTTAATAAGATATGAAGGAGAAAATTGTTGGTCTGCAGGCCTGATAAAGCCAAACCAACAATAATATAAGTTGTTAAAATCATTGGAATACTAGAAAGCTTCATCCGACTAATTAAAATAATTGTTGAAGCTAAAGAAACAATGATATCCATTACGACAGCAGTGGTCAGTAAAATCAGAATAACCAAACTATTAATTGAATGAGTGATTCCTTGATAAATAGCCACAATAGCTAAAACTTGCAAGAGGTTAGAAAATAAATTGACTACAAAATTAGCAGCAAAAATATATAATTTATTACCAACAATTGAAGTAAAAGTTTTTAAGAAATTTCGCTCTCTACTGATGAGCGTATTCATTACCCAACCATTAAGTACTCCGGTAACAACCATATAACCGACAAACGGTAATAAATCAGATAACTGATTTGCCGAACTAATTTGTCGATGGCTGTTCGACATAGTGTTTACTAATAAATACGCCAGTGGCATAAAAAATGAATAAACTAAGTCCATCTTGTTATCAAGCGCAACTTTAATTTGAAAGAAAATCAAAGCCTTTATTTTCTTTATCATCCCTTTTCTCCCAATAATTATAATGATAATCATCTAATATTAATATCATTATATTATCATATAATATTTGAAAGGGAAATTATTAATATTCATTCTAAAAAAAACGCCGCCCCTAAGGGCAGCGTTTTTCTGTCAAACTGATTTAATTAAACAGGTAAGAATACTTACCATAGCCTTCTTTTTCCAAGTCTTCCTTGGGAACAAAGCGCAAGGCTGCGGAGTTGATGCAGTAACGCAATCCGCCTTGTTCAGCTGGTCCGTCATTAAAGACGTGGCCAAGGTGTGAGTCGGCTTCCCCTGAGCGAACTTCCGTCCGCGTCATGCCCAAGGAATTATCAGTTGATTCTTTCAAATCAACATCATCAATTCCCTTGGTAAAGGATGGCCAACCACAACCAGAATCATACTTGTCAGTTGATGAAAAAAGCGGTTCACCGGAAACGACATCAACAAAGATGCCGTCGTTCCACCATTGGTCATACTTACCAGTAAAAGCACGTTCAGTAGCCGCATTTTGCGTCACATCGTACTGTTCAGGTGTTAAGCGTTGCTTTAATTCTTCTTGATCATACTTTGCCATGACTACTTGTCCCCCCAATACTTTGCTTGATAATCGTGTCGAGGGGCCATCATTGCTGCTTCACGCAATGGGTCCTTCTTATAGAAGTCTTGGTGGTATTCCTCGGCCTCATAAAATGGCTTGGCATCCTCGATTGACGTCAAGATTGGCTTGTCGAATCGACCTGATTCGTTCAATTCCTTCTTTGACTCCTCGGCAATTTGGCGCTGCTCAGGTGAGTTAACAAAAATTACTGGGCGGTATGAATCACCACGATCAGCAAATTGTCCAGTTGCATCGGTTGGGTCAGCTACTTGCCAATAAAGTTCAACCAAATCCTTGTAAGAGAACTTGTCAGGGTCAAACCAAATCTTTACTGCTTCGGTATGTCCGGTAGTATGGGAGCAAACTTCCTCGTAGGTTGGGTTTGCCACGTGGCCACCGGTGTAGCCGGAACGAACCTTTTCGATTCCTGGCAACGAGTCAAATGGCTCGACCATGCACCAAAAACATCCTCCAGCAAAAATTGCTGTATCTTGTGACATTGCAATTACCTCCTACATAACATTGTAAACAGTAACGAAAAATAGTCAATGGTATAGTTGTATTTTTATAAGTTTAAAGCCGGTCTTCAATCCATTGCCAAACTTCATCTTTTCCTGATTTAGTAACGGAAGAGAAAAATTGGAAATCAGAATTTTCAGCATCAAAATCAACTGCCTTTTTGATAATTGATTCAGATTGGTTTAATTTTCCGCGGGCAATCTTATCAGACTTAGTTGCGACCAAGAGGACCGGAATATTGTAATATGCCAGCCAATTGTACATCATGATGTCCTCTTCGCTTGGCTTATGGCGCGCATCAACCAAAGAAATCACACCACGAAGCTGCTTCCGAGAACTAATGTAGGTCTCAATCATCTGACCAAAGGCTTCACGCTTCTTTTTGGAAACCTTCGCATAACCATAACCAGGAACATCAACGAAGTAGAGCTTTCCCTCCACATCATAAAAGTTCAATGTTTGAGTTTTTCCAGGCTGACCGGAAGTCCGGGCAAAATTTTTACGATTAATCAGGGTATTCGTCAATGATGACTTGCCAACATTTGACCGACCGACCAAGGCAAATTCCGCCCGACCGTCCGTAGGATATTGGCTTGGTGAGACCGCTGACATCACCATTTCAACGTTATGAACGTCCATACTTAGTCCTTTTTATCTTTCTTCAAAACCAGCTCGGGTTCCTTACCAGACGTTACAGACGCCTTAGTGATTACAACCTTTTCAACATCATCACGACTTGGGATATCAAACATCGTATCCTTCATGACGTTTTCAATGATTGAGCGCAAACCACGGGCACCAGTGCCTCGTTCAATAGCCAAATCAGCCATAGCAGACAAGGCAGCAGGCTGGAATTCCAACTCAACGCCATCCAAGCCAAGCAATGCCTGGTACTGCTTAACCAAGGCGTTCTTTGGTTGCGTCAAAATGTGGGTCAAATCCTCCACGGTTAACTCATCCAAAACCGTGATAATTGGCAAACGCCCAATAAATTCTGGAATCAAACCAAACTTCGTCAAATCTTCCGGTTCAACATTCTTCAAAACATTTGGCTTATCCAAGGCCTTGGCCTGGTCTGATGTGCTTGAACCAAAACCGATTACTCGACTTCCCAAACGTTCCTTAATCAACGTATCGAGGCCAGCAAAGGCACCACCAACGATAAAGAGGATGTTGGTGGTATCAACTTGGATTAACTCCTGTTGTGGGTGCTTACGACCACCTTGTGGTGGCACGGAAGCAATCGTTCCTTCCAACATCTTCAGCAAAGCCTGTTGGACTCCTTCACCCGAAACATCACGGGTAATCGAAACGTTTTCTGATTTTTTAGCAATCTTGTCAATTTCATCGACATAGATAATACCACGTTGAGCAGATTCCACATCAAAATCAGCGGCCTGCAAAAGCTTGAGCAAGATGTTTTCAACGTCTTCACCGACATAGCCAGCTTCTGTCAACGTTGTTGCATCCGCAATGGCGAATGGAACTTGCAAAATCTTTGCTAATGATTGGGCCAAGTAAGTCTTTCCTGATCCAGTTGGCCCTAGCAAAGCGATGTTTGACTTTTGCAATTCAACATCCGTCGTCTTCAAAGCATTTTCATTCACGCGCTTGTAGTGGTTATAGACCGCCACCGCCAAGGTCTTCTTGGCATCTTCTTGGCCAATCACGTAATCGTTCAGATTCTCAACGATTTCCTTTGGCGTTGGCAAAGTCAACTGCTCAGACTGCTGGTCAACTCGCATCTCTTCTTGGATGATTTGATCAGCCAATGCGATACACTCGTTACAAATATATAATCCATCAGGACCAGCGACTAGCTTCTTGACTTCATCAGCATCCTTACCACAAAAAGAGCAGTGGACTGGAGTGGTTTCATTCGGTGTTTGGACCATAATATCCCCCTCTATATCGTCTTTCTCCGGCATTAGCACTCGCCTGCCGGCTTGTTCAACAAGAACAGCTGCCTAAATCAGTAGGCTATGTAAGAAAAAAAGCCCGACCGGGCTTTTTCACTGGCTTACTTCGCCTTGGCAGATGAAACAATCTTGTCAACGACTGCCTTCATAGCAATGTCGTGCTTCAACAAATCATCTGACAATGATTGCTTAACTTGTTCTTCTGAAATATTGTATTGATCAGCCAATGACTTAACTTCGGCAGCAACTTCATCAGCGCTTGGATCAATCTTTTCGGCCTTAACAATCGCTTCCAAAACCAAGTTTGTCTTAACGCGGTTGTCAGCACCTTCTTCAAATTGCTTGTGGAATGATTCCTGAGTTTGACCAGAAATCTGGAAGAACATTTCTGGTGAAATGCCTTGTTGTTGCAATTGAGCCAAGTATTGTTGCATTTGACGATCAACGTCTTCGTGGATCATCTCTTCTGGCAAGTTGCCACCAACAACTTCAGCATTGTCAACTGCGGCTTGCACAGCAGCATCTTCGAAAGCATCCTTAGCTGCTTCGTCACGTGCTTCTTGCAAGTTCTTCTTTGTCTTTTCCTTCAATTCAGCCAAAGTTTCAACGTCTTCATCAACGTCCTTGGCAAATTCATCATCCAAATCAGGCAATGACTTACGCTTGATTTCGTGAAGCTTTACTTCAAACAAAGCTTCCTTACCAGCCAAGTCCTTAGCTTGATATTCTTCAGGGAAAGTAACCTTAACGTCAACATCGTCACCGGCTACATGACCAACCAATTGGTCTTCAAATCCTGGGATAAATGAGCCTGAGCCCAATTCCAAAGAATAATCCTTAGCTTGTCCACCATCGAAGTGGTCGCCGTCAACAGAACCATCAAAGTCAATGACAACCGTGTCGCCATTTTCAGCCTTTGTGCCGTCTTCTTGCAAAACCAATTCAGCTTGGTTTTCTTGTTGGCGCTTGATTTCAGCATCAACTTCTTCGTCTGATACAGTGGCGTCTTGCTTTTCAACAGACAAACCAGTGTAATCACCCAACTTGATTTCAGGGGCAACGGCTACTTCGGCCTTCATTTGCCAGTCAGCACCCTTGTCCATTGAAACTGGAACGATGTCAGGGCGACCAACAACTGTGATGCCTTGTTCAGCAACAGCTGCGTCATAAGCGGCTGGCAAAACGATATCCATGACGTCTTGGTACAATGCTTCTTCACCAAACTTTTGCATGAACAATGACATTGGTACCTTACCCTTACGGAAACCTGGTACGGCAATTTGGTTCTTGTTCTTGTCAAATGCTGGCTTCAAGGCCTTTTGTACATCAGCTTGAGCAATTGAAAATTCTAGTGTACCGCGGTTTGCGTCCGCAGCAGCTGTCCATTTAGACATGTTAAATCCTCCAAAAATAAGTTCTATATAATTTTAGACCAAATGACTGATTTTATCAAGGCCAGCGACCAATATGCTCATGGCGATTAGCAAGTAATAGCAATGATTGATTGCCCTTCAACCAACTTTTGCTCAAAAACTAGACCAAAAAGACTATCCATCCATATTTTTTCATCCCCGTTGAACTAGCAAGCACCTACCCTCTGGCAGATTCTTCTAAATTGTTTCACATAAAAACCGCTATGTCCCTCTCACAAAGTCTAGCATAGCGGTCCTTTCCCATTCTTTACACCTTTCTAACTAGCCATTGATCTTCTGGCCATCATAATTCGACAAATTCACCTTCATCGTCCACACCCGCATCGTCAAATACGTTCAAATCAAAGACACGATTGAATTCTTCCATGTTGTCTGGATAATCGTTGCTACCCTCGATGGTCAAGACCTCCAATCCGTGATTGAAATAAATGCGCACACTCCACTGAGTCGCATCCATGACACTTTCATCCACGTACTTTCTCTCCCAGCTACCAACTCGAAGATCTTTCAAGGCCCGGAAGAAATCAGTCTTAGCCATCAATCGCTCACTTTTAAAGTTTAAATCATCCGTTTCTTCCGTCCCCATTTTGACAAAATAACTAGAAGCGATGAGGTCATCCCCAACTACAGTAAAGGTATTATTCTGCTGTCCCCACATGTAGTCACCAGTTATAACCTCCATCTTGTCGATCGTCTCAATTTTATGATTAAAGCCGGCTTCACGCAGGTCAGTTTCCATTAAAGGATAGGATCCGCCATGAGAAATCAGTTCCGCCTTTTTCTCAATCAATTGTTCATAAACCTGGTCTGATTCCATTATTTGCCCGTCAGTCCGTAATAGCTCCTCTGGTGCAAAGCCCACAAGACTCCGGCGTGATTGGCGCATTTTTTGCCAGTAATCTTGAATTTCTTCAATTTCACCGACCAGGTCATCGTTTTCATGGCGATGGTTATATTCATGAAAAAAGTCTTCTATTCTCATCTCTCTAACTCCCCTAACTCTCGCTAACTCGAATTAGGTTCATTATATGAGAATCAAAAAACGACTCTTTTATTTTTTACATGCAAAGCGGTTACATTTTAAAGACAATTATTATTGGCCAAAATAAAAAGCCAGACAAAAGTCTGACTTTGATGAGTGCACTCCCTAAAAGATGTTTTAGCTTTCAGAGTGTGCATCGCTTTACTGATTTTTATTCGGGCAAATTAGCTAAGTCCACAATGGCTTGACCGTAGATTCCCATTGAACGAACAAGGTCATCAACCAAGGCAAATTCGCCAACCTGGTGCATCGTATCTGGTGAGTCAGGGAATAAAGCCCCAAAGGCAACCCCGCGGTCCATCAAGCGGCCGTAAGTCCCACCACCAATCACTTGGTCATGTGCTTCTAGGCCAGTTTGGTCGTGGTAAATGTTCAACAAAGTCTTAACAACTGGATCCTCAGGTGAAACGTAGTGTGGCACCTGAGCATGGCCACCAATCTTGGCTGAGTAATCCCAGGCTGGCATTGCCTTTGCTAACTTTTCCTCGATAAATGCTGGTTCGATACCCTTTGGATAACGGAAGTTAAAGTTGATGTAAACGCCCTTTTCCAAATCGAACTTTTGGATTCCAACGTTCATTGACAAGGCACCCATCACGTCGTCAACATGGTTGACACCTAATTTTTGACCAGTTGGATCATCGTGTGACAAATCACCCAAGTAAGCTAGGAAGTGAGTAGCTGTGCCACCAAAGTCATATTGCTTCAAGAACTTTGCCAAGTAAGTTCCGGCGTTTTCACCCGTTTCAGGCAAAGAACCGTGGACCTGCTTACCAAAGACTTCAAAGGACAATTGGTCCCCATCTGTTGTCACCGTTCCAGACACCTGAGGGTTATCAGTCAAGAAGGCTGCAAAATCAGCTTCCACCTGGTCAGCGGCAAGGCCCGATACCGCAGCGCGGGCAACACCCGGCACCATGTTCGTCCGAATTCCTGATTCAAATGAAAGCAACTGGGCATCATCCCCGTTCGTTGCTGGTGAAGTGATGTTCACCTGCAAGTTTCCCTTTTCACCGTTAATAATTGGATATTCGGCATCAGGGGAGAAACCAAAGGCTGGTGCTGGTTCAACTTCGAAGTAGCGCGTCATGCCAGTCCAATCGTTTTCTTCATCAGTACCGAAAATCAAGCGGACACGACGCTTCAATGGCAAGTCCAAATCACGAATCATCTTAAAGCCGTAATAGGCAGCCAAACCAGGTCCCTTATCATCAGATGCCCCACGGGCAATCACCTTACCGTCTTCAATGACGGGATCAAACGGATCTGTTTCCCAACCTTCACCAGCGGGCATAACGTCCACGTGAGAAAGCAAGGCGACATATTCATCAGCATCCTTGGGACCAATTTCAATGTAACCAACCAAGTTATCAATGTTCTTAGTTGTAAAGCCATCTCGGTCGGCCAAGGCCAAAATATGAACCAACGCATCCTTAGGACCAGGTCCCAACGGTGCATCCGCCGTCTTCTTGCTATCGTCACGAACAGAAGGGATTTTCAAAAACTCCTTCAAATCAGCCAAGTAAGCCTGTTCTTCTTCCTTAGCTTTTGCCTGCCAATCAATCATCAAAGACCTCCTTGTGGGAAGTGACCAAAGTCGCTCTCACCTTTTTCATTATTTTCTCATTAAGTTATTTTCATTATACACATCTTAGGCGTAAAATGCTTAGCAGAGAGGTGAAAAATGATTAAATTAACTGAGAAAATCGTGCAAGAAGTCATTCAAGTTCGACCACGCCAATCGCATAAGGGCACTTTCGGCAAAATTTTAATCGTCGCGGGTAACCAAAACCTAGGCGGGGCAGCCATCATGAATGCCCAAGCCGCCATTTACGGTGGTGCTGGTTTAGTCACGGTGGCCACCGACCCCGTTAATAAAACCGCCCTCCACGCCCGCTTACCAGAGGCCATGGTCGTTGACTATCATCAAGACCTATCGGATTTAATTGCCGGCGTGGACGTCGTCCTCATTGGTTCTGGTTTAGGAAATGAATTAACCATTTTAAAGCAAGCCCTAAAAGAACTCACCGACAAGCATAAGGTGATTTTGGATGGATCAGCCTTGACCATGATGGCACAGGAAAATCTGCCCCTACCAAAGGGCCAAATTATCTTAACGCCCCATCAAATGGAGTGGCAACGTTTTGGTCAAGTCGCCATCGCTGACCAAGCAAAAGAAGACAATAATTGGGAGGCCCTTGTTGCCATGAATCCTGAACCAATTTTGGTTTTGAAGTCTGACCAGACTCAGGTATACTTGGAAAATGAGCTTTACCAACTGACGGTTGGTGGCCCCTACCAGGCAACTGGCGGCATGGGCGATACGCTAGCTGGCGTCATTGCGGCCTTTGTAGCTCAATTTCAAGACACAAATAGAGCCGTTTTGGCAGCCGTCTACAGTCATTCAGCAATTGCAGAGCGTTTAGCGGACACGGCCTACGTCACCTTACCAACCGAAATTGCTAAGGCCCTCCCGGCCTTCATGAAGGAAATGGCGGACCAAACCCCAACGCTCTAACCAACATTTACCAAAGTGGGTTCACTCTCAACTAAAATCAGCAAAGGATACTGAGACATAATGAAATTTATTTCGTGGAATATTGACTCCATTAACGCCGCTGTCGAACACAGTTCAGATCGTGGCAAGATGACCTGGGGCGTTTTATCTGATTTGGCTGCGCAAAAGCCAGACGTCCTCGCCATCCAGGAAACGAAACTCAAGGACTCTGGCTTAACTAAAAAGCACCTCGCCGCCTTGACTGAACTCTTCCCGGATTATCACTTTTACACCAACTCATCAACAGCCAGAAAGTCTTACGCTGGTACCATGATGATTGCTAAAGAAGAACCAGTTGCCGTTGACTACCCAACGATTGGCGCCCCTGGTGAAATGGATCAAGAAGGACGGATTGTCACCCTTGAATACAAAGATTTCTTTGTTTCCACGGTCTACACCCCCAATGCCGGTTCAAAATTAGACCGGCTTGAGGACCGTCAGGCATGGGATGATGCCTACCGGGCCTATATTGATGGTTTGAATGAAAAAAAGCCCGTCATCTTTTCCGGTGACTTTAACGTTGCCCACGAAGAAATTGACCTGAAGCATCCAAGCACCAACCACCATTCCGCTGGCTTTACAGATGAGGAACGCGAAAAGTTTACCTTGTTGCTGGATGACGGTTACACCGATACCCTGCGCGCCAAGAACCCTGGACAAGCAGATATCTATACATGGTGGGCACAGCGAGTTAAAACTTCTAAGATTAATAACTCTGGTTGGCGGATTGACTATTACTTAGTTTCAAACCGGATTGCCGATCAGGTTCAAGATATCAAGGTTGTTGATACCGGTGCCAGACAGGACCATGCTCCAATTGAATTGACTATCGACCTATAACAAATAAAGCCCTCATCGGTGATTGCTCACTGGTGAGGGCTTTTATCAAAAAATAAGTTATTCTTTTAAAAATGGACAAGATGCACTTTGATGAAGAACAACTGTATCGCTTAGAAAAATTTAAAAGGGGCCGCTACTGTGTATTCGAATAACGGCCCCTTTTGTAATGCTAATTGTTATTTATTGTTCGAATTGTATCGGTGAGATGCACTTTCTTTTTCAAATCCTTTTGAAAATTAGAATCATCGCTCGCACCTATTTTGGATGTTTCTTGTTGATATTTTTCAAAAGTCTCCAGGTCTCCTCGAACAAGCGTGCTAACTTCGCTTGCAGGAACAATTCGGCTTGTTTTGACATAACTGCCCTTATGATAAGCCATCACATAGGGTTCTACAACGCCAGGATTTTCACCAGTTGATAGCGTTAACTTTGTCCAAGAGGTGCCCATTTCATTATCAGAATACCAAGCTGTCCATTCACGTTGGCTATCTTTCTTTGTTAAAGCTGGCATTTTTGTATAAGAAACTTGATACGTCAAAAACGGGTTCCAACGATCAATTGTCGCAACACCTTTTGAATAACCAAAAACCAGCACGCTAATCCAAGCACCAAAGAAGACAAAAATCGTTGCCAATATAATCGTTAATTTTTTATAGCGTGTTTTTAATTTCACCTCCCGATCAATTGCCGTCGCCATATCTTGCTTATTTTTCATTGTGTTTTCTTCTCCAAACATAATTTGTTCGAAAGACACATCAAACAAAACACAAATGCTTCTCAAAATTTCCAAACTAGGATAATTCTTCCCATTTTCCCAGGTCGACACAGTTTGACGACTGACGTGTAGAATATCAGCTAATTCTTGCTGGGTCATTTTCTTACTTTGACGAAGCCTTTTAATGTCTTGCTCAAAACTCATGTCTTTCACCTTTAATTTAGAGAATTTACTCTTATAAGACTAGCAAGAAAGACTATCATTCGTAAAGCAAGTTATACTTGCACCATGGCTATTAGTGTCCTTCTGTTATATTCGTCAGCAAATATAGTGACCTCTTTTTTGATATAATTAAAAAAAGAAAATAAGGGAGAAAAGTATTGACTCAACATAAATTCGCTAAAATTATCATGATACTTATACTAATTGCTGAACTCTATTGGCTATTTTTTGATTTCGTATCAGAAGGTTTTTGGGGTGCTGTTATTCCATTTTCAGCAGTCATTTCGAACTGTTTTTTACTTCCAGCGGTCTTTGGAAAAAAATCTAATGATAATTCTCAAAGATAATTTTTATTCAGAGAGTGTAAACTGGAGAGAATTTTGAAACAATATTTGAAGAAAAACTTTTTATTTTATTTGATGAGTACAACTGTGTACTATGTGCTTACTTTTTTTGTGCTTAAGATAATTAATTTTGGATTGATCAAGAGTATTTTAGCGATAGTAGTGTATTTTTTTGTTTCATTATTAATGGGTTATTATTTAGATAAACGCGTTCATAAAGATTCTCATCAAAGATAATTTCACAAAAAGCCCACAATCCTGATATTCACCAGGTTGTGGGCTTTTACTTTTTATAAGACGTGTTATATCAACTAGTTATATTGATTAGGTAACGTTCTTTTACCTGGTCCTCAATAGTGTATCTAGCGTCCAAAACACCATGGTTTTTTAAAATGATTTTTTTAGAATTTTCATTAGAACTATTACAAGTCAATACAGCTTGACGAATACCTTTTTCCCTTAATTTTTCAAGGCCTAATCCCAGTAACTGATTACCATACCCTAACCCTCTAAAATCAGGACTAACTCCGTAGCCAATATGACCACCTTCAATCATTAAATTTTTAGTCAAATCGTATCTAATTTGAACACCACCAACAATTACATCATTAGCAAATAAAAAAAGAGTTTCTGCTGGAACAAACTTACCGTCCTTATTCAACTTGTCTTTTTTTAGTTTTTGAACAAAGTCGGGGAAAGTTTGATTAGTAAATGAAGATGTTGGCACCATCTTTTCCTTCCAAGAGTTTTTATAATTTTTGTAGGCAATTTCATCACGCATTGTTAATTTTCTCAGCTGCATAAGTCTCCCCTAATTCATGTTTAGCTTATTCTATCAAACAGTCACTGTAAATAAACTAATCTATAACCACTATAAAAAAACATATTATCTATTTATTTAAAGAAAATAAATTATTTTTCATGAGCCAACGGCGATACCGCTGCTCCTACCCCAGCACTTGCCCTTAATACTCCTGCTATTAAGATGACCCAAGCCATCGAAACACCTTGATTTAACAGTAAACCACCAAACCAAGATCCAACCGGAATGGAAGCATAAGAAACCATTCTAGTAACAGAAACAACTCGACCTAGTTGGTCACTCGGAACGGTACGTTGTCGCAGTGTGAAATAAGTGATAACGTTGATTGTGCCAAAGAAACTAACCAATCCTAAAATAACGCCAATATAAATGTAATTGGTATTGATCAACAATAAAAGTGTACTTAATCCCGCTAACACTGTGCTGATGGATAGTAGCACCCCAGATCGAAATCGCTCAACAATTAATGAACTGACTGGTCCAGCTATTAATGCGCCGACGCCACCTATAGATAAGGCAATTGTTGCATCTATCAGCGGGTATCCTAATGCCTTCGTCATATAAAAAATATAGTTGGCCTCAAACATATTAAGAGCAAAATTTGTCATAAAGAACATCAAAGATCCGCTAAAAATAACCTTTTGTTGAAAACTATATTTAACACCATCTAAAATGTCCTTTTTAATAGTGTTAAGCGTCATTTTTTTCGTGTGCCCTTTTTCAGTCTTTGGTAAAGCATATAAAATGCAAGCCGAAAGGATAAAAGAAAAAGTATCAAACCAAAGCGCATTGATACCCCCTATTAGCATGATAACACTGCCACCTGCTAATGGGCCTACAATGGTTAATGTATTATCAATTGTTTGAATCAATGCATTCGCTTTTACATAATCGTCTCGTTTTATAATTTCTGGAATAATACTTTGAAAGCTTGGGTGAATTAACGGATCAACAGAAGCTAACAAAAATACAACTAGGTATAAAAAGGTAAAATTAATGTTCTTTATACTTAAAGTAAATAAAAGAAAGCAACTAAAAATTGATGCAAAGATATTACCAACAACTAATATTTTTCTTTTAGAATAGCTATCTGCCAATACACCCCCTATCAATGAGAATAAAACCCAGGGTATAAATGATATGCCAAATGCAGTCGCCGCGTGGTAAGCCGAACCAGTTTTTGACAAAACAATGATTGGTAAGGCAAGGCGATACATCCAATCCCCTAAAGTAGAAACTAAGAAGCTCAACCACAACAGGTGAAAACTTTTTTTCTGAAAACTAAGCATTCATCAACCTCTTTCTAAAAGTATGCCCTAATGATAGAATACGCATATCAGAAAGAGACAAAATGTGCATATAGGTAAAATTATGGCTGAAATCGGTGAAGTTTTTAAGACATTTCGAAAAGGAAAAAATATCACTTTAAAAGAAGCAAGCAGTGGCATTGTTTCATATACTTTTTTGTCTAAATTTGAAAGAGGATTGACCGATATTTCCTTCATGCACTTACTAGAATTGTTGGATAGGATTAATGTTCAACTTTCAGAATTTGAATTCTCTTATCAAAAATCAAATAACTATCTAAATGATTTTCTACCCTCCCTACAAAAAGCCTACCAATCATCCGATATTGATTCCTTAAATGATCACCTACGACGATGGCAAAATAAGTCTGATAAATTCTCCAAGCTACAAGCAATCCAGATCAAAATGATGTTAACGACTCTTGGTAAAGCTACCATTACTGGAGATGAAATTAATACTCTACAAAATTATTTTCAAAGTATCACCAACTGGACATTCTTTGAACTTTATCTTTTTGGGCATGCAATCCCTTTTCTCGAAGAAAGATTCATGTTAAATTTATTTTTAGAACTGCAAAAAAAGGCCATATTATATGACCTTTTCAGATATGACAGTTTCTCAATGCTCTTTTATATTTACAATAATATGATTTTACATATGCTTGAACAGAAAAATGCGGTTGTTGCCCAACAGCTCTTGGATAATCTAATTTCTTACTTTCAAAATCAGGAGAGAGACTATTACCATCGGGCACGGTTATTGAATTTAAAAGGACTGACTCTATACACTGGTGACAATAAAGAAAGCGGATTAATGCTTATTAAAAAGTCCAATGTCATTACTTTTTTAATACATGATGATGCTCAATTTGTGCTGAATGAAAAAAATTATTTATCGAAATTTTTAAGTAAAGATGAATTAGAGGATGTTTTCAAATTTAAAAATGTAGACTTAACTCATTTAAATAGTTTTGATTGAATTAACGTAGAAAAATTAGTTAGATAACTACTTTTGATAATTTGGACATAATAAAACTCCGAAATCTGTCTAAATTTCGAGGTTAATATCAATTCTGGAGACAATTTCTTACTTTTTTGAAATACTTTCTGTGAGCTAATTATTAAAAAAAACGAGAAGAGGTATAGAATTGTTTTCGTATTGGCTTCTGTAATTCCCTAGCCTTTTTTTGAATTGTATCAATTAGGTTTTCAATGGTGTTTTCTTCGTCGTATTGATGGACTTCTGATTTTTGAATAGTCAATATGACCAAGGTATTCTTCTTTGAAAGGTCAATAAAAACAATCTGATAATAGTCGTCTTGATTGATGACACCCCAAGAATAGTAGGAATTTTTTTTAATAAATAAAGTCGACGATAAAATAGAATTAGCGATTAATTTTTTATTTTGAGACAGCCATTCATCTACCTGAGTTTTAGTTGCTATGTCAATGATTTCATTTTCTGTCTTTGTTATCCGATCAATGCGGTGAAAAAAAAGAAATATAAAGAAAAAGAAAGCATCTTCCATTAAAATCGCAATCAAAAGTAAATCTACAATCAAAAACAGGTTCGGATTGATAACATCATTTAATTGGAGAGAATTGACTAAATAAATCGAATGAATGAGCCAAATGCTCCCACAAATAAGAGGAATGTATAGTGCAAAACGCCATTTTTTACTATGACGTTGTTTTTTTCGAAGATCTGATTTAATTGCTAAAAAGCTCTGCATTGCTTGTCTCCTTTATAGTCACCATTCTAATTGTTTATGATTATTGTTATTAGTTTTTGATGTAAAAAATGAACGATACATGCGAATAACTAAATAATGGTTTGTTATACTTTTTTGCTCTGATTTTAGCTTTTGTAATGGTTTTTTCTATTTTATCTTTTTCTGGGCATTGATTTAGTTGTTCTTTATCAATCTCGCAAACAATTAACTGATTATTCTTATAAAAGTCGATAAAGACCATATAGTATGTGGTTTTTAATTCAAGAACACCCCAAAAAAAGTAAGGTTTTTGTGAGGAAGGATAAAAAATGTGCTTCATTATGCGAAGTGCTTTATTTTTAGTCCAGTCATTGATTTGGCTAATCTTGTTAATTTCATTAATATCATGGAGATGAACTATGTTCCTCTGGAATGATAATTTAATGGTTTTTCGAATCCTAAAAATGTTCTTAGTTGAAAATATCAGCAGAATGTATAAAAAGCTAATTAAAACGAGATCCCTAAATATTTCAATGTTCATTTTATTCTGAATAACTAATGATAGATCCAAATATAGAAGTGGCATACACCAAATAATTGCAACCAGAGCAACTAATATTTGCCATTTTAAATTTTTCTTTGCTCTTATCTTGAGTATCTTATTAACTTCTATTAATTCATCCATGAGTAGTTATCCTTCTGTTAATTTTTTAGAGACTTGCCAAAGATCCAACTGAATAAGTAATAATGGCTGAAAAAGAGCGTTTAAAAAACTCGCCTGCAAAGGAGTCAAAGTAGACATAGAAAACTTATTCAGGATAGGAGTTAATGACATAACTGCAACGGAACTTAAATTAAGCCATATCTCATTATTAATAGTTGCTGTCTTGACCACCTTCTCATTTTATACCCCAATAATTTAACTTTTCAAAAGTATCCGAATATATCTATCTTACCAAAAAAGCATTTTTCAAGAAAAGATTATCTTTCATGAGCTAACGGTGAGATTCCAGCTCCCACCCTAACCCCGCTCTGAACATTCTTGCTATTAAAATTGCTCGAATATAAATATAAAAGAATATAATATATACTATGATAATATGATTCAAAATAATATAAGGAGTTCTATGCATGAAGGGACAAGATGTTATTCTAGGTTTGCTGATGAAAAAAAGCTTATCTGGATATGAAATTAGGGATTTTATTGAAAATAGATTAAGCCATTTTTTTGATAGCAGTTTTGGCATGATTTATCCAACATTGACAAAACTCGAACAAAATAACTTAGTGACAAAGAAAACCATATTGCAAAATGACCGACCTAATAAAAATATTTTTTCAATCACACAAAAAGGAAAAGATAGCTTTTTAGCTTCTCTTCAAAATGAGCCTAAACCCGATCAACTAAAATCAGATTATTTAATTCACTTTTATTTTGGGGAATACCTTGATAAAGAAGCACTATATGTACTTACGCAAAAGCAAATTAAACAAGTGAAGGAAAAGCTGAGTTCGCTAAACTATAATCTAAAGCATTGGCAAGAAAGTGGTATGACTGAAGAACAAAAAATGACATACGACTACGGTATAAAGTTTTACACCGGTTCTTTAGAAATCCTAGAAAATGAGGCAGAAAAATTAGAAAAAAACTTGTCTTGATTTATACAAAAAACAAACAATACAGTGTCGGATTCCATTAAAGTAATGGAATCCGACTTTTTGTTATGAACTTGTAAATCATTTTAGACTAATGGCCACTTCCAATTTATATTAATAATGTTAATATAAACATTATTAATATAAATGGAGAAGTTACTATGTTTAAAAAATATTCCCTTTCACTAGTATTTATCCTAGGTATTTTTATTTGTATGTTAGATACCACAGTGATGAATGTTGCACTCCCTCAAATTAGTAAAACAATTCATACGGATTTAGACACTTTATCTTGGGCGCTAAATGCTTATACAATAATTTTTGCATCTTTCACAATTCCTTTAACGAGAGTTGCTGAGTTTTTTAATAAAAAATATTTTTTCTTTTTTGGAGCTTTATTATTTGGAATTGGATCGTTAGTTTCCGGGTTCTCGACAACTTTTGTGATTTTGTTATTTGGTAGAATCTTGCAAAGTTTTGGTGCCGCAATACTCTTCCCACTATCGATGTCCATGGGAATTGAATTAATACCTGGTAAAAATCGTACGAATGTTATCGCTATTTTAGGTGTGACACAAGGATTAGCATCCGCAATGGGTCCAACTTTTGGAGGCGTAATTACAGAATACTTGAATTGGCATTGGATTTTTTTCATTAATGTTCCGTTGGCTTTGCTAATTATCTTGTTGGGCGCCCTCACTTTGAACGATGATGACATTATTCAAGAAGATCTACAAAGCATCGATTTTCTTGGTTCATTGTTAGGTATTATCATGTTGTCTTCTTTTACCTCAGTACTAATTGAAGGTAGAACTTGGGGGTGGTCATCAATCACGACACTTGCTGTTATCGGTTTATCAATCGTATCCTTCATCATTTTTATGATTACGGAATCTAAGTCGCGTAACCCAATTGTTCCATTATCGCTATTCAAAGACCGCAATTTTTCAGGAGCATCCTTAGTTATTATTTTAAGCAATCTATTTTTAGTTGCAGTAACGGTTCTTTTGCCCAATTATTTTGTTAATGTGGAAAATCTAAGCACATTAAATGCTTCGTACATGATTACCCCTATCACCTTCAGTATCTTTATTGCCTCCCCTTTTGCTGGTTTCTTGTTAAAAAAGGTCGGTACAAGATGGTTAATTTTTAGTGGATTTATGTTTATGGCAATCGGTTATATTTTTTATGCCGACTTCAATGCTTTAAAGAGTGTTTTATTCTCTTGCATTAGTGGTGCCTTTGTAGGTATTGGCTATGGTCTAATTACTGGTCCAATAACTGTTATAGCCGCCTCTGACTTTAAGGGGGCACAATTAAGTAATGCACAAAGTGTAGTCAGTGTCTTACGACAAGTTGGAATTTCAATGTCAGTAGCTATTTTTGTCAGTGGACTTTATGTCAATTTATCATCAGCAGAAAAGAACACTATTAAATACTCCGATAATGCTATTCTAGCAATGAATTTACCAAGTAACATTACTCAGAAAATTCAAGAACAAACGACTCGATCAATTGCTTCTCAAAACCTAAATTCTAAAAGTACTCCTAATCTTCCTGCTAATAGTATGATTAGTACTCAAATAAGCGAAAACAAGAAAAAAATAGAAAAGTATGCGAAAAATGCATATACATTTGCCTTTAGCAACTTATATCAAAAAGCAGTTCCCTTCATCTTCTTAGGAACTACTACCATCCTTTTCTTTTCAAGAAGAAAAAAGTATTGAAATAACATTCAACAAAAAGCTTATGATAGGAGCTCCGCAATTTGGACAAAAAATTCGGGAGTTCTTATCGATTTTAATAGAAGATATAGACTCTATAAAGGTAAAATTGATAGATTATCAATAAACAGACTCTTAACTTGTTTTTTTGCATAAAGAGAAAATATTATGCTAGAAAGTAATTTTAACTAAAACGCTTTATTTTCATCAAACGAATCCATTCTCAAGTCTAAAAAATAAAATTTCGATAAAGACAAAACCGTCTCCAATTTCTGGAGACGGCTTTTTACTCTTATTGAAAGATTTTGTGAGCTAACTATTTAAAAAAACGGACAGATCCATATAGATGCTTAGATATTGGTCTTTCCATTCTCTTAGCCCTTTTTTGAACTGTATAAATTAACTTTTTAATGGTTTCTGCTTCGTCGTATTGATTTATTTCGGATTTTTGAATAGTCAAGATGACTAAGGTATTCTTTTTTGAAAAATCAATAAAAATAATCTGATAATAATCGTCTTGATTGATGACACCCCAAGGATAGTTCGGCCTTTTTTTAGGGGGGAATGGTGGCGATAAAATAAAATTAGCGATTAATTTTTTATTTCTAGAAAGCCACTCATCTACCAGTATGTTAGTTGTTATGTCTATGATTTCATTTTTTGTTTTTGTAATCCAATCAATGCGGTGGAAAAAACTAACTATAAAGAAATTTTGAACATCGAGCATTAAAATTAAAATCAAAAGTAAATCCACAGGAAAAGTCAAATTTTTATCAATAGTAGGCGACGCCTGGAGAGTTCTTACTAAATAAATGGCCCTAATAGTTAAATAAATAGAAGCAGCGTATAGTACGAAACGCCATTTTTTACTATTACGTTGTTTTTTTCGAAGATCAGATTTAATTGCTAAAAAGCTTTGCATTACCTGTTTCCTTCCTGGAGATGGTTTCTTATTTTTGTTGAGATATTTTCTGTGAGCTAATTGTTGAAAAAACGATCAGCTGCCATTAATTGCTTCGCTATTGGCATCTGCGTTATCTTAGCCCATTTTTTAATTTTGTAAATTAGCTTTTCAATGGTGTCTGCTTCATCGTATTGTTTAATTTCTAATTTTTGAACAGTCAATATGACTAAGGCATTCTTTTTGGAAAAATCAATAAAAATAATTTGATAATGATCGTCTTTGTTAATTACGCCCCAAGGATACTTAGTTATTTTTTTAGATACTAGAGTCACCAACAAACTAAAATTAATTAACTTTTTATTTTTAGAAAACCATTCATCCACTTGATTTTTAGTTGCCACTTCTATTATTTCATTTTCTTCTCTTATTATTCGATCAATACGATAAGCAAAAATAAAAACAGAGAGCACTACTAAAACATCTACAATCAAAACCTCACTAATACCAAGAATATCAACTAACTGAATACCCTTAGGTGAATAAAGAATAGGGATAAATGTACTATTCCAAAAAATCATAAATATATATAGTACGATACGCCATTTTTTACTCTTGCGTTGTTTTTTTTGAATATCCTTTTTTATCGCTAAAAAGCTTTGCACGACCTGTTTCCTTCCTGGAGACGGTTTTTATTTTTGTTGAGATATTTTCTGTGAGCTAATTATTTAAGAAAAGAAGTAGATGCATAGAATTGTTTCCGTACTGGTTGTTGTAACCTTTGAACCTTTTTTTGGATTGTATAAATTAAATTTTCAATGGTATTTGCTTCGTCATATTGAGTGATTTCTGATTTTTGAATAGTCAATATTAATAAGACGTTTTTCTTTGAAAAATTGATAAAAATAATATGATAGCAATCATCTTTATTGATGATACCCCAAGGATAGTAGGCCTTTCTTTTGGGAAATAGGATTGGCGATAAAATATAATTAGCGATTAATTTTTTATTTTGAGAAAACCATTCATCTACCTGGATTTTATTTGGTATGTCTATAATTTCATTTTCTTTTTTTATTATCTGATCAATGCGATGAAAAAAAAGAAACATAAAGAAAGCTAAAACATCTTCTACTAAAAGTACAGGGAAAATCCAGTTAATATTGATAATACCATATGAAGGAATGGACAAAATACTCAGAAAAAGAAGAGGAATGTATAGTGAAAAAAACCATTTTTTACTATTCCGTTGTTTTTTTTGAATATCAGATTTAACTTCTAAAAAGCTTTGCATTATCTATTTCCTTTATAATCGCCATTTGACTATTTATTTTCATTCGTATAATAACAATGACGCTGCTTTCATTGCGGCTAAGACTACAGCTACATTTTTATTAGTAGCGTCATCATTTTTTTCAATTCTTTATCGAAAATCCCGAAGGGATAACATTTCATAAAAGAGGAATTTTTTCTGCTCGACGTCTATTGTAGCATAACCAGACTTAAGCTCCGTAAAGTTCACAGTAGTCGATTTCACAAAAAAAACACACCCCGTGTCTCTCAATCCATAGGTGTTTGCTTGGCATAATCGAACATTGTGTTAACTTGCTGTTTATCTCTTCTTGTGATAATTATTATCAAAAAAGGTAGTGAAAAGGTTGAAAGCTAACATAGTGCCTCCAGTAAATCTTATGATAGTAGCAGTATCATTATTATATTGCGTTAAAAGATAAAGTGCTAATAGCGTAAATAATAGACGTATTAAGATATCTATTATTAAAAACATAGTTTTCATTATTGGAACCCTACTTTCCTTTTTGCGAATATTGAATAACATACATAAATTCAACACTTCATAGCGTAACAAGCGAATATTGGCCTTTTAATTAATAGTTCCATATATTAGTTGTTTTTTAGTAGATAAATTCCTACTGGTAATATTGTAAAAATCGGATAAAAATCAAAAAAATTATATCTGTTACTAATTATGTTATTACCTACAACTAGAACAACAATAATGAGTAGCAACGTGCCATATAAATGATTCATTTTGGCAGAAGGGTTTTCACTATTTTTATATAAAACTTTCTTACCAATTAGATTGATTACTAATGTCAGTAAAACAAAAATAATGAAACTGTATATAATCATGTCTCATCCTTTTCCATCTCAAATATTTATTTTAAACTCCTCCTACGGTAACAAACAAATATTGACTTTGTGAATAACAACGTAATAACAAAATATTAGTTTTCATTTGTCATTTAGTAACAAATATTCGATAATAAGATTTTTTATATTTTTTTCATTATTTTAAAAGGGCTATAATTCTCTAGGCATCACTACTATTATTTTTATAGCTTTTAAATAGTAAAATTAATTGAACTTATTTTTAACAAAAAAGCTTACGATTTTAGATTGTAAGCTTTTTCTGTTGCGTATTAATAATTCTCAGCTCCGTTTTTCACTTTACGTTACAAAAAATGGAGGATATCCCACTATCACCAGTTTTTATCGAAGTCTTACTTATTTATCATCACTATACAAACGGGGTATTCTTTTATTATTAAATAAAAGAAACATGTGAAACCAGGGATACATTTTTATACATGGAATACTAATTAACCAGAGTATAGTGTCCCGAAGGTTCCACACTGTAAGTATCTGCTGTCCCCGAACCTCCATCTGACCGATAAGATTTAACAATCGACTGTACAATAAAATTATTTGGGTGACTATTATCATTAAATACTTCAAATCCAAAAGTATTTAAATCTACTCCAGCAGACTTATAAGCATCTTTAATAACATCAATAGCTTCCTGTCCATTATGAACTGTGTGCCCCTGACCCTCTGTTGGTGTGGTTGGTTCATTGGAGGAATTGGATTTACTAATACTCGTTGTTTGTTCAAAAGCGTTTGAATTAACAGCAGAGGATGTTGAAGATTCACCACTATTGTGTCCCAGATTACTTGTGTTAGTAGTAGAGAATGTTGAATCTGAACTAACACTCATATGCCCAGTATTACTTGAATTAACAGCAGAAGAGACAACTGACTTCTGTTGAGACCCATGATAGTCTTGTGAAGAACTAGCTTTAAAAACTAGGAAGGTTCCTGAAACAAGAACCAAAAAAATGACAACAACTGTAATTAACTTTTTCATCAAATCTCCATCTATCTTAAAATGATACTTATTCTACAAAACATCAATGATAGTCTATCTGATTGAGAATAGATATGCAAAAAAATCAATATCATTGCCTTCCAATCCGAGGTAAAGTCGTCTATCTTTTTCGTAATCATCGCAAATGGGTAATGTTGACTTCTATATTGATCACCATAGTTGATGAAATACATTGAATTAGCATCATATGACTTAACATAAAAAAGCAGATTCCTTTTCGAGAAATTTGCTTTTTTATCTTTTCATAAAGCATGTTATATCAACTAGCTATATTGATTAGATAACGTTCTTTTACTTTATCTTCACCGGTGTATCTAGCATCTAAAATACCATTGTTTTTTAAATTGAATTAGCATTAGCATATTAACTAATCAACCTATTAAAATACGATAAAATTTTTTTATTGTATAGTCTCTACTTATCAGTATGCTAATTCTTTCATGCTGTTTCAGAATAACTTAAAAACTGCTATATCGTAATTTATATCATTTTTTCTATATATCACCGAATGTACTAATAGTTCATTAGCCTTTTTTCTACAAGTGATATAATAGAGGCATAAGAAAAGCGGTGCTGTTTGAGCAACACCGCTTTACTAGCAAACCCGTTAAACGGTGGCTAGCCTTTATGATCATTAAATAACCGTCGGCTCGCGAAAGATTAGATGGTTATTTTTTTGACCTAATTTAATGAGATCAATATTTTTTCTAATTATTCAAACTGCGTTAGTAATTCATTAGTGTTTTTTTATATAAGTGATATAATAAAGACATAAGAAAAGCGGTGTTGTTCGAGCAACACCGCTTCACTAGCAAACCCGTTAAACGGTGGCTAGCCTTTATGATTATTAAATAACCATCAGCCGGTCAAAGCTTAAGATGGTTATTTTTTTTGACCTAATTTAACGAGATCAATAACAATGCCGATGAGCGTTAGAACAAACATTCCAAACGCCCACAACAATGTTAAGACATCCACTACGGACATCAGGCTTCTCCTTTCCTAGGATGCTGGGGGTTATGATTTTAAAACCATAGGCACCACCACCTTTCCAGGATAGCCACCATCTTCACTTGTTTGCATACCGATATTATAGCATAAACACCTCAACCATGCGGTTTACAGCAGTACCGACTAGTTAAACGATTCATTGAAAAATGTATTTAAAGAACAATATTGCGCCGTTAATAATCCCTTAAAAAGCACAATCAACACACTTTATTTATTACGAACATACTCTTTTAAGACCTGATTTCCAAAAAGTTCACTTTGATAAATCAGAATCTCCGCACAGGCCAAAGAATCCTCCAGCGCATTATGGTGGTGATCCAAACGAATGTTCAAAGCGGCAGAAACCGTGTTGAGCTTATGGTTTTGCAAATCAGGCAAGAGCCGGCGCGAGGTTTGCACAGTATCCAACAGTTGGTAATGAGCTTCCGGCAGACCATAATAGTCTAAGCAAGCCCGTAAAACTGAAGCATCAAAATTAGCGTTATGCGCCACCACGAGTTTTTCCTCGGTAAATAATGGCGCAATCGTTGGCCAAATTTCTGCAAATGTGGGCGCATTGACAACGTCCTTTGGATAAATGCCATGAATTTGCGAATTCCGCGCTGAAAACGGTGTTGGTGGCTTAATCAAGGAATAAAATTGATCCACCACCTGGCTGGCACGCACGACAACCAAGGCAAGTGAAACAGCCGAATGACGCTGGTTATTGGCTGTTTCAAAATCAAAAGCGACAAAATTCATTAGAACAGTAACTCCATTTTTACGAGGTTTGCTTGGCGGCCGGACCGTAGTTCAATTGGCTCCGGTTCTTCACCGACTTCCGTGAAACCAAGCTTTTTGTATAGATGACGAGCAACCTGATTTTCCAGGTCAACATCGAGCCAAAGACGATCATAACCGGCTTCTTCGGCCCAAACAACCATTGCTGCCAGCGTTGATTGACCCAGTCCATGGCCCTGAAAGGCGGCCAAAATCGCCAAGCCGACTTCGCCATCGGCAATCGAGGCAATGCCAACAGCAACCGCGTCACTGTCTTCTTCATGCCCCAATGGCTTGGCCCAAATCAACCAAGTCTTGTTGGGCAGGTCATCGTTTTTCAAATCAGCTTCTACAACTGACGATTGGTTAGACGCTGCCAGTGAATCACGGACTTCCACTAATTCAAAAGTATCCGATTCCTGTTTAAGCTGCGTCAGCAAATCTTGGGCAGCCTGAGCCTGCTGGAGGTCCAAGCCAAGCATTGAGTACTCATAGTGGTCAAATTGTGCTGCAATCATCCGTGTAAGTCCTCCTCAATTTGAGCGGCTTGGCCCAACCCCCGAACCACAATTTCACGGTCAGAGTCTGCGCCCGCCATGCGGGTAAAGGTCATTTCTAAGCGATCATTTGGCAAAAGATCCGCCATGTACTGAGGCCACTCAATCAAAGTGACGCCATCAGTGCCCAGATAGTCTTCGAACCCTTGGTCGGCTGCACCCATATTTTCAAGACGATAAGCGTCGAAATGGTAAAGTGGAATTCGCCCTTCCTCATAAGTGTTCAGGATATTAAAAGTCGGGCTTTTAACCCGGCTCGTAATTCCCAAGGCTTTCGCCAATCCCTGAGTAAAGGTCGTCTTACCGGCGCCCAAGTCTCCTTGGAGGGTCACCACCAGGCCGGGGTAAACGAGCTTGGCTAATTGCTCAGCCAACGCCTGGGTTTCTTTTGGATTGTTCGTCTGATAGCTTTTCATATTCCATATTATAACACTGTCATTTGACTGAGCACTGGGCACTTTGGTGGTTTTTTTGTCCTGATTTTAAAAATTTCTTGTCAGTCCCCCAGTCGATAGGAGTACAATAAAAATAATCAAAAGAATTGAGAGGATTTTTACGAATGTCAAAAACAACTTTATTCCAAGTTGGCACGATGCAGCTACTCGCTAACAGCCTCTTAGACGGGACAATGTCCATCCACGACCTCCTGCAACACGGCGATTTTGGAATCGGCACAGGCCAAGGTCTAGATGGCGAACTGATTATCTTAGATGGTAAAGCCTACCATACCTTGGTTTCTGGCGAATCTGAAGTACCGGACGAAAACTTCAGTTCCCCATTTGCCGCTGCTCACCATGGTGATTTTAAAGATTTTGGAACAGCGGAAAATGCTGATTTGGAAGTCGTTTTACAAGACACCATCGACAAGTTACAGGCGCAAAATCAGTTTGCAGCTTTCTTGGTTGAAGGCGAATTCGAAACCATGACTACTCGCTCAGCTGCTGGTAGCCAAAAACCTTATCCTTCCTTAACCGAAGCCGCCGAAAAGCAACAGGTCTTTCACGGTTCAAAAGTTAAGGGCCGTCTCCTTTCCTATTACGCACCAGCTATTTACCAGGGCGTCACCGTAGCCGGCTTCCATTCTCACTTCCTTTCCGATGATCATGACCTTTCTGGTCACGTTTTGACCGGAAAAGTTTTGTCAGCTACTGTTAAGGTGCAAAAGTTCGATACCATCGAACAGGTCTTGCCAACCGAAAACCCTGATTTTAAGGCTGCTGATTTAACTGACTTATCGATGGTCCACAAAGCCATTGAAGCGGCTGAATAAACCTCTCAAAGCAATTAAATCAACAAGAAAAGCAGTTGCCGTGGCAACTGCTTTTTTGTTTTACTTATGAATAAACATTGCATCCCCAAAGGAGAAGAACCGGTACTTGGCTTCAACCGCATGGTGATAAGCATTCAAAATGTTTTCGCGACCGGTAAAGGCTGCGACTAACATGACCAAAGTTGACTTTGGTAAATGGAAGTTAGTGATAAAGGCATCAACAACCTGCCACTTGTAACCGGGCTTAATAAAGATATCCGTCCAACCAGAATCGGCCTGAAGTTGACCATCAAATTTCGAACCAATTGTCTCCAACGTTCGAATGGACGTCGTTCCGGTAGCAACGATTCGACCACCCTGCTCACGGACCTTATTCAATGTGTCCGCTGCTTCTGCACTCAATTGATAAAACTCAGAATGCATCTGGTGGTCTTCAATATTTTCCTCTTCCACTGGTCGGAAAGTTCCCAAGCCAACATGCAAAGTTAATTCCACCAGTTCAACACCCTTATCGGCAACTTTTTGCAGCAATTCTGGTGTCCAATGCAGTCCGGCAGTTGGTGCAGCAGCTGAACCATCCACCTTAGAGTAAACCGTTTGGTACCGCTCTTGGTCCGCCAACTTTTCCTTAATGTATGGTGGCAAAGGCATTTCACCCAACTGGTTCAAGCGTTCCATAAAGATGCCGTCATAAGAAAATTCAACGTAACGACCACCGTGTTCCAATTCACCAACAATCGTCGCCGTCATCACGGGGTTTTCTGGATCATCACCAAAAAGAATCGTTGAACCAATTGGTGACTTCTTAGCTGGCTTCACCAAAGTTTCCCAAACATCCCCGTGGTCTTGGCGCAATAGTAGAACTTCGGCATGGCCGCCAGTCTCTGGACGAATTCCGTGTAACCGGGCTGGCAATACTCGCGAATTATTCATTACCAAGGCATCGCCTGGGTTCAAATAGTCCAAAATGTCATAAAAATGCCGGTCCTCATAGGCCCCAGTTTCGGCATTCAGCACTAAGAGACGAGAAGTATCGCGTTCCTTTAATGGCGTTTGCGCAATTAATTCTTGGGGCAAGTCATAGTCAAAATCTGATAATTGGTAGTGTTTTTCTTCTGTCATAAATCTCTTTTAAATTCTTCTATTCAACAACCAACAGGCTGTTAGTGTTTATGCTTTCGAGCAAATATACTCTAGTCCGGATACTTAGTCCATCAAAGATGAGCAAATACACTCTAGTCCGGACCTTAATTCATCAAAAACGAGCAAATCAGTCCTTTGGTTCAGGCACCGGCCGGCCCAAATGTTGGTAGGCCGCTTCCGTCACCACCCGACCTCTTGGGGTCCGGCGAATAAAGCCTAATTGCAACAGGTAAGGCTCCACCATCGACTCCAACGTATCGGCTTCTTCCCCGATATTAGCAGCAATGGTCGCAAGACCAACCGGTCCACCATGATAAAAATCAATCATAGCGTTTAGCAGCTTATGATCGGTATCATCCAGGCCCTTTTGATCAACGCGCAACTTATCTAAGGCCGTTTCCACCAAGTCGGTATCAATCGCTTCTTTTCCAGCAACTTGGGCAAAGTCGCGCACCCGCTTCAACAGCCGGTTGGCAATTCGCGGTGTTCCTCGTGACCGGGAGGCCACGGCATAGGCGCCGTCCTTTGTGATGGGGGCTTCAAAAATATCGGCAGTCCGGACCACAATCTGCTGTAAGTCTTCCGGCTGATAGTATTCAAGGGAATTAATAATCCCAAAACGGTCACGCAATGGCTTGGACAGCATGCCCGGCCGAGTCGTTGCACCCACTAGGGTAAAGGGTGGCAAAGGAAAATGAACGGCTCTGGCAGTCGGTCCCTGCCCGACCATGATATCGATAAAATAATCTTCCATGGCGGAATACAACATTTCCTCAATCGCCGTTGGCAGGCGGTGAATTTCATCAATAAAAAGTACATCCCCTGGCTCCAGACCATTGAGTAAGGCGACCAAATCGCCACCTTTTTCAATTGCCGGACCAGAGGCTGTCTTCAAATGCACGCCTAGTTCATTAGCAATAATCATCGCTAACGTCGTCTTTCCTAACCCCGGCGGTCCGAAAAGCAAAACGTGGTCAAGGGCTTCTTCACGCATTTTGGCGGCTTGGAGATAAACCGCCAGCTCCTCTTTTAATGGCTGTTGACCAATATATTCGCGCAAGTACTTAGGTCGCAAGGAAAGCTCATCTTGCTGGTCTCTAGCATTTTCAGCTGCATCACGCAGCAATTCATCCGTTTCATTTTGGCCTTCAAACCAAGTATTAAATTGTGGGTTTTCATCAGTCATATCATTACTATTATAGCGCATTTGTCCGCCTCCTTTCCTGCTTGCTTGGCAAAATAAAAGACGACCAATTCCGGTCGTCTTGTGTAGCCAAAAGCCTTACTGATTTAACCACGCTGGGAGTGCATCGACTAGCTTTTCTAGAGCCCGTCCCCGGTGTGAAATCAGGTTCTTCTCAGCCACCGTTAATTGGGCAAATGTCTTTTGCAGTGGTTCGTAATAAAAGATTGGGTCGTAGCCAAACTTGTTGTCGCCAATCTCTGTCTCGGTAATTTGCCCGTCGACATGCCCGCTAACAACTAAAGGTTCTTTACCAGGGCCAACTAGTTCAAGTACGGTTGTGAATTGCGCCTGCCGGTCCTGTCCTGATTTTCCAGCTAACTTAGCCAAAACTTTGGCATTATTGGCATCATCATCGTGGTCGCCTGCATAGCGAGCCGAATAAACTCCAGGCTCGCCGTTTAAAGCCGCAATCGTTAGCCCAGAGTCATCAGCCATGATTAAGTCTTCTGAATAAACAGCCGCCAAAGCAGTCGTCTTTTTATGAACATTTTCTGCAAAGGTTGTGCCATCTTCAATAATTTCAGGAACTTCATCCAAGTCTTTTAAAGACAAAATATCCCAGCCCAAATCGAGCTTGGCCAATGCCTCCTTTATTTCTTGAACTTTATGGGCGTTACCAGTTGCGATAATTAAGCGCGTCATCGTTGCTCCTTCTTTTACAAAATCTGAGTTACTTTCTTTAACAGGTGGGGCCACCTGACTGCTGGTCACTAATCCACCGCAATCAATCTGTTGCCGGTAAATTTAGGTGAGTAAAATGCCAATCGTGTTCTATTCCCAGCCATTGCTTTGCAATGGTTGAAAAAGTTGAGACCGGCCCAGTTGTATACAGTTGGTACTGCTTGTTTTCTGGATAAACAGCTCCGTCATCCTCAGCCAACAAGTCCTGTTCCTTCAGGATAGTCGCTAATTTTTGCGCCGTGGCAACTCCCGGATCAACTAGGGTTACCTCTGGCAAGGCCTGTTGAATGACGTCCGCCAACAGCGGAAAGTGCGTGCAACCAAGCACCAACGTATCGATACCTGCCTCTTTAAGGGGCTGCAAATGGTCTTTAACAATTTCAGCCACCTCAGCGTCCTGATAGCGGTTTTGCTCAACGAATTGGACAAAATCAGGCTCTGCTTGTGCAAAAACCTGACTACCCGGCGCCGCCGCCTGAATCTCAGCCTGGTACTGACCTGAATCCACGGTTCCCTCAGTTGCTATGACACCAATTTTCTTCGTCTTACTTGCCAAAACGGCCGATTGGACACCGGAATCAATCACACCGATAACCGGAATGGCCAAGTCTTCTTGTAAGCCAGGTAAGGCGCAGGCAGTTGCCGTATTGCAGGCAATCACCAGCGCCTTAATGTCATGGTTTTCAATTAAATAGTCGGCAATTTGTCTGGTAAAATCAGCGACTTCCTCTGGCTCGCGAGGGCCATAAGGCATTCGTGCTGTATCGCCAACATAAACGATGGCTTCTGCCGGCAATGATTGAACGGCGGCTTTTAAGACGGTCAAACCGCCAATGCCAGAGTCCATCATGCCAATTGTTTTTGTATTTTTCTTCATAATAGTCTTATTATCTTCCCTTCAAAACAAATTGCAAGCCTTTGCCCCCGTTTAATCTCTCTTTTGCTATAATAACGGAAGAAAGGAATCTTTACTTATGTCAAATGCTCATTCTCAATCAAATAACGGTACCAATCAGACCGTTAGTGCCTTTGCACCACTACTCTTACGTGATGCTCTTTTGGCCAATATCTTAACGGATGATTATGCCAACATTACCTACTGGGCCGGAAAAGAGTTGGCTCGCCAGTTCCCTGTGGAAACGAGTGCTCATTTGCCTGCCTTCTTTGAAAAGGCTGCTTTTGGTGATTTAACAATCAAATACCAAAGCGGTGATCAGCAGCAATGGCTTCTTTCTGGTGCCATGGTAGAAGACCGGTTAGCAACAAACCACCAAGCTGATTTTTCATTAGAAACTGGCTTCTTAGCGCAACAGCTGGAATTGCAAGAAGAAGTTGTGGCGGAAGGAACCTTCCAAGTTTCTGCTCGACAACAGACAGTAACGGTAACGATTTTGACTGATATGTCTCATAAGATAAGCTCTTTAACCTCTTCTGAACAGGTTGCGCTTCGTGATCGCTTCTTAGACCAGGGCGAAGAAATCGCCACTGAAGACATTGATAACCCTGAAGCACTCATCGTTAATCGCCAAAGCGTACCGGTTGATGAACCAGCAATCCAAATTAGTGAAGTCGACCAGGCCACATCAGAAGCGCCCGTAGAAGTTGAGCCAGCAGAATCTGCGGCGCCAATTGAGGCGGAACCAACAACATCCGCGGCTTCAGTAGAAACTAACTCAGCAGTATCCACAGCCCCAATTGAGGCGGAACCAACAACATCGGCGGCTTCCTCAAACACCGAACCAACATCTTCCACAGCTTCAACGGAAGCTGAACCAGCAGCATCTACCAGCACGACTGACTCTGAACCGGTCATTAACCAAAGTCAGAGCAAAAAAAGCGCCTTTTCCTTCTTCCGACCAAAGAAGAACCAAGCAGAATCAACTGCCCCTGTTTCAACAGACCAAGAACAGCAAGAAGCAATCGTTCCTGCACCTGAAAGCGAAAGCGCGACAGTGGTCGCAGAACCAACTAGCGAACTAACAGACAGCCAGGTAGCCGATACTCTTTCAATCGAGCAATCGATTACAAATTCGTTGTTAGCCTTTGGCCAAGAGCGACGCCAAAAGTTTAGTCAAAAAGACGATTCAAGCTTGAACGAATAAAGCACTAATCGAGACAAAGAAAAGAACAGCAGCCCCACAATTTTGCGGGTTGCTGTTCTTTTTTAGTAATCAAAAGTCGGTCAGCCTTAGCCTTCCTTATTTTGACGACGCGTGTTACGACGATCCTGACGAAGTTCAATTCGACGATCCATTTGACGCTTACGCTTAATCTTATTCTTAATTTGACGCTTATAGCCAGGCTTGATGTTCTTCTTCTTTTTCTTGACCATCCCAACCATTTCAGGATCCAACTTATTAGTTGTTGCGTGGCGCTGTGTCCGGGCCTTACGATCCTTGACCGCCACGATTTCATCCCCACGAATCTGCTTATGAGCAAATTCGATACCGATTTTTTCCAGTTCAGCAATCCGGTCTTCTTCATCAGGTCCGTAAAGAGTTACGGCCGTTCCAGCCATGCCATTCCGTCCCGTTCGACCAACACGGTGAACGAAAAACTCCAATTCGTCTGGCACACCATCGTTAATGACGTGCGAAACCCCTTCGATATCGATACCACGAGCAGCTAAATCAGTAGCAACTACATATTGGTAATCGAGGTGCAAGACACCCTTCATTGTTCGACGACGTTCACGTGGCGGAATGTCGCCATGAATTTCAGCAACCTTGAGGCCTTGACCACGTAAATGCGCAGCCAATTCCTTAGCTCGTTCCTTGGTATTGGCAAAAATCAGCGCTAAATAAGGATTGAAAATCGTCAACAACTTATCGATGACCTCTTCCTTATCCTTGGACTTCGTTGGTACCAACCAGTTATCAATCGTATCGGCAATCGTCGCTTCCGTTGGAATCGTTTGGAAATCAGGATTGTCCAAATACTTCTTTAAGAACGGCTTCAACTTTTCCGGCATCGTTGCTGAAAAGACCAACGTTTGCAGGTCCTTTGGCATCGCACCAGCCAAGAAATCAACTTCGTTCAAGAAGCCCATGTCAAGCGTCATATCTGCTTCATCGACAACCAAAGTCCGCACTTGGTTAACCACCAAGGCACCACTTTGAACCAAGTCCTTTAATCGTCCTGGCGTTCCAACAACGATTTGTGCTTGGTGCTTCTCTAACTGACGAATCTGGCGGGCCTTATCAGTTCCACCGACATATTCGGCAATCGAAACCTTCACCAATTCCATCTTTTCCGCAAATTCGCGGGCAGCCTTAGCAATCTGAGCAGCCAATTCCCGTGATGGTGTTGTAATCACCACCTGGGTTTGGTTCAATTCTGGTTGCAAAGCGTTAAAAATTGGTACCAAGAAAGTGTGCGTCTTTCCAGACCCTGTCTGTGACTGACCGACAACATCCCCACCACGCAAGATTGTTGGAATCAAGCGCGCCTGGATGGGCGTTGGCTGGTCAAAACCAATCGCCTTTAAAGCTGAAAGTACTTCCGGCTTTAAATTGTATTCACCAAATTGTTGGTTTGTGTTTTTCATGTAAAATCCTTTAAATTTAATCGGCTTGGTTTGCCTTTAAAGCGCTATCCACCCGGTCAATCACCTTTTGGATATCCGCTTCGTTATAAGCCCAGGCACCTGAAGCCAGTGGGTGCCCCCCACCATCAAAGTCTTGGGCAATGGTATTGATGACGACCGACCGTGACCGCAAGCGGACCCGATAATCGCCATTTTCTTGTTCTTCAAAGATTGCCCAGGCCTTGACCTTGTCAATCCGTGATGGAATCGAAACCACAAAAGAAGTGCCCGCATTGCCGAGATCAAAGCTGTCAATCACATCCCGCTTTAAAATCACATAGCCAAAGCCAGATGGCAACAGGTTAATATGTTGCATCACGTAACCTGAGAATTTAACCGCATTTTCCGACAAAGTCGTCATCGCATTATAAATCTTTTGGTAGTCAAAGCCATAAGTAATCAACTCACCGGATACATCAAAAGTTTCTTTATCCAATGAATACATAAAGCGACCGGTATCACCGATGATTCCAATATAAAGGTACCGTGCGGCCTTTTCCGTCATCTTCAAGCCCTTGTCGGCCAAGGCTTGATAGAACTGATAAATCAGAACGGAAGTGGCTGAGGCTTCATCCTCCACCCACTGCCAATCACCGTAAGGTTCCACGTTGGGATGGTGGTCAATTTTGACGATTTCCAAGCCATTCCGCCAGCGTTGGTCATCAATGCGGGGGTCATTGGCTGTATCGCAAACAATGACCAGGGCCTTCTTATAGGCCGAATCAGGAATCTCATCAGCCAAAGGTTGGCCATCCCCAATCCAAGCTAAACCGGGAATTTCCTTCCCAACGGCATAAATCTTCTTTTCAGGAAAAGATGCCTGCAAAATCGCTTGCAATCCCAATTGTGATCCGTAAGCATCCGGATCAGGTCGTTGGTGACGGTGAATAATAATGGTATCGTAACGTTTAATCTGTTCTAAAATATCTTCGTGAATTTTGGCCATATGCGCCCTTTCAACTCTTATTACTATTCTTTATTATACCGTAAATTCGAAATTCGTTGTCAGGGCATTTCGAATCAGTTTAGCTCGCTGATTTGACCAATCAATCATAATCAAAGAGCGATAACGCTTGAAAGGCTTGTGGACTGACATTGGAAAAGGTTAGCCCCAGCAGGCGAATGGCGAAGTCATCTGGATACAGGTCATCAAAGATTGATTGCGCCTTTCTCGCCAAAAAATCAGGGTCAAGCTGAAACGGGTTTGCCTGTGTAATCGACCTGGTCAGCGTATTAAAGTCATCATCACGGACCTTAATATTGAGTGTCCGTCCCACTAGGTGCTTAGTCTCCATATTCGTCACGACCTTTGTCGCCAAATCCTTGAAAGTCGCCAAGACAGCCGACCGGTCGTGGAGGGGAAATTCAAAAGTCCCCTCTTTTCCAACCGACTGCCGAATGCGATGATCTTTCACCTGGCCAAAGTGCGTTGCCCGCGCTTGCCAATAAAGTTGGTCCCCGAAGGAGCCAAAGTGGACCCGCAGTTCGTCTTGGCTCAAAGCCCGTAAATCCGCACCTGTTTTAATCCCTAATTTTTCAAACTTTTCCTGTGATTTCTTACCAACACCACGAAAGTCCTTAATGGGCAATGCCGCCACGAAATCCAGCGCCACGTCGGCACCAATGACCGTTACTCCGTTTGGTTTGTGGTGTTCGGACCCAAGCTTTGCTAACACCTTATTATAGGAAACCCCCACCGAACAAGTTAGTTTCGTTTCCTGCCAGATTCTATGCCGTAACTCGGCTGCCAGCGTTGCCCCCGCCATTGGGCTTTGACTAACGTCTAAGTAAGCCTCATCAAGAGCAACCGGCTCAACCTTATCGGTGAATTCGGCAAAGACTTCATGAATCTGGGCTGACACTGATCGGTATTTATCAAAATCAGGAGCGACAAAAACAGCATTCGGGCAAAGCCTTTTCGCTTCACTTGACCCCATGGCCGAATGAACGCCGGCCTTTCTGGCAATGTAGTTGGCAGTTGCCACGACCCCATGACCATGGTGTAAATCAGGATCACGACCAATGATTAGAGGTACCTTCTTTAAGGCAGGGTTATCGCGCATTTCGACTTGAGCATAAAAAGCATCCAAATCGACGTGCAAAATTTTTCGGTCATCAACCGCTTGCAAAAATTCAGCCATGCCAGGCACCCCCTTCTTTTCAAAACTGATTTTTTTAAAAAGAAAAAGCCTCCACTATGTGGAAGCTTTTTGCCGTAATCACTTGACGTCGAGACGACGTTCCTTGATACGAGCGGCCTTTCCTTGCAATGCACGCAAGTAGTACAACTTTGCGCGACGCACGCGGCCCAAACGAGTTACTTCAATCTTGTCAACCCGTGGTGAGTGCAATGGGAACGTACGTTCCACACCAACACCAGAAGAAATCTTACGAACAGTATAAGTTGCCTGGATACCAGCACCCTTACGCTTGATAACAACTCCTTCAAAGAGCTGAACACGTTCGCGAGTTCCTTCGACAATTCGTGCGTGGACACGAACTGAATCACCAGCGCGGAATTCAGGAATATCTGTCCGCAATTGGGTTGAAGTCAACTTTTCTAAAATGTTATTTTGACGCATAGTCATTCTCCTAATCGCTAATCTTACACTCGTCCTTAGACTAACGCACAGCGGATTACCGTTAATTACGGCTTATAGCCAAAGATTAGTATAACAAAAAAGGAGGGATCCTGTAAAGGGTAATCCGAAAAATTGCCCTAACAGGATTCCTCCATGGCTTAGCCAACCTGATTTAGTCCGATAATCTATAGAAGATAACTTTATCTTTGTTTACCAGCTAAAAATCTCCATTAAAATTAAGCCTTAATCTTTTCTTCCATTACAGCTTCAAAGCTTTGCAACTTTGCATCCGCTTCAGCCTGTGAATCGGCAACAACGCCAATATAAAGCTTCAACTTTGGTTCCGTACCAGATGGACGGAGCGCAATCCATGAACCATCAGCTAACCAGTACTTCAACACATTAGCCTTTGGCTGTGGCAACTTCTTCTCTGCTCCAGCTCGATCAATTTGCGTCTGACTCGCAAAGTCTTGGGTTGCCAGAACTAATTGATCACCAACCATTTCCAACTTTTGGTTGCGGAACTTAGTCATCAAAGCAGCCATTTCTTCATGACCATTGACACCAGGGAAATCAAAGGCAACGGTCTTTTCCTCAAAGTAACCGTGTTGCTCGTACAGTTCCTTCAAACCATCAGCAAAGCTCTGGCCCTTTTCCTTGTAGTAGGCAGCCATTTCGGCAAACAAAACCAAAGCCTGGATAGCGTCCTTATCATGAGCAAATGGCTTTACTAAGTAACCAAATGATTCTTCAAAGCCGAAGAGGTACGTATAATCCTTCTTCTCTTCAAAGCGGTCAATCATGGCCGCAATATACTTAAATCCAGTCAACACGTCTAAGGTAGCAACGCCATAGCTCTTAGCAATCTCGCTAGCAAAGCGCGATGAAACAATCGACGTTACAATGGCACCATTTTCAGGCAATGTCTGATTTTTCTTCTTAGCGGCCAACAAGTAATTGACCATCAAACCGGCGATTTGGTTACCGGATAAGACTTGGTATGAGCCATCGGCCAAACGCACAGCAGCACCCATCCGGTCGGCATCAGGGTCCGTTGCCACGACCAAATCAGCTTCTTCCTTCTTGGCGTATTCAATGGCCAATGACAAAGCGGCTGGATCTTCCGGGTTGGGCTTTTTCACTGTTGGAAAGTCCCCATCGAGTTCCGCCTGTTCCTTCACGATTGTGTAGTTAGTAAAGCCTGCTTGTTGCAACGCTTTTTCACCAATATACTGACCAGTTCCATGCAAAGGAGTGTAGACAAACTTCAAGTCTGCCCCTTCTTTTTGAATCAAATCCTGGTCAACAGAAATTGTTTTAACCTCTGCCAAATAAGCATTATCCAAGTCATCATCGACTACTTGAACGTTAGCTTCTGTTTCGTCTTGTGCAATAGCAAACTCATTTTCCACCGCTGCCATTCCATCGATAACGGCCTGAACGGCTTCAGGAACCATCTGTCCACCATCAGCACCATAAACCTTATAGCCGTTATCCTGCTTAGGATTGTGTGAGGCCGTAATCATAATTCCAGCAAAGGCCTTTAAATGGCGGACTGAAAATGATAGTTCAGGTGTTGGGCGTAATGATGAGAAGCGGTAAACCTTAATCCCGTGTGCTGATAGCACGCGACTAGCCACCTGAGCAAATTCTTTTGAGTGGTGACGAGAGTCAAAGGCGATGACTACTCCCGCTTTTTTAGCAGCATCCCCACTTTGATCAATGTAAGCAGCCAATGCTTCTGTTACTAAGGCCACCATCACGACATTAATGCGGTTAGTTCCAACACCCATTTGGCCACGCATACCAGCGGTTCCAAATGGTAAGTTTTGATAGAAAGCATCTTCTTGTTCAGCTGGACTCAATTGCTTTAATTCAGCTGCTAAATCAGCAGGTAAGTCTGCCTGTTGCCAACGGGCTAAGGTATCTTGATAAGTCATTTTCTTAAAATTCCTCTTCCTTTTCTCGACTAGGTTTTGTAATTAAGCTAATAATAATTTGCCGAAACTTAGGCGACCGAATCACTGCCAGTACAAACACGACAGCAATCACGATCACAGTAATCGTCACTTCTCTTGGCAACTGTAAGTGGCCAAAATAATAACCAATTGTCACCATGGTTATTGCCCAGAGGCAAGACGCCAAAACAGACATCCGGAAGTAAGTCGCAAACCGTAACTTCAAACGGTGAGCAGATAGCGGAACGATTGTCCTGACAAAGGGAACAAAGCGGCCCAAAATAATAAAAAGCAACCAACGCTTCGGATTTAAATTAGCCGAAATCTTTTCGGCAAAATCACCGTTCACGTGGCGGGCAACCCAGGGGATTTTATCAATTTGCTTAATCACCCAAGCACCAAACCAATAATTAATTGAATCACCCATCATGGAGGCAACCGCAAAGATCACCACCAACAAGGCAAATTCAACCAACGAGTGATGACGACCCGCAAAACCCGCAGCCGTCATGACTAAAGCATCAGCCGGAATAAACCCTGTAACAATTCCCCCTGTTTCAATCAAAATCAAAAAAAACAGAATTGACAATTCAATTACGGAAAAATTGGCATTCGCAGAACTAATATGCGTCAACCAATCCGACACAGCAGCAAAAGCTAGAACCATACAGTCAGGGTACTCCTTTAGGAAAAAAGTCTGTCTGAGCATCGCTACTAGTTAACGCTTTGGGTACATGAATCTGCCCTGCCAGCTAGCAAGATACTCATGAGTCAGCAAATAATAATCAGTAGAAGTTAATCCTGATATTATCTCGATAAAATTAAGGCTAGATAAAAAACAGCCTATGTCTATCATACGCTATTTCCCCTGCTAAGTCTGCTTTCAAAGCGTAAAAATGCTAGGAATATCAAGGTAAAAGCAGGCTGATTTTTTAAACGTTCATTCGCTCAATCGCCTACTTTTTCTATCATACACAACTTTTTTAACAAATCTTATGCCAAATCAGCATAAAAATTTTTATCAAGATGTACTACAATGGTGGCGGGAAGTGGCAGAATGCAAAACCAGGCGGCCGACTGGGAGACGTTTTCTTTGCTCACTTCTTATAGTAATTAATTGTCTTTGAAAGGTACTGTTATCAATGTTTTGAAAAAGTTTTCTTTTTCACTTGACAAAAGTTTGTGCAAATATTATTATGTATGTGTAAGTTGTTACAAGGAATTATTCATTGGAGGATAACAGAACATGGAAGCCCTAGTATTAACTGGATTAAAGAAGCTTGAAAAGCAAGACATCGAAAAGCCAACATTGAAGCCTGACGAAGTTTTGATTCACACAGCCTTTGCTGGTGTTTGTGGAACTGACCACGCATTGTATGCTGGTGAACCAGGATCAGCTGATGCTGTCCCACCAATCGTTTTGGGACACGAAAACTCAGGTGTTGTTAAGGAAATCGGTTCAGCCGTTACCAACGTTAAAGTTGGCGACCGTGTTTCAGTAGACCCTAACATCTACTGTGGACAATGCAAGTTCTGCCACACTGGTCGTCCTGAATTGTGCGAACACTTGGATGCCGTTGGTGTTACTCGTGATGGTGGCTTTGAAGAATACTTCACTGCTCCTGCATCAGTTGTTTACCCTATCCCTGACAACGTTGACTTGAAGTCAGCTGCAATTGTTGAACCAATTTCATGTGCTATTCACGGTATGAAGTTGTTGAAGCCATCACCATACCAAAAGGCTTTGGTTATCGGTGACGGATTCATGGGTGAATTGTTCGTTCAAATCTTGCAGGCATACGGTATCCACCAAGTTGACTTGGCCGGAATCGTTGACGAAAAGTTGAAGATGAACAAGGACTTGTTCAACGTTAAGAACACATATAACACTGCTAAGGGTGACAAGATTCCTGCCGGTGAATATGATGTTGTTATCGAAGCTGTTGGTCGTCCAGAAACTCAAGAATCAGCTATCGAAGCTTCAGCCCGTGGTGGTCAAGTTTTGATGTTCGGTGTTGGTGGACCTGACGCTAAGTTTGAAATGAACACTTATGAAGTCTTCCAAAAGCAGTTGACTATCCAAGGTTCATTCATTAACCCTAACGCATTCGAAGACTCATTGGCATTGCTTTCATCTGGTAAGTTGAACGTTAAGCCATTAATGTCACACGAATTGACTCTAGATCAAGTTGACGATTTTGTTAACGGTCGCTTAGGTGTTGTTTCTAAGGCCGTTGTTAAAATCGGTGGTGAAGAGGCCTAAATTTTATGAATAATGCAAAGCGGACAATTTCTTGGACCGCTGCCCTCAGTTACTTTGCCTTCTCATTGGTAATTAACTCAATGGGTAACGTGCTAACAATTGTTACCAGTCAAAAAATTCATCCGTCAATTTTGGGTTCTGCCTATTGGACAGCTGCTCAAAACGGATTAAACCACTCATTGCATGGCAATAGTGCAACGCTATCCATCGTGTTCTTTGTGGTCGGTATGTTAATCGCTGTTTTGAACATGGTTTTGGAGCACCGCATTGATATCAAGCGCTTCCTTGGAAACTTAGCTTTCATGGTTCCTTTCTCGGCCTTGATTTCAGTCTTTGCAAGTGCCTTTTCAAAGCTCTTGCCAGAAGCTCATAGTTGGCCAATGGTTGCCTTCTACATTTTCTTGAACTTCTTTGGTGTTTCCTTAATTGCGATTGCCATTTCAATTTATCAGCGGACCAACATCGTTTTGCACCCTGCTGATGATTTGATGCAGGTTCTTCGATTCAAGTACTTCAAGGGTAATGCCGGTATCGCCATGTGGGTTTCTTATATCCCACCTACCATTATTGGTGTTATCGCCTTGATTATGGTTCCTGATTTTACCAACTATGGTATCGGGACTATCTTCGCCTTCCTCTTCCAGGGAAGTATTACTGGATGGGCAGACACACGTATCTTTAGCAAATTAAAGCACCAGGGAATCGCTATCGACTAAGATAGTCTCCCTCAATTGAAAGGACGGGTTATATTATGGCCTTTACTGATTATTTTGATGACATTCAACACGTTGGAATTCCAACAACCGACTTGGACCGCGCTGAAAAGTTCTGGACAAGCATCGGTTTTGAAAAGACCGGTGACTTTAAGGAAGGTGGCCCAGTTAAGTTCTTTAAGTACGGTCACCTCGTTATTGAAACGTGGTTGTCTGATGAAGGAACTGGCAAGCCCGGTTCAATCAACCACATCTCAATGAACACTTCTGATGCTGATGCAGCCTTTGTAGCAGCAAAGGAACAAGGATTGGATTTGATTGATTCAGAAGTACAATACCTTCCCTTCTGGGATAACGGTATCAAGTTCTTCAATGTTCGCACCCCAGATGGTGTAACCTTGGAATTCTGTGAAATCGTCAAGGGTTAATTCATAATTTATTCGGGAGCCTCAACTACTATTCGGTAGTTGAGGCTTTTTTGTATCTTCTATTTATGATTAACTGGCAGTTGAAAAATATCCATTACTTTTATCAAGCTTTTAACCCCCTTTCAACGCCTTTACTTTCATACCAAGTAAAAGTACCAGTCCATCATTTATAACGCTATATATAGCGTAAATAGGACTATTAATTGCTGCCATATGAGAGAAGCACCGGGCAAAGAAAAAAGCCTGCTACCATTCGGTAACAGACTTCTTGTCATCATTTTATTTATTATTTATGCTTCTGACTTTAATTCAGCAACGTACTGGTAGGCTTCTTGACCTGCCAAGCCACCATCGCCAACAGCAGTCGTGATTTGACGTAAGTTCTTAGCACGAACGTCTCCAGCAGCAAAGATACCTGGAACGGCGGTTGCCATCTTGTCATCCGTCTTAATCCAACCACGTTCATCAGTAATTCCCAAATTTTCAAATACCTGAGTATTTGGCTTGAGGCCAACGTAGATGAAAATTCCACTTTGATCAACAACCTGATCTTCACCAGTTTGGTTGTTATGCAGCTTCAACTGTGAAACAGCCTCGCCATCACCTTCAATAGCGGTGACTTCAGTATTCCAGACAAAGTGCATGTTTTCCTGCTTCTTTGCGCGCTGCTGCAAGATTGGCTGTGCCTTTAACTTGTTATCGCGAACATAAACCGTGACGTCCTTAACCACATCAGCCAAGTAAAGTCCTTCTTCGACAGCAGAATCACCACCACCGACAACCGCAACGCTTTCACCCTTAAAGAAGGCACCATCGCAGACAGCACAGTATGAGACACCCTTGCCTTGGTATTCTTCCTCACCGTCAACACCCAAGTGGATATGTTCAGATCCAGTCGCAATAATCAAAGCAGGTGCTTGAAAATCACCCATATCAGTGTGGACCAATTTTTCATTTTTAGCTAAAACTTCCACACCAGTAATCATGCCAAATGAGTATTCAGCGCCAAACTGCGTTGACGAAGCATACATTTTTTCGGCCAAATCAGGACCCATAATGCTATTATAACCAGGATAATTTTCAACTTCGGCAGTATTATTCATCTGCCCACCATAAATCCCCTGATCAAGCATTACAGTCTTTAAGTCCGCCCGTGAGGCATAAGTAGCGGCCGTCATTCCGGCTGGGCCAGCACCAATGATGATAACATCATATTGCTTGACTTCTGTCATGATAAACGGAACCTCCTTTTTTATTATGACGTCTATTGTACCGTGAATTTGTTCTTTTGTCTAATTTTAACCAACAAAAAAGAGGTATACCACCTCTTTTGTTTTTGCTGAATTTTACAATTTAGCTGCAAGCTCTTTAATATAAGCGCGGAGCTGATCCTTTGTTTGTGGATGCTTCAAACCAAATTCAATATTGGTTTCCAAGAAACCAATCTTAGAACCAATATCATAACGGTCACCCTTGAATTCATGGGCATAAACGTGTTGACGATTATTTAATGAATCAATGGCATCCGTCAATTGAATTTCGCCACCCTTACCAGGCTTTGTTTGTTCCAATTCTTCGAAAATTTCAGGTGTCAACAAGTAACGACCAATGATTGCCAAATCAGAAGGGGCGTCTTCAGGCTGAGGCTTTTCAACGAATGACTTAACCCGATACAAACCATCTTCTTTCACCTTAGCGGCAGGATCAATCACACCGTATTCAGATACTTGATCGTGGGGAACTTCCAAAACTGCCAAAGTTGATTCACCAGTCTCGTGATAGCGTTCAATCAATTGCTTTGTCAATGGCACTTCATCTTGCATTAAGTCGTCACCCAAGAGCACAACGAATGGTTCGTCACCAATGAAATCCTTGGCTGTTAAGATGGCATCACCCAAGCCCTTTGGATGTGACTGGCGAATGAAGTACATGTTGATATCGGTCGTCTCTTCGACAACCTTCAACAATTCCAACTTGTTCTTTTCGCGCAAGTTGTTTTCCAATTCTGGGTTTGAATCAAAGTGGTCTTCGATTGAACGCTTTGACTTTCCATCGACAACAACAATGTCTTCGATTCCAGAAGCAATGGCTTCACGAACGATATATTCAATCGTTGGTGTGTCAACAATTGGTAGCATTTCCTTAGCCAAGGCCTTTGTGGCTGGCAAGAAACGAGTTCCCAAACCAGCGGCCGGGATAATGGCTTTACGTACAGGTTTCATACTTTCCTACTTTCATTAATGACGCCAAAGGCGTCGAAGTATTCTATTGCTATTATAACAAATATATGATCAATCTTCAGCTTTTAATGGACGAGTCATCAGTAATTTAATTTGCTCTTCAATCTGAGCCCCTTCATACAAGACCTGATACAAAGCAGTTGTAATGGGTAAGTCAAGCTGATGAGCCTGCTGGTATTCATAAACCGCCTTCACGGTATTCACCCCTTCAATTACCATGCCCATCTCTTCTTGGACCTGATTTAACGACTGACCCTGCCCCATGGCAAAACCAGCACGGTAATTACGTGAGTTTGGCGACATACCAGTCACAATTAAATCACCAATGCCGGCTAGTCCTAAGAAGGTCTCGGGCTGAGCCCCCATTTTTTGACCTACCGCACGCATTTCGACCAAGCCACGTGTCAGGAGGGCTGCCTGGGCATTGACGCCGTAGCCTAAACCAACGAGCATTCCAGAACCCAAAGCAATAATATTCTTTAGCGCCCCACCTAACTCTGATCCCAATAAATCATGGTTGGTATATGGTCGGAAGTTTTCACTAGCCAACGCTTCCTGCAAAACAGCCGTAGCGGCTTCGTCAGTGCCGCCAATAGAAACTGCAGTCAAATCACCCTTAATCACATCTTCAGCGTGTGATGGGCCAGAAATAACGGCTAAGGATGAATAATTTTGACTAGGAACGACCTCTTCAATCATTTGAGAAATCCGTAAGTGCGTTCCCTGTTCCAACCCCTTTGTAGCATGAGCCAAAATCACTTGTTGATCCAAATTTTGCAAAACCTCTGCTAGTTGGGTTCCAACGGAACGAATCGCCTTCGTTGGTACCACCATTAAAACAACATCGGCATCCGCTACCGCAACCTGCATATCAGCAACTGCTAATAAGTTCTCTGACAAAGTTGCGCCAGGTAAATAATGGTCATTTTGGTGGTGTTGGTTAATTTCGTCAACCTGGTCTGCACGGTGTGACCAGATATTAACAACTACGTTGTTTTCCGCCATTGTGTTGGCAAGAGCGGTTCCCCAGGAGCCAGCCCCTAAAACAGCGACTTTAGTCATGCTTCTTTGCCTCTTCGTCTTCTTTTTCATTGACTTGCATTGCGGCACTCATCCGCTTCTCAAGTGTTTCTAAGGCATCATAGCCCATGTTTTGTGTCCGGAACTTAACGGCCGCTGCATCGATAACAGAGGCAGTATTTCGTCCTGGTGTCACCGGTACAACCATCTTCTTAATTTTGACTCCGAGAATATCTAGGGTGTCATCCTCATTTCCCAAACGATCAAAATTTTCTTCGCCAATTTTACCGTTTGATAGATGAATATTAAGCATGATTGAAGCATGGGAACGGACGGAAACAGCACCATAAACCTGCTGAACATCAATAATACCAACACCACGAACTTCCATCAAGTTACGCAAAACTTCCGATGGTTGCCCAATCAAGCGTTGCTCATCTTCTTGGTGAATATCAACACGGTCATCAGCAACCAAACGCGCTTTACCCTGTTGAATCAGTTCCAAAGCGGATTCGGTCTTGCCAATTCCAGCATCACCGGTGATTAAGACTCCTAATCCGTGCACATCAATCAAAACGCCATGGACAGACTGCCGTGGTGCTAACTCGCCTCCAAGGTAGTAGGTCATGTTTGACAAAATTTGCGATGAAGTCAGGCGAGTGTTTAAAATTGGAATCTGAGCTTCTTCTGCCGCTTGCTTCAATTCATCAGCAATTGGCAAGTTAGTTGAAACCACAAAGGCCGGTGTTTGCTTGGAAGCCATTTTCCGATAAACCATCAACAACTCGTCATGGCTCATTCGGTCTGAAAAAGAAGTCTCCGTGATTCCCAACAACTGCACCCGCTCAGGAGCATAATATGTAAAGTACCCCGTCATCTCCAAGCCTGGCCTAGAAATATCTGCAGTAGTAATCACTCGATTTAAATAATCGTGACCAGCTACAATTGTTAAACGAGTGTTATCAACTAAGTCTTTAACTGTTACGGTTGCTTGCGCCATTTTTTACCTCCGCACCGAAATCTTCGTTTGACCCATGAATAAGAAATTAGCCACGGTCAACAATATTGCGACCAGCATTGCCCAACCAAAAGAGGCAAAAGCAAAGCCATGAATAATATGTGCTGTTAATTCTAGCAGCACTGTATTAATAATTAATAAAAAGAATCCCAACGAGATGATGACTAATGGTAGTGAAACAAAGACCAAGATGGGCTTGATCAAGCGATTCAATAAGGCGAGCAGCACTGCTGCCACCAAGGCGGTCGTCATATTCGCTAAAACAAAACCGTTTGGAAACAGTAACGCACAGGCCAGAAAGACAGCCATATTAATCGCCGCTTGCATGATAAAACGCATAGGCCCTCCTTTAGTAAATTTATTTCCTACCCCCTATTATAACAAAGTTCCTCATAACAAAAAAAGGAACCCGAAGGGTCCCTTTTGCTTTATCAATTAGATAAAGTAGTTATAACCTGGGTTTAATTCGATAATCTTACCCGTACGCTTATAAACAATCCATTCAGCGATGTCGGTTGTATAGTCACCAATACGCTTGATGTAACCGGCAATCACCAAATAGTCAGCTGCTGAATCAACCAATTCAGAATCTTCCTTCATTCCATTGACAGAATCAGTTCGAATCTGAGCTGCTGCATTCGACAACTGGTGGTTCTTAGTCGCGATGTTTTCAGCACCCAAGGCATCGTTCTTCACGTAGTAGCCCATGACTTCTGAAACCATTGAAGCGACCAATTCGCCCATTTCACCCAACTGCTTTTCAACAGCCTTCATGTGCTTCGTTCCCTTAACACGAATGGTTGACGTAGCAATGTTTCGTGCCTGGTCTCCCATTCGTTCCAAAACGGAAACGGCCTTCAAAATCGTCACGATTTCACGCAAATCAGTTGTTACCGGTTGGTACAAAGCAATCATTTCAAATGACTTCTTTTCCAAAGCGGCTTCCCGTTCATTGATCTTGTAATCATGATCAATAATCTTGTGGGCACCATCACGATCGTGCTTAATAAAGGATTGAACAGATTCCTGAATGGTCTTGGCAACCTGTTCACCCATTTCCGTAAAAGAAGTATCCAAATCAGCTAATTCTTCATCAAATAATCGACGCATGACAAATTCCTTTCATGTAACCTGTTTCTCTCTAATAACAGTAGGGCATTTTAAAAGCAAAGATATTTTTTGAACAGCCTGAACGATGGGCTTCACCAACCAATCATCCAGTCACTTTTTATCCAAAGCGACCAGAAATATAATCGGCAGTTTCCTTTTTCTCGGGCTCCAAGAAAATCTTACGAGTGTCCCCAAATTCGACCAAGTTTCCACTAAGGAAGAAAGCCGTCTTATCAGAAATTCGTGAAGCTTGTGATAAGGAATGAGTCACAATAATCATGGCATATTGGTCACGGAGTGACAGCAGAGTTTCTTCGATGTTATGAGAAGAAACGGGATCCAAAGCTGATGTTGGTTCATCGAGCAACAATACGTCCGGCTTTGTAGCTAAAACACGGGCAATTGAAACACGCTGTTGTTGTCCACCAGAAAGACCAAGAGCTGATTTATTCAATTCATCCTTGACTTCGTCCCAGATAGAAGCAGCCTTTAATGACTCCTCTACGGCCTGGTCCAAAGTCTTCTTATCCTTTACTCCAGCTAAACGTAAGCCAAAGGCAACGTTATCGTAGATAGAGAATGGAAACGGATTTGGCTGTTGGAAAACCATTCCAACGCGCTTACGCAAATCAACGGTATCCGTTGTTGGCGCATAGATATCCTTCCCAAGAAGGTTGAAAGACCCCGTCACAGTGACATTTTCTTCCAAATCATGCATCCGGTTTAAGGCCCGCAAGTAAGTTGTCTTACCCGATCCAGAAGGTCCAATCAAGGCAGTAATACCCTTGTTGGCAAAATCCAAATCAATCCCATGTAAGGCTTCCTTGTCTCCATACCAGAGCTTGACGTTACGAGTTTCTAAGATTGTTTCGCTTTGTTTTGTCATCCAAAATTACCTGAAATATAATCGTTGGTCAATTCCACCTTAGGACGGGTAAAGATTTTACGAGTCAAATCGTATTCAATTACCTTACCTTGGTGCATAAAGGCCGTGTAGTCAGAAATCCGGGCTGCTTGCTGCATATTGTGCGTCACGATAATAATCGTGTAGTTTTTCTTCAATTCCAGCAAAGTATCTTCAAACTGAGCAGAAGAAATTGGATCCAAGGCTGATGACGGCTCATCGAGCAACAAGATATCAGGCTTCAAGGCCAATGCACGAGCAATCACCAATCGTTGGGCTTGCCCACCTGACAATGAAAGCGCTGATTTGTTCAATTCATCTTTAACTTGATCCCACAAAGCAGCTTGCTTTAACGTTGTTTCCACAATCTCATCGAGCTGGGCCTTGGTATACTTACCACGGCGAGTCAATGGGAAGGTAATGTTGTCATAAATTGACTTAGCAAATGGGTTTGGTCGTTGGAAAACCATTCCAATGTGACGACGCATTTCATAAACATCAATATCTTGTGAGTTGATGTCCAATCCACGGTACCATATATGACCGGTAACATTGGCAACGCCATCGTTCATTCGGTTCAATGACCGCAAGAACGTTGACTTACCTGATCCAGATGCTCCAATCAAAGAGGTAATCTTGTAGCGTTCAAAACGCAAGTCCCCTTCGCTTAAGGAAAGGTTATCGCCATAACTCACTTGCAAGTTTTCGGTTGAAAGGGCAATTTCATGCTTATCATCTTCCATTGGAATGATATAGCGTTCCGGTGCCTTTTCAGGAATAAAATCTGATACTGGCTTTAATTCTTGACTCTTATCTGTCATGCTAACCTCACGATTTTGTCAACTTCTTGTAGAGAAGTGTTCCCAAGCGACGTGCACTAAAGTTAAAGAGCAATACCACGATAATCAAAACCGCTGATGCTCCCGCTGACACGAGTGACAAATCCGGCATGATTCCTTCCGAATTAATCTTCCAAATGTGCACGGCCAAAGTTTCGGCTGGTCGAAATGGTGACAATGGTGATGCCAAGTTGAATGGGTTCCAGTCACCAAAGTCCAATGAAGGTGCTGATTGACCAGCTGTAAAGATCAATGCAGCGGCTTCACCGAAGACACGTCCCGCAGAAATTACGACCCCAGTCACAACGGATGGTACCGCTGCTGGCAAGATTATGTGAATAACTGTTTCAAATCGTGAAAGACCCAAAGCCGCTCCAGCTTCACGTTGAAGATTTGGAATTTGGCTCAATGATGTTTCGATTGAACGAGTCAAGATTGGCAAGTTAAAGAATGTCAACGCGATTGCTCCAGAAATAATGGAGAAACCAAGCTTCAACTTCACAACGAAAATCAGGAATCCAAACAATCCAACAACAACAGATGGCAATGATGACATCACTTCGATTGCTGTACGAACCATTGATGTCCAAATCGTTGGCTTGGCATATTCATTCAAGTAAATAGCCGCCCCAAGAGCGATTGGGAATGAAATCAGCATGGCTAAAATCAAGAGGTAGAAGGAATTAAACAATTGAATGCCAATTCCACCACCAGCCTCAAATGACCGAGCTTGTGCAGTTAAGAAGTGCCATGACAAATGAGGCAATCCTCGAACCAAGATAAAGGCCAGCATTGCTGCCAGCACCAACGCTACTGCGCCAGCGATTGAGTAAATCACGGCTGTAGCAATTTTATCAGCAGTTTTTGCTTTCATTACTTCAGTTCTCCTTTTCGACCAATCCAGCGAATCAAGAGGTTAAAGACGAGAGACATCAGAAGTAAGATCATTGCTAATGACCACAAGACGTTGTTTTGCAACGTGCCCATGACCGTGTTTCCAATTCCCATCGTCAAAACGGAGGTCAAGGTTGCTGCTGGTGAGACCAGAGAACCTGGCATCTTGGCCGCATTTCCGATTACCATCTGAACAGCCAAAGCTTCACCAAAGGCACGCGCCATTCCGAAGACGATTGCTGTCAAGATTCCTGGTGTTGCTGCCCGCAAAATCACCTTATAAATCATTTGCCAACGTGTGGCACCAATGGCCAAGGCTGATTCACGGTAATAGCGAGGAACACCCTTTAAGGCATCGACAGTCATTGAAGTAATAGTTGGTAGAATCATGACAAACAAAACAATTGTTCCTGACAAGATTCCAAGACCCGTTCCGCCAAAAATTGAACGAACGGCTGGGACCACAACGGCCAAACCAATAACACCGTAAACAACGGAAGGAATTCCAACCAACAATTCGATGACTGGTTGCATGATGCGTGCACCACGCTTCTTAGCGATTTCAGTCATGAAGACCGCTGTTCCAATCGCAAATGGTGTTGCAATAATAGCGGCCAAAATCGTTACCGCCAGAGAACCAGTAATGAGCGGTAATGCTCCAATACCTGGCTGACCCGTCTTAGGGTCAACAACACTCGGATTCCAATTCGTTCCAAAGAGAAATTTACTAACTGAAACTTTATTGGTCGTGAAGGTGGCTAACCCCCGAGTGATAACAAAGCCGAAAATCAAGATAACCACCGCAGTGATTAGAATTAAGGCAAGAGCCGAGATGAACTTTCCAAACCGGTCTTGCTTGGTTGACAACGAAGTTTTTTTAATTTTTTCGGTAATAAGATCCATTGTCTGCCTTACCCCTTCTGCTTAGCGGTAATGTTACCGTGTAGATCACGTTCAATCTTCATATTTGAATTTGAGATGTAACCCAACTTTGGCACGTATGTTTTCTGTACACGATCTGAATTAAAGAAATCCAAGAACTTAGCAACTTCACCTGTTGGCTTGCCATGTGTGTAAATGTGTTCGTATGACCAGATAGGGTAGGCCCCGTCTTCAACATTGGCATCGGTAGGTGCAACGCCATTAATGCTTGCACGAACAACATCGTTTGACTTATAAGCAAAGGCAACGTAAGAGATAGCTCCCGGAGTGCTCTTAACAATTGACAAGACCATTCCTGATGAATCTTGTTCTTGTGCAGAAGCACTCTTTTTGCCACCCATGGCCCACTTTTCAAAAGCGGCCCGAGTTCCGGAACCGGCGGCACGGTTGACAAGCACGATTGGCATGTTCTTTCCGCCCAGTTCACTCCAATTTTTAATTTTACCGGTAAAGATATCGGTTAACTGTGCCAGTGTCAAATTATTAACACCAGCTTGCTTATTAATGATTGGCGCAATTCCAACGACTGCGACTCGATGATCAACTAAATTCTTTGTATCAATCCCCTTCTTTTCTTCAGCGAAGAGATCTGAGTTCCCGAGGGAAACAGCCCCTTGCGCTATTTGCGACAGACCCGTACCACTTCCGCCACCTTGAACGGTAATGGAGACACCAGAGTGAGAACGTTGATAGTCCTCTCCGGCAGCTTCAACCAAAGGCTGCAATGCAGTTGAACCAACTGCAGTAATGGGTGCGGTGTTGGCTTGCTTGTCTCGGTTTTGATAGGCAATTCCTAAGATGATAGCAAGTACAACGACGACAGAGGCCACTATCCATGACCCGCGATGCGATCTTTGCATGATTCCTCTTCTCCCAACTGGGTGCAAAAGATTATCCTACAACAACAAGTATCTATTCCAAACTAATCCGAACAATTTGTGTGAAAATGAATCATTCACTTCAGTTAAGAACAAACACATTATAACAAAAAAAAGCGTTTTACAACGCTTTTTAATATTAATTTATTATTACTATTTCTAAATAATTGGTTCGTCAGTAAGCCCGTCGTTATCGTGATTTTCTGCACTTTTGCTATCACTTTCATCGGGACCAGCATCAACGGCTGGCTCATCGCCAATACCATAAGCATTTCGCACTTGTGTATAGATATCTTCCTTCAAAGCAGCGTGCTCAGGATCATCCAAATATTCCTTGGCCTTCTCACGACCTTGACCAATTCGTTCCCCGTTATAGGCATACCATGCACCGGCCTTATCAATAATATCTTGATCAACGGCCAAATCAAGAATTTCACCAGTTTGTGAGATTCCCTTTCCATACATGATATCGACTTCGGCAACCTTAAATGGTGGCGCAACCTTGTTTTTCACAACCTTGACCTTTGTCAAGTTACCGGTAACATCGGAGCCATCTTTAATTTGAGTTGACCGACGGACTTCCAAACGAATTGTCGAGTAAAACTTCAAAGCGCGACCACCGGGCGTTGTTTCGGGGTTTCCAAACATCACGCCGACCTTTTCACGGATTTGATTGATGAAAATGGCAATCGTTCCAGTCCGGTTCAAAGTCCCAGCTAACTTTCGTAAAGCCTGAGACATCAACCGTGCCTGCAAACCAACGTGGGCATCCCCCATTTCACCTTCAATTTCCACACGAGGAACCAAGGCAGCCACGGAATCCACTACAACCATATCAACGGCACCAGATTGAACCAAAGCATCGGCAATTTCCAATCCCTGTTCACCCGTATCTGGCTGTGACAATAGTAGTTCATCTTTCTTAACACCTAAAGCTTCAGCGTACTTCACATCTAAAGCGTTTTCGGCATCGATATAGGCAGCCGTGCCACCATTTTTTTGAATTTCAGCTACTGCATGCAGGGCAATTGTCGTCTTACCTGATGATTCAGGCCCGTAAACTTCAATAATTCGTCCCTTTGGATAACCACCAACGCCTAAGGCCACATCCAATTTGACGGACCCAGATGGCGAAGTTTCTACCTGCGTTAAGGCGTTATCGCCCAACGTCATGATGGAACCCTTTCCAAAGTTTTTTTCAATTTTCTTCAAAGCTTCATTTAAGGCAGCCTGACGGCCATCCTTCTTGTTATCATCGCTTGTCTTTTTTGCAACCATGCTTGATACTCCTTCAATGTCTATCAACAGTGTACGGACTTTTTCAACAAAATGCAAGGACTTTTGCGAACATTTGTTCGTATCATTTTCGACCTTATTTTATTGGACGAAAAAAGCGCTTAAAGCGCTTATAGTCCGTCTGCAAAAACCGAGCGGCTTTTCCAGAAATATTCGATTCCTGAATAAATTGTAAAGAAAACGGCAATATACAAGAGCACTTGACCGATTGGAAAATCAACAAGGGCAAATGGCCAATCCTTTAAGTAGAGGAAGAAGATGGCAAACATTTGGGAAAAGGTTTTAATTTTGCCAGGCCAAGCAGCAGCCATGACCGTGCCGTTATTTTCAACAACTAAGGTGCGCAAACCGGTCACCGCGAGTTCTCGAATAACAATCACTGCTGTGACCCAGGCAGGAACCTGGTGAAAAGCAGTCAGGTAAATCAAGGCAGTCATGACCAACAGCTTGTCAGCTAATGGATCAAAGAATTTACCGAAGTTGGTTACTAAGTGCTTTCGACGAGCAATTTGCCCATCTAAGAAATCAGTAATACAAGCAACGGCAAAGACAATGGCTGCCAGGACCCATGAAAGGGTCAAGTCTAAATCAGTATTCACAACTGCTGAGCCTTTTGAAAAAATCAAAAGGAGCATGAAAACTGGAATCAGGATGATTCGAAAGACCGTTAGTTTATTTGGTAGGTTCATTTTGTTCTCACTTATTCAAATTCAAGACAACGTTCCAAGTGGTTGGAGCAGGGTTCGTTGGCAAGTTTGGTAAATCAATATGTTGGTTGTTAATCGTTAAGTTGACGTGGCTAACCTGTGAAACTTGAATATTCACAATCGCCGTATTTGCTGGAATTTCAACGCTCTTTTCATCAGTTTGGTTCAACCAAGCGTTGTATAAGACCTTACCGGTTCCATCAGTTACCTTAAACATCGAACCACCATTTTGGCCTTTAGCAACAATGGTATGTGTATTGGCCAATTGTCCGCCAACAGTATAGGTGGTTGTCAACTGAGCCGTGTTCGTGGTTGCAGTTCCGAGGTTAATACCACCGTTAGCACTTGAAGAGGAAACCACTGATGACGATGATGATTGTGGTACCGATGACGATGCAACCTCAACTTGGTTGCCACCGTTAGATGAATTAGAGCCTGAACTTGCCCGTGTTACCACAAACCAGGCAACCAGCAAAATGGCAACAACGATAATTGCTATCCAAATTCTTGGGATAAAACCACGAAAACGTGATTTAAAGGCCTCTGAGTTATTAACCCCTGCTCGAACGACACCATCTTCATCACGGTGTGCATGAGATAAATCACTAGTCACCTGTGGGTCAAATTGAACTTCATCAAAAAGGTCATCAGGGTTTAAACCGACAGCTTCAGCAAATTGCTTAGCAAATGCCCGAGCATAAAATTGACCAGGTAAGACATCCTGGTCACCATCTTCAATCGCTTGTAAGAAACGGGGTTGAATTTTGGTCATTTCGGCCAATTGGTCGATTGTATAACCCTTTTCCAATCGTGCTTCTCGTAACTGTTGACTAACTTCACTTGCTAAATATTCAGCCATTTTTTCTCTTACTTTTCTAATACTAAGCGAGTCAAACGACCACCTTCAAAAAGCCGTTTGCCGCACTGGACAACATCATCTAAGCAAAAACGTGTTATTATGTTCATTTTATCAAATAGTGATACCCCATACAAGGCTAAATCCTCGTCTAAACCAAGGCGATCCGGGCGATTTTGACTAGCCAAAGTTTGCCCAGCCAAAGCTTTTTGCAACCGGGTAAAATCAGTCTGACTTTCAGCTAAAATGGCGGGTGCTTCTGCTAGTCTTTTCAGCAAATATTCTTGAACATGGTCTTGATTTTCACCATCTGCAAAAAACGTTAAATACTGGTATGGGCCAAAATTACTATACTCATAATCAAAATCATCACCAAAGATTCCTTTTTCATAAGCGTCTTGGAACCACACCGTTTGATCACCAAATACTAAGTCCAAGGCCAGTTCGCCTAATAGGATTTCTTTAACACGTTCAATTCCTGAAATATCCTCAGGACGACTTGGTAAGCGAAAACCATATGCCCCTTTTTCTAGCGATAATCCTTGCTTCTTTTGTGCTACAAAGGTCACCTGTTTTGCTAAATCTTCTTTTGGTACCAAAACAGTTTCTGTCTGACTACTGATTTGTTCTTGTTGCTCTTTAATAAAAGCGATTAATTCATTGATACCAAAGTCGCCAACAACGGTTAACACTAAGTTTTGAGGCTGGTAAAAGCCAGCATGAATTTGATAGAGCAAATCAGGAGTAATTTCTTGCAGACTGTCCTTGGTTCCTGCAATGTCTTGGCTTAACGCTGATTTGGGGTACAGTAGTCCAATAATTCCCTGATACAATTGCCAAGCCGGATCATCCTGATAAAGCTTAATTTCTTCCTCAATAATCCCCCGCTCGCGAACGACTTTTTCTTCCGTGAAATAAGGATCTTGGACAAAATTCATTAGCCAAGCCAAATTTTCTAGGATTTGGCTAGTGGCAGTAAAATAATACGTTGTTTGGTTTGGTCCAGTAAAAGCATTGGCATCAGCCCCCAGCTCCGTAAAGCGAATTAAAGCGTCACCATCTTTTTTGTCAAAAATCTTATGTTCTAGAAAGTGTGCAGTGCCGGAGGGAATTGTAACTTGCTGGTTATCAGCAACCCTCATCGCCGTCGTTAACGAACCAAAACGAGCAGTCAAAGCCGCCAAAAATTGGTGGTAACCCGGTTTTTTAATCAGATTAACCGTCAGGCCCTCTTTCGTTTGAAAAACAAAGGGCTGTTCTTCATGATTATTTGTTTCCAAAAGATTCCCCCTTTTCCCCAGGCGCCAGAACAAAGCGGCTTTGCAAGATTAAGTCCTTGGCAACAGCCTGCACATCAGCTACTGATACGTGATCGATTGCGGCTAGAAAATCAGTAGTACCCTCTTTGGCCTGACGCAAGAAACGACCAGCCTGACGAACAGCCAGGTAAGTCTGGGAATCTTGGCGAATTAAGTACTCATTTTTCAAGCTTTGCTTGGCATTTTCAAGCTTTTCTACTGTAATCTGGCCTGCGGCCAATGTCTTCAGTTGCACCTGAATCAGGTCTTCAACCAAGTCAACCTGGTCGAAATCAAAACCAGCAACAACGGTCAAAATCGCTAAGTCCGGCTGAAAGCGCGACGAAATATTATAAGCTAAACTATTTTTTTCTCGGACCTCAGTAAAAAGCAGACTAGCTGGGCTAGCACCAAAGATTGTGTTCAACACCAAAGTTGCATAATAACGTGGACCATTATCGTGTAGGGACAGACCCTCCACCTGAAAATTTTGCACCAAAACTGCCTGTTGCCAATCTACCTTTTTTACAAGCTTTCTTTGACCGGCAGCTAACAACTGAGGAATCTGCGCTGAATAGTTCTGGTCAACACCACTCTTTTCCTCGCGACCAATATCAGCCCAAGGCCAAGCAGACAACTGCTTTGTCAATTGATCAAACTCCAAGTCCCCAACAACCGAAATCACAACTTGGTCTGTCGCCAATAACTCTTGCTGTGTTTGCAAAACGTCCTTTAAGGTCAATTGGTCCAATTCCTCAATCGAGCCTAAGATTGATTCCCGGACAGCAGCATCGGCAAAGGTTAATTCGCGAGCTTGGTCCAAAGCAAAGGCCACCTTATCATCCTGGCGACTTAAAATCGCTTGCTTCAGGTTCTGCCGCTCCTGATTAAACGTTGTTTGGGCTTGGTCACTTTCCCAATCAAAATCAAAGAGCATTGCTTGCAAAAAGTTTAAAATTTGCTCCAAAAGCTGATTTGAATTTGGTAACAGACCCGGTTTGATAAATTGAATCGAAACCGTTAAAAGGTCCAAATCGCCGAGCGTTGCCACCTTTGTTTGAAAGTTAGCCCCAAAGGCATCAATCATTGCCAAAGAAACCGCTCGTTGGTCTGGAAACGCCTTCGAAGAGACTGCCATCAAGTAGGACAAGAGCGCCCGTTTAGTCGCAATGGCCTTCTTAGCCTTCGTCGCGAAGGTCACATTAACATGGATTGTTTTAAATTGCTTTGTTGGCTGGTAAGCCAGCTGGACGCCAGGCGCCACCATCGTCTTTTTTATCATATAACCATCTTACTCGGTTTTAGCCAAAGAAAAAACGCCCGCAGGCGTTTTTAATACTTTCTCAATTAATTTTGTGCAAACCACTTGTTTTCCAAAGCAGAAACAAAGCCGTCCTTAGTTAATTTCGTCAATTCCTTGTTAACCGCTTCCTTGAGTTCAACATCACCCTTACGGAAACCAACAACATCCTCCGTTTCTGGGAAGCCACCCTTTAGAATTTCATAATCCGCTGGGTTAGCCTGGTGATTGATGTAATAGCGGGCATAGTCCTCATCAACTAACAAGCCATCAATCCGATTAGCGTTTAAATCAGTAAAGGCCTTGTCAAAAGTATCATACTCGACTGGCTTTTGCCCCTTAATATACTGCTTCAAAACCTTTGGCTGATCGTTCAATGACGATTCACCAGAAGAACCGGTTTGAACGCCCAAGACTTTACCGGACATATCAGAAAACTTATTAATGCCCTGGCCCTTCTTAACAACAACGGAAAGAGCTACCTTGTGGTAAACCTGTGAAAAGGCAACCTGTTTTGCTCGAGCAGGTGTCTTGGTATAGCCATTCCAAATGGCATCAATATTACCGGTATTTAACTCAGTTTCCTTCATCGACCAATCAATTGGCTGCCAATTAACCGTGATGCCCAAATCAGAAAAGACCTTATCAGCCAAGTCGATATCAAATCCTTCCAACTTTCCAGAAGAATCCCGGAAGCCCATTGGAACGAAGGTATCATCCAAACCAATCGTAATCACTTTTTCCTGCTGAATCTTGGTCCAATTGTCTTTGGTATTGGCATCATTATCTGACTTAGGTTTGGAAAGAAAGGCAACACAACCAGCCACCACGGCAAGAAAGACCACAATCACAGCCGTATTGACAATGATTTTCTTTTTCATCGTAATCATTAGCGCTGGACCTCCTTTTCAAAGTCAAAGACTGTATCCGCCACCTTATCAGCAAATGGCAAATCGTGGGTCACGACTAATTGAGTAACCCCAGCCTTCTTCAAGGCTAGCATCACCTGGCTAACCTGGTCAGTGGTCTTTTCATCCAGGCCAGAGGTTGGTTCATCATAAGCAATAATTTGTGGATCCATTGCTAATGCTCGAGCAATGCCTACCCGCTGCTTTTGACCACCAGACAACTGGTAAGGATATAAGTCAGCTTGGTCAGTCAAGCCTAAAGTTGAAAGCAACTCGTCAGCCTTCTGATTTGCTTCCTTCTCGGACATTTTCTTGACTGTCATCGGTGCCAAAGTCAAATTCTTCTTGACTGTCAAATGTGGGAATAAATTAAAGTCCTGAAAAATCAGTCCAATCTTTGCTGCCAAGGCAGGATCGCCAACTTGGTAAGTCTGGCCGTTTAAATCAATCTCACCATTACTAGCATCCTCTAAACCGGTTAAGGTCTTAATGAAAGTTGTTTTACCGGAACCGGATGGCCCAACAACTACTAGGATTTCACCGTCAGCCATCGTCAGTGATAAGTCTTTAAAAATCACATTATCGCCATAGGCTTTTGTTAAATTTTTAATCGCAATCATAGTCTTACCTCCAAGCACTCAAGCGCTTCTCGCTACGGCGTAGGGCAATCGTAACGACTGCTACCATGGCCAAGTACATCAAGCCAACAATTAAGTATGGTACCAATGAAACGTCTCGGCTGGCTGCAATCGAACCGGCTCGCAAGATATCGCCCAGTCCAATCACATAAATCAAAGACGTATCCTTGACCAAGTTAACAACCTCATTTCCAAATGATGGCACCACAATTTTAATCACTTGTGGCAAGATAATCTTGAAAAAAGTTTGCACTTTATTCAAGCCCAAAACCTGGGCGGCATCGAATTGTCCCTGTGGGATGGCTTGAAGACCACCACGGAAAATTTCTGCCAAGTAAGCTGCATAGTTGATAATAAAGGCAAATGCCGCAGCGTCAAACCGTGAGAATGAAACGCCGACCATTGATAAGCCATAGTAAATGAAAATCAACTGCAACAAGAGTGGTGTTCCTCGCATCAGCCAAATATAGCCGTTTACCAACCAACGCACACTAAAGTATGGCGAACGCATTGCCAAGGACACTAAGATGCCCAACGGAACCGAGCCAATAATCGTAATAAAGAAGACCCCCAAGGTCATTTGCAACCCAGAGGCAATGCTTGGTAGTACTTCAAAAAAATATTTCATCAGGATTTCCCCACTTTCACTGTCAAACTATTAAAACGATGGGAAATAAAAAAGCCCCCTAAGTGCTAAGCACTTAGAGGGCGAATAGACGCGGTCCCACCTCATCGTTGTTTCTTTATTACTAAAGAAACCTCGTGGTGTTAGTTTCCTAACAACCGGTGCGATAACGGGCACAGCCGATGCTACCTACTCAAGGTTCAATAGCACACTCCTAGGTGTGGTTCACCAACAATTCCTGCTTACTCTCAATTCCCGTAAGCTTCCTGAAAAGAATTTGCTAGCTACTCGTCTAGTCAACGTTTTAATTGAAGCCATTATAACCCTGGCCTGGTAAAAAATGCAAGCTTAAATTAATCTTTGATACAAAGACCAGGTTGGATAATAGCCTAAAGCCGCCAACACTAAGTTCAAAGCCGCTGTTGGAAAAACATCTTGAATGATAAACGAAAAAGGTGACAAATTAGCAATGTTAATCATTGAACCGGCAAAATAAGTCACAACAAGATAGGTCAATAAGCCCACCAATAACAAAAGCATCCCAGACATTAAGCGTTCATCAAAATAAGGACGTAGCTTATCCATCAAAATAGTGGCAGCCAAAAAGGCAACCGTATAGGTGCCAATAATGCCCGTATAATAAACATCAAAAAGTAAGCCGAACACAACTACATAGAAATAATAAGGCACGAAGCTTGTCGCCTCAAATTGAATGGCGTAGAAAAACCAAATCAACGTGAGCGTTGGAATAATATGAAAAGGCGGATGGAGTAAAAAAACACCAAACGAAGACATAATATTTCCATCGATGAAAAACAAAAGAATTAAAATCAGCGGATACACAATCCGAAATCGAATAAATTGCCAACCTGCCATATTATGACCCTACCTCTGTCCTGGCCACTAAGACGGTACTCAAACTGCTCAAATCAGAGCTCGATTGAATATAAATCTTACGTGATAGACCGTAATCATCGGTGGTGACCTTTGCCACCTTACCAATCAGAATACCAGACGGCATTGATCCGCCTAATCCTGAGGTAACAACCTTATCACCAGGGTTAATCGTCTGACTTTCAGTGACCTGCCCCATAATCAACAATTTCTGATCTGCATCATAGTCAGTAATAATCCCGTTAACATCACCTTGACTGCCCTTAACAGTGATTGCAAAGCGGTTTGTATCCTCACTCGTATCAGAAATCAACGTCACCTTCGAATTAACCGTATTCACTTCTGAAATACGACCGATCAAGCCAGAATCACCAAGGACGGGCATGCCCTTCTTCAATCCTGATTTAGCACCCTTATTGATCACAAGCTGTGACTGCCAAGTTGTAGGCGAGCGAGCAATCGTTACGGCAGAAATTGTTTCATAATCCGTCAACGTTGCTTTCAAGCCAAGCTGCTTCTTCAACGACTTATTTTCCTCTTCCAAGGTTTGCATCTTAACCTGATTTTGCGCATAGCCGTCTAACTTAGCCTTTAATTTCTGATTTTCATCAAATGTTGACATCAAATTGGAAATTGAATTGGCCCGTGTCCCAATGGCATTCGTTGGCACAGCAATCACGCGTGAAATACCACCAGTGATATCATTAACTGCTCGCTGAAAGAAAGGTGGTGTATTTGTTTTATTGGCCCACCAATTTGATCCGGTAATCAAGCCAACAATAACTATGACTGAGACCATTAAAATCACAGCCGTTTTGGATGAAAATAACTTACGCATGGAATAATCCTTTTCACACCAACTGCCTTGAAAAGAAAAGCGCAGCGCAAGCGCTACGCTTTTTGGCAGTTTACTTAACCTGTCTTATTAGTTTCGTTGCAAAACGTCCAAAGACTTCAATGATTCACCAACACCCTTGACGACGGCATCCAAAGGATCTTCCGCCACGATTACGGGAACCTTCGTAATTCCTTCAATCAAAGTTGACAAACCGCGCAATTGTGCTCCGCCACCAGTCAAGACCATTCCATGGTCAATCACATCGGCAGAAATTTCAGGTTGTGTTGACTCCAATGTTTCACGAATTGAGTTAACCACTTCGTTAATTAGGTCTTGTATTGCCGTTGCCACGTCATAGGCCGAAACCTCAATAGTCTTTGGTAAACCTGTCAACAAGTCACGACCACGAGCCGTCGTTGGTTCCATCATTTTGGCATCTTCCAAAGAAACAGTTCCAACTTCAATCTTCAAACGCTCAGCAGTTGATTCACCGATTGCCAAGTTGTTATTGTTACGGACAAATGATGAAATTGCTTCGTTGAGCTTGTCGCCCGCAAAACGAGTTGAACGAGCTGCAACAATACCACCAAGTGAAATCGTGGCAACATCCGTGGTTCCACCACCAAAGTCAACAACCATTGAACCAGTTGGTTCCATAACTGGCAAACCAGCACCAATGGCAGCCGCAAATGGTTCTTCGATGACATAGGCATCACGCGCACCAGCGACACGGGCAGCATCAATCACTGCACGACGTTCAACCGCCGTAATACGAGCAGGTACCCCAAGTGTCACGTATGGCTTACCTACGCGGCCTCCTAAAGCCTTCTTCAAATAATAAGAAATCATGGCAACTGTCGTGTCATAATCAGCAATAACGCCATCACGCATTGGCCGAATAGCTGCGATACTTGCAGGCGTCCGACCGAGCATGTCGCGGGCTTCAGAGCCAACGGCAATCACTTCTTGCGTTTCAGTGTTACGTGCAACAACTGAAGGTTCACGTAAAACGATTCCCTTTCCTTCGACGTATACATAAGTATTTGTCGTTCCTAAGTCAATACCAACGTTATGTTGTCCAAATGATAATGCCACGATTTTGCCTCTCAATTAAAGTCGACACCCGAAAAAACCGAGTCCGGCCATTTTTAATATAGTTTACTTAAATAGTATTGTAGCATATTTTAATCGCTACAACAGTCTATTTTGCCTGAATATATGTCACTTTTCCTGCTCTTTGAGCGATTCCCTTCACTGTGTTTTGATAGGGAAAAGCAGACCAGGCCTTCTGAAATGCAGGAAAAGTTTCGGGATCAACATCAAAATGATCAATTTTCCCATCTTTTAAATCGCTTAGTGCCTGAGCAAAATCCATTTGCCACTCCTTTTTACTGCTTATATTCTTTCAAAAAATCAGCAACTTTCTGATCAGCAATTGTCCATGCGTTTTGACCATCAATCCATTGTAACCCCGGAATTTGATGACGCCAATAGGTTAATTGTCGTTTGGCATAGCGCCGTGAATTTTGTTGGATGGTTGCTACAACTTCTAAGAGTGTCTGTTGTCCCTCAAAGAAAGGGTAAAATTCAGCATAGCCGATGCCACGACCAGCCTGCAGATTCAAACCACCTTGGTCATATAGGCCTTTGGCTTCTTTCTCAAGCCCCTGATCGATCATAAGCTGAACACGACCATTGATGCGCTCATATAAGACCCCTCTTGGCCACTCTAAAGCCAAAATCAGTCCAGTATAGTCTGGGCGCTTAGGCCGATTAACTTGCCCGTGACGGGCGATTTGAATTGCTCGAATGACCCGCTCCTTATTTTGCAGGTCAACTCTATTCAATAATTTCTCGTCAGCCAATTGCCTCAATTTGACTTGCAGCTCCTCCAAAGATTTTTTCTGGTCTTCTCGAACCTCTTCTTCGTCTGATTTAGCAAAATCCAATGACTGAAAACCCAGCAGTGCTTTGACGTAAAAACCGGTCCCACCAACCACAATTGGGATTCGCCCTGAATGAACCGTTTCTAAAATTGCCTGATCTGCCAATGAGAGAAAATCAGCCACCGAAAAATCAGCAGTTTTATCTGCCACATCAAGCAAATAATGAGAAACCCCTTCACGTTCTTGAATGGGTGTTTTGGCTGTACCAATATCCAACCCCTGGTAGACCTGCAAAGAATCAGCCGAAATAATGTTACCGTTATACTTTTTAGCTAGCTGGATCGCCAAATCTGATTTACCAGAAGCAGTTGGTCCTGCAATTACAATTACTGGGATTGACATATTCTACCTCCATTTTACAAATAGGGATTTACAAAGTCTTTTATTTCAACGATAATGTTAAGAAAAGATGGAAAGGAGATTGAGGATGAAAAAAGATTTTAAATTTGGCTTGGCAACAGGCGTGCTTGGCTCAGCCCTAGCCGTTCTTTCAGCCGGCTTTGGCTATAAGAAATTGGTCCAAGAGCCAAAAGAACAAGAACAAGAAAACTATGAAGAGGTTTCCCGTGCTGCAATTCGCAAATCAGTTGCCGCTCATCAATCACGCTTCTAATAGTTACTAAAAAAGAATCGCTAAGCGATTCTTTTTTTTAGCTCTTCTTTTGCTCCGTCACTTGACGATAGCCACCAGCCATCAAGAAAATTTGACTCTTAGCCATCCCTTCCTTGCGAAGATGACGCGCAACAGAGCTTGCACCAGATAATGTATCCCCGTACAAGTAAACCGGCATATCTTGGCGCAAACCAGACTTTCCTTGTGAGAAAGTTAATGCTGGCATGTTTCGAGCTCCCCTTAAGTGATTACGCTTATAGGGTTCCTTGTCACGGACATCAACCAATTGACCGTGGTTTTCTGCCTGCTGTGCCATAAAGTCTTCTGCCTTTAAAACAGTTCCCCGTTGCTTGGCCATGATGCGCGTACCAAGGGCACTAACCACATAAAAAACAAACCAAATAACTAAGACCCAGGTGATAACAAGCAAGATATTCATGAAAATGCACTCCAATGCTAAATAATGATACTGCTATTATACCTGATAACAGAGCAGGAAGAAAATCTATTTTAGAAAAAGGATTGACTGTTAACAACCAATCAAAAATTTATTCAATCAACAAGTTCACAATAAGACATAAAAAAATGGAAAACCTTTTCAGATTTTCCATCAGTCATTTTATTCAGCTAAAAACAGTTGGTTCAACGATTGTACTGCCTGATTTTCGAACAAAGCCTTACCATGTTCTGACAAAACAGCCTCATTTAACTTAGCATAACGCCCGAACTCAACAATCGTGGCAGACAAAGTATTGTATTCAGCAGCTGTCAACGACATCTTTGTTGAATCCAACACTAAGTAATAGTGACCTTTGTAGAAATAGGCACTATTGTCACCAGTAAATGTTTCCAACCGGTCTGAAAGTGACAAAAGCAAATCAAAGTCAGCTAATTCAACAACATCAATATGACCATCAACACTCTTCTTTACAGCATTTTTTTCATCATCATGCGCCATCAAAGCCATTTTTTGCTCAAATGAAACATCGTCAATTGCTTCTTGGTTAACGACATCAGTATCATCATCACTGCGCTCACCAACAATGTTTGCTAACAAATCATTTAAAGCATCTTGATCATCAAGACGAGAAATAAATAATTCCAAGCCATTTTGGTTAGGCAAAACTTGAAAAGAAACTTTGTCATTATCAACAAAATCCTCTTCTGTATCAATTTCAGATAAAATGTTATAAAAGAAAGATTCAATTTTATTACGATCGCTGAGCAAATCACGAACCGAAGTCCCGCGGTCTTGAAGGTCCTCATTTTCAATCATGACCCGAATAGTGTTATCGTTAATTCGTTCCATTTCCATAAGTATTCACCTCAACTTTGATTAACTTCAATGCCAAACCAAAGCATCCTGTTACTATTTACTATATTTTAAACTGTATATAAATAAAAAACAACAGGGGAACTGATATTCATCAATTCCCCCGTTGTCATTATATGTATCGGCATCGCGTCGTCCTATCCTCGCAGCCAGCGTTCCGGCAACTACTTTCGGCGCTATAGAGCTTAACTTCTGTGTTCGAGATGGGTACAGGTGGTTCCTCTATGCCATCAACACGACACCTTTGAG